>CALEPS010000015.1 GCA_937910305.1 uncultured Bacteroidales bacterium | reverse complement strand
GCTGGCCCAGATGCTCAAGGGCATCGTCTGCCAGCAGCTGGTAACAATTTCAAAAGACATAATATAGTTTATACAAAAAAAACAAATTTATCCCAAAATGTAGGGAAGAATATAAATGTATCAAATCATTCATTTACCGAAGATAGATACAATACTAATCATGATAATGAAGAGCAATGTAATATAATAAATACAAATATTACATATGAAAATGAAAATAAAATTGAAGATATTTCTCCAATAAAACAAAATCATATCATCCTCAATGCAAAAGGAGGAATTGAATTCACAGAAAATAAAGATAATGAAAATGAAAAAAAGAAAATATTTGAAGATAAAAAGGAAGAAAATAAAGAAAGTAATAATATAAATAATGGAGAACATTTTTTATCTATTATGGAAAAAATGATTAAAAATGTAAACTTAAATATGAATAAAAGCCAACCTTCTCCCAATATTTCTAAAGAAGATTCAAATCTTTTTAATCAAATTTCAACAAGTCAAAATAATAATTTCAATAAATATAAAGAATATCAAAAATTTTTGAGCAAAAAGGATAATAAAAATAATGACAATGATGAATTAAACACAAACAATTTAAATCAAAATAAAATGATGAATAAAGATAACAACACAGATGACGAAAACGAATTAGTCATTCACAACAAAACAGATGACAATGAAAAAATAACAAAACAAGAAATATTATCTCTTAAACAAGAAATTCTTAATTTAAATAAAAACGAAAATCCCCTAAAAAATATAAATGAAAAAAATGATATAATAAATAATAATAATAAAGAAACAAATACAAATCAAAAAATAAGCGAAGAATATGTCGTAGAAGAAAATGAAGAAAAAAATATTAATAACATAAATTACGAAAAAGAAGAAGAAAACGAAATAGAAAATGATAATGAAGAAATAGAACAAGAAAAATCGATAAATAGACAAAATGAAGAGAATGAAGAACAAGAGGATGAAGAAGTAAATAATATAAATTCTAATAATAATGAGGAAGAAGAAGAAAATGAAGATGCTGAAAGATGCGAAGTATTAAAAGGAGATGGAGATAAATCAAAATATTTAAAAAGGAAAAATAATATAATAACAGAAGAAATTGAAGAAGTTGAAGAAGGAATGGATAACGAAAATACGAGTGAGTTCCCGACAAATAAAACAGGAAGAAATAAAAATAGTAATAGAAATATGAATGGATTAATTCAAGAAGAAAAAAATTCATCTGAAAATAAAAATATAATTATAAATAATAAAGATAGTATTATTGAAAGTAATGAAAATAAAAAAAATGAAAATTCAGAAGAAAAAAATGAACAAATTTTACTAGATAAAATAACTAAAGAAAAAGAAGAAGATAAAAACAATATTGAAATAAAAAAAGAACAGCAAGAAAAGGACGAAAGTTTAAAAATAATAAAGGAAGAAAAAAAATATAATAATTTAAATAAAATAGAAATAAAAGATTTAAAACACAATAAAGCAACAAATCAAAAAAATTCAAATAAAAATTATAGTTTTGTTTATTCAAATACTTCTAAATCAAATCGAATAATTAATGAAAAAAATAATATTACTAATAACACCCTAGAAAATAACAATACATTTGAGAGTAATGAAAACAATAATAATTTAGTAAATATTAGTAATTCAAATAACAACGAGAAAGAAAGTGATTTAAATAACGAAGAATTTAATTTAAATAAAATAAGTGATATAAATAATATAAACAGTGAAATAAATGATATAATCGAATCCCCAAACAAAACCAATTTTTTCAATTACGAAAGAAATACTAAAGAAAAAGAAGATTTTATAAGAGTAATGAATAAAGACATTGAGCGATTGGAAAGAATAAGAAATAATAATATTAACACAAAAGAGGATGAAAGTTATATTTACGAAATTGATAATTTTATTAATTTAATGAGAGAAAAAAGAAAATCTGTGAATAATGATATAATAACCAATACTGATATGAGTTATTTAAATAAAAAAGATTATATTCCTCCCAAAAATATTCTAGAACTTAAAAAAATATATAAAAATTTAAACAAGAATAATTTAAACATACACACAACAAAACCATCCAGAAAGCCGTTGAGAGTTTCCGTATCGCGGACGAACAAAAGGCTTTGCTAAAGACCCTGCGAGTGAAATGAAAAAAATACTATTCCTACATGGCTTTTACGCAAGCGGACAATGTGTTCCGGCAATTGCATTACGCGAAGTATTCGCAGGGCGTGCCGATGTACTGACACCGGACTTGCCCATGCATCCGCAGGACTCGCTACGTTTCATTCGCGAACTAACTGACCGAGAAAAGCCCGATTTGCTCGTAGGGAATAGTTGTGGCTCTTTCTACGCGCAGATGATTGCTCCTGTTGTGGACATTCCTGCTTTGCTTGGTAATCCGCATTTTCGAATGTCAGAGTTCCTAAAGCAGCGCATAGGTCAGCACGAGTATAAATCGCCGCGCAAGGATGGCAAGCAATCATTCGTTATAGATGAAGCCTTGGTTGAAGAGTTTGCTGCACTGGAGGCAACTCAATTCGATAACTGCAATCCTCAATTCAGCGATCAAGTGTGGGGATTATTCGGTGAGCAAGACACTTTAGCGCATTTCGAATCGCTCTTCTTAGAGCACTACAACCGTTCATTCCATTTCCCCGGAGGACATACTCCCACCGCTGATGAAGTCCGCACATGGTATGTACCGCTGGCAGAGAGGATGTTAATTGAACTATCATACACAAACGAGGTGTGAGGCGTTTGTCGTTTACTATCTAATTCACTTTGACGGTTCCCTTTTCGTCGCTACCGCGCTTTTCGTGATGAAACGTGCGGTAGTTTTGTTTATAGAAGACCTCAAAGGCGCGCGAGCGCAAGCGGACTTGTGAGATGCGCGGAGCGGTTGAAGACTCGCGAGGTCGGAGAGTAAACGGAGACTTTTGAGGTCGCAAAAAGAGAAGACTTTCGGCGCTCAAAAATGGAAGACTATTACGCGCGAAAAATGAGGTGACTTTTGAGGTTATTTTGGAATAGTGGAGACCTATCAATTTCATGCACAAAATGCGACTTGTGATGTAAGAAAATGAGTGAGACTTTCGTCCTAAAGATTTGAGCCGACTTCGGCAATAAGTTGAAAGTGTTGACTGCATATTCCGCTCAAAAAGAGCCGATTTTGGGCAAATTAAGCAGGGCGGTTGGGGCTCTCCAGAGGGAAAAGACGAAAGATTTTGCTATCTTTCGTCGCTATCTGGCTTATTTACAGCGATTTATGATTTTATAGACCGGAAAAACGGAATAAAATAAAAATCTTTTAGCACGAACACGCCAATTTTTTCAACGAGTGTTCGTGTATTTACAGGGGCGCACGAATTTTCTCCCTACGCGCGCGTTCCTAACTTAATACGAATATACAAAAAAAGAAGCAGTATTTATGTCCTTGAACGCTGCTTCTTTTCGACCGGAAAAAAGCTCTTATTTTACCGGACGGAAACTGGTGCCGCACGAACGTATTTTCTCTATCATATTCGGGTCAATTTTACGAGCATATTTCATGGTCGTTGTGACATCTTGGTGACCAGCTGCCTGTTGTACCAGATGGATGTTCATATTATGGTCATCAATCATCTCGGTTATACCGTCATCCTTGAACGAATAGAGTTGCATTTCTTGCGGCAGGTGGAGTGCTTCACGTATCTTCATCCAGTCCTTCTTATACTTGCCATGATAAGCCGGAGCCTCAGACGGAACATACTCGGTGCCTAACAGGTAATAATCCTGCGGATACTTCTCCAAATGCATAGCTTTGAGACGTTCAATCAGTTCAGGTGATAGGGGCGCAGCACGCTCAATGTGTGTCTTCGCTTTCTCTACCGGAATAAGGATGTAACCCTCGTCCAAATGGATGTCGCGCAGTTGAATAAGCGCAATCTCTTTCGGACGGATGAGTGAGTAGTAAATGAGCATGCAGACGAGAATGTAATTCGGCATGTTTTCTTCGCAGTAATCGAAGATCTGGCCACGAACTTCTGCTGGTATCAATCCACGGCGTTTCTCTTCTTTCTGTTTGGTTTTAATACGCTCAAACGGATTCTCTTTGCAGTAGCAATGTTCCTCGAACCAACTGAAGATGGCGCGATACTTCTTGAGGTAGGTGTTCCAAGCGTTAGCAGACAATGCTTTGCGTGGCTGTTTCTTTTGCGCTTTTGCCTTTCGGATTTCTTCCTCGGTAGGTTCTGTAAAGAGGAAATCCATGAAGCGAACCGCCAAAGCATGGTTGAACATCGAAGCCGGACAGTCGGGAGAATGCAGTTCTTCGACGATCCAGTTGTTAAGGATGCTGAGAACCGATTTGTACGCTACCATCGTCGATTGACGTAACTCGCGTTTCTTAATACTGATGAACTCTTCGGTAGCTAAGTTCATCGGCTTAAAGAGGGAAGCATTCTGCTGCTCGATAAGCGGAGTCCAACCACCGGCTAACTTAAGATTGATGTCTTGCACCATCTTATCCGCATAAGAGCGGAAGTCATTAAGGCGTTTAAAGTTCTCGCGTACACCATTTAATTTGGTGCGGACGCGCTCTAACTTGTTTGTGACTGGAGAATACACGTAGTACAGAATGTACCAACCATTGGTGTCGTGTTTCAGTGTCGCGGGTTTGTAACCCAAAATTTCTAAACGATTTTTCATGTTTTTTAAAAAGCGCTGGCACCATTACTGATGTCAGCACTTTTTAAGTCATGAAAACTTTTTGACCCGATTTTGACACGGCCTTTTTGCGTCAATACCTCGCGAGGCCAGTATTTATCGGACTTTGTTGCTCAACCAGGACTCGAACCCAGACAGACAGAACCAGAATCTGTAGTGCTACCATTACACCATTGAGCATCGCGTTCGGTCCGCAAACGCTCCGCTGTTTTACGTCCCGAGGGACCCTACGGATAGTTCACTTTTCGAAAGCGGGTGCAAAGGTACTGCTTTTTTCTGAACTGACCAAATTTTTTTGAAAAAAAATGCAAAGAAAATGAAATTTTGCGTTTTTATTTGCGTATATTGGATTTTTTTAGTACCTTTGTAGCGGATTTTGTGCGCATACATGCACACATATGCGAAATAAATTAGGAAAATGAGCAAAATGAAGGAATTTATAGAAAAATCACACCATATCGTGATCTTCACCCACATGGCCCCGGACGGCGATGCCATGGGTTCCTCCCTGGCGTTGTGGCATTATTGCAAGGACCGCTTCGCTGACAGAGTACAGACCGCTGATGCTGACAGACCGCAGGCTGAGCCTGCTGTAGGAGAAGTTACGGTGATAGTGCCGAATGCTTTTCCGGATTTCTTAGGCTGGTTGCCCGGCGCGGATCAGGTGAAGATATACGAGAAAGAAGCGGAAGCATGCAATAGACTGATAGCAGAAGCAGACCTGTTCCTCTGCACCGATTTCAACGATCCGAAACGCATCGGTCCGATGGGCGAGAAGATGTTAGCCAACAGCGCTCCGAAAGTGCTGATAGACCACCATATATTAGTCGAAAGTCAAAAGTCGAAAGACCGCGACGAAGTCGCTCAAAGCCCCAAGGAGTGGTACACCGAAAAGTATGTGGACACCGGAGCGAGTTCGGCTTGCGAGATCGTATATAAGTTAATAGCAGCTAACAACCCCACCCCGTCCCTCCCCTCAAGGGAGGGAGAAAAGACCGCTAACGCTGAAAGACCGCTTGCGCTGAAAGCAGAGATTGCGACGTGTATTTATACGGGTCTGATGACGGACACGGGGAATTTCAGCTACAACTCGACCAACGCAGAACTATATGATATCGTTGCTTCTCTTTTACGCGCGGGCGTGCAGAAAGACGAGATATACAACGCTGTCTTTAACCAGTTCTCGTCCGACCGAATGCGTCTGACCGGCTATGCGCTATACCGCAAGATGCGTATCTATCCCGAGTACCACCTGGCTCTCATTACCCTGACGGCGGACGAGCTGGACCAGTTCCATTACCGGAACGGCGACTGCGAAGGAATCGTGAACATGCCGCTGCAGATAGCCGATGTCCATTACTCGGTGATGATGCGTGAAGAGCGCGCCAAACCCGGAACGCCCAAGTCACGGATACGTATCTCGCTCCGTTCCCAAGGCGACAGACCGGTTAACATCTGGGCGCAAGAAGTATTCCACGGCGGAGGACATATGAACGCCTCCGGAGGCGAACTGTTAGGTTCTATTCCCTTCGCCGTCAAGATATTCGAACAAAGCTACAAGAAATACGTGAAAAGTGAAAGGTGAAAGGTGAAAAGTGAAAATTGAAAGTTTAAAGTTTAAAATATATGAAAAAAACAATTTTATTTTGCGCCGCGGCACTGATGAGCCTGACGGCAACAGCGCAGAACGAGACCCTCATGACCATCAACGGCAAGGCAGTGAGTGCTGAGGAGTTCTTGTACATCTATGAGAAAAACAACCAGGCAGGCGCTGTAGATCCCAAGACGATGGACGAGTATCTGGACATGTTCATCAATTTCAAACTCAAAGTGACAGAAGCAGAGTCCCAAGGGATTGATACGACTGCGAGTTTCAAGAAAGAGCTGAAAGGTTACCGCGCCCAAGCCACGCCGAAATACCTTCAGGACGAGGCAGCGATGGACAGCCTGATCGAGTTGAGCTGGCGCCATATGTCCAAGGACCGCCGTGCAGCGCATATCGCTATCCAGTGTCCGATGAGCGCCGACAGCGCACAGACAGCAGAGGCTCTGGCTAAGATCAACGAAGCCTACGAGCGCGTGACGGTAGGGAAAATGAAAGTTGAAAGGAAGAAGGTGAAAGGTAAATGGCGTGAGATAGGGAAACGCCAGCCGGTAGAGGCTTTTGACGCCGTAGCGCGCGAGTTGAGCACCGATCCGAGCGTGCAGGAGACAGGCGGCGAGTTAGGATGGATCACTCCGTTCCGTTATGTCTATCCCCTCGAAGAGGCAGTCTATAACACGCCGGTAGGCGACATCAGCAAGGTCTTCCGCACGCAGTACGGTTTTCATATCGTGAAGGTAGAAGAAGAGCGTGATCACCTGGAGGTGAAAGCCAGCCATATCATGAAGATGGTTCCCGCAGACAGTCTGGACGCTATCAAGAAAGCGCAGATAGACAGCATCGCCAGCGAGCTTGCCAAGGCACAAAAGGACAATGTACAAAGTACAAAGGAGATTTTCGCCGAAGTAGCCAAACGCGAGAGCGACGACCGCGGCAGCAGTGCCCGTGGCGGCGAGTTAGGATGGTTCGGCAAGGGTATGATGGTCAAGCCGTTCGAAGATGCCGCTTTCAACATGAAAGCCGGTGAGATCAGCGCGCCTGTCCGTTCGCAATACGGATGGCATATCCTCTACAAAGAGGCGGAACGCGGCATTCAGCCCTTGGACTCGATGCGCGCACAGATCCAGCGTCAGGTGCTCCGCGACGAACGCGCACAGGAAGCCGACAAAGCCTTTATCCGCAAGACCCGCGCCGAATACAACCTGCCGGCAGAGATGAGCGACGCAGAGGTAAAAGCCTATGCCGACGAACATCTGGAGGAGAAATATCCCGAGTTGCGCCATCTGGTACAGGAATACCACGACGGTATCCTGCTCTTCGAAGTCTCGCTGCGCGAGGTATGGGACAAAGCCGCCAAAGACACCGCAGGATTGGAGCAGTTCTTCAAAGCCAACAAGAAAAAATACACCTGGGCAGCCCCGAAATGGAAAGGCTACCTGATCCAGGCGAAAAACAAATCCAGCCTCAAAGCCGCCAAAGCCATTATCAAGAGCGCAGAAGCCGACTCTATCCAGAGTTATATTGCGCGCCGCGTCAACTGCGACAGCGTGACATACGTGAAGGTGCAGCACGGCCTTTGGGAGCAAGGCAAGAACGGCGCCGTAGATAAATACGGATTCAAGGACAAGAAAGCCGCCTTCACCCCGAACGAGGAACTGCCGATCGTAGAATGCGTGGGCAAGAAACTGAAAGCACCTGAAGCATGGAACGACGAGAAAGGCAAAGTGACCACCGACTACCAGGACTACCTGGAAGCAGAATGGGTTAAGAAACTGCGCGAGAAATACGAAGTGAAAGTGTTTGATGAAGTTTGGGAGAAGGTGAAGAAATAGACCGCTTCGCTCAAAGAACAAAGACCGGTATGCGAAAGTACGCGCTCTACATATTGATCGTCGGGTTGTTCCTCTGTCTATACGGGGCTCTGCAAGTGCGTCCTGTCCGTTGGGACATGACCGACGACAAGCACTATAGCCTGAGCGAAGCCAGCAAGAGCCTGTTACGCCAGACCGATGAGCCGATTGAAGTGACGCTGCTGCTGAACGGTGACCTGAATGCCGGTTTCCGGAGACTGAAGAAAGCCACCGAAGAGACGCTGGAAGAGATGAATGTCTTCGGGCAATTCACAATTAACAATTCACAATTAACAAAGGACATCGCAGATTCGTTAGGCTTGCGTCCGATTGTGATTCATGAGCGGGAACAAAACGGCAAGACCGCACAGACAACCGTTTATCCGTATGCTATCATGCAATACAAGGGCAAGCGGGCTGTGGTGACGCTGCTGAAGAACACGCGTGGACTGAGCGGCGAGGAGAACCTGAACGCCAGCATCGAGCAGTTGGAGTTCGCTTTCATGGAGGCGCTGCACCTGCTGCAGCAGACAGAGACTCCGCGGGTGGCGATACTGGAAGGACACGGCGAGCCGGACGAAGCGCACACCTACGATCTGATGAGCGCGCTGAGCAAGTATTTCCAAGTGGATCGGGGACAAATAGTCGAAAGTCAAAAGTCGAAAGACCGCGACGAAGTCGCTCACAGACCGATTGACATTCATATCTTAGACGGCTACAAAGCGATCCTCATCATCGACCCGCAAACGCCTTTCAGCGAGCAGGAACGGTTTATCATTGACCAATATCTCATGCGCGGCGGAGCGGTGCTGTGGGCGGTTAACGGCGTACGGTTCAGCGAACAGGTACTGCAGAGCGACGGTTTCACCCCTATCCTGCCTTTGGAGGTCGGATTGACAGACATGCTCTTCCGCTACGGTGTAAGAGTCAACCCCGCTCTGGTACAAGACATCCAGTGTCTGCCTATCCCCGTGAACGTCAGCAATGACCCCTCGCAGCCGAACTTACAGCCGATGCCCTGGACCTACGCGCCGCTGCTGCTCACCAGCCAGGGAAGTCCGGTCACGAAGAACATGGGACAAGTGATGAGCACTTTTGTCAGTCCTGTTGACGCAGTGGGCGGCGAGGACGGAATAGAGAAACGGGTACTGCTTGCCACCAGCACTGCCAGCCGTGTGACTGCCACTCCGGGCGAAGTGGATCTGAATGATCTGAACCCCGACATGAACGCTTTCCAATACCAGTACGTGCCGGTGGCAGTATCCATGGAAGGAGTTTTCAACAGCGCTTTTGCCCATCGGATGGCGCCGGAAGGTATCGAGAGCGACGAACCGATCCTCAAGACGAGCCGTAAGACACGCCAGATCGTGATCGGCAGCAGCAGCATACTGCTGAACGAAGTACAGAAAAACCAGGCTTTGCCGATGGGATATGACCGCTACAGCGGCATGCAGTTCAGCAACCGGGATTTTGCGGCAAACGCATTATTATGGCTGACTGACAGCGAAGGGCTTATTTCGCTCCGCGAGAAAAGTGTGGCGTTGAGACTCCTAAACGACAAAAGGGCACATGACCAACGGGCACAAGTACAAGCCGTCAGTACGATCCTGCCGGTAGCTATCCTGGCGATTATTGGCGGCATAGTATTTGTGATACGCAAGAGAAAATACGAGAAATAGTTGAAAGAAGTATGATAGGTAAAAGAGGAAAATTAATGATGCTTATTCTCGCCTCGCTGGTATTTCCTGCGACGGCCGGGGAGTTATTGAACTATCCGCTGGACACCGTGAACGGCGAAGAGGTGTACCGCTACCAAGTGGAGAAAAGTATCGGATTGTATCGCGTAGGTATCAATTTCAATGTATCGCAGAGCGAGATCATTCGTCTCAACCCGCAGTTGAGAGAACGCGGTCTGCATTACGCTGAGATCCTGCTGATCCCGACAGGAAGGAAAGTGGAGCCGAAAGCGGCGGTTAATGATGCACCAAAGGTGGTTAATGAAGAGCCAAAGGTGGTTAATGAAGAGCCGAAGGCGGAGGTTAATGAGGTAGCAGATTCTGTCCAGGTAGACAGCGTCAAGGCGAATAGCATGGAAGCGGACAGCGTCCAGGTAGACAGCGTGGCGGTAGATACTATTGCGGACACACGCCACGTGGTGGAACTGGCTCTGATGCTGCCTTTTGAGAGCCAGCAGACCAAACGGAGCGGGAACGCAGAACGGATGATGGAGTTTTATCAGGGTGCATTATTAGCACTCCGGGACATGCAAAACGACAGCACGCTTTACCGCCTGCGCGTATTTGATACGGAACGGAGCGAACGCAAGGTTAAAGAACTATGCGACAGCACTATCCTGGATAGCGTACAAGGAATATTGGGACTTGTCTATCCTATTCAGATAGAACGTGTAGCCGAATGGTGCGAGTTGCACAAAGTACCTCTGCTGCTTCCGTTCAGCGACGAGATGGATCTGGCACATTATTCCCAAGTGATGCAGTTCAACTCGACAGACACCCAGGAAGCAGACAGTCTCTGCACTTGGTTCAGCAAACAGGATAACTGCCATTTCGTAGCCGTTGAGGTGCGTGAGTCGGATCTCGCTTCTTCTATCCGCACGCTGCGCAAACAAATGAAGAAAAACGGACTGAACTACAGCGCTCTGCCCTTGCGGGATTTGATGAACGACAGTGCGTTCTACGCCATGGACAGTCTTGCTGAAAACATCATTATCCTGCATAGCGACCGGTACCAACATGTGCGCATGCTGCTTCCGCATCTCGCGAAACTGCAAGAGGCAGGCTTCCGCATCCGGATAATGAGCCAGTATAGCTGGCAGAAAGAGCATATCGATCTGCCGCAAGTATATACCTCTATGTTTGCGATAGAAGGCGAACACGAGGTGTACGACGCCGTATGGGCTGAGTTCTTCAAGAACGAACATGTGAGCGAATCGCCGCGATATGACATTCTGGGTTATGACCTAATGAAAGCCCTGGTAGGATGGCTGCATGGCGAGAAAGAGATTTCCGGCATGCAATCCCATATCCGTTGGAGCCAGGTAGGCAACGGCGGTTTCCAGAACGAATGCGTGAAGGTTGTGGAAAGGTGAAAGGTGAAAGGTGAAAGGTGAAAAGTGAAAGGTGAAAGGTGAAAGGTGAAAGGTGAAAAGTGAAAGGTGAAAGGAGTCATATTAGGAAGCTGTGGGGAATAGTTGTCCTTTCTGTTCTCAGTTTACAACTCTCCCTGTCTCATGCGCAGCCGCGGTTGAGGCAGCCGGAGTTCTATCTGGGTGCGCACGGCGGTGTCAGTGCCGGAACGGTACTTTTCAACCCTGCCGAGAGCGACATGACCCCGATCACCAAAGCGTGCGTTTTAGGCGGCAACGGAGGGTTCGTTTTCCGCTATGCCGGGCACAAATACTGCCATTTCCAGATGGAGCTGAACTACGAACACCGCGGATGGGTGCAGTCCGGCAATGCGCATAGCCTGCATTACATCGAACTACCGATCCTTATGCACCTGAATTTCGGCGGTCCGGTATGCCGGTGGTTCTTTAACCTGGGTCCGCAGATCGGCTATTGCGTCAAGGACGAGAGCAGCACCATCACACATCCTTTTGACTGGGGACTGGCAGCCGGCACAGGATTACTCTTCCGCACCAAGAAAGCTGGCACTTACCATCTGGAGATACGGTATGATTTCTCGTTAGGCGGTGTTTTCGGCACCACGGTCACGGACAAATATACCATGGCCAATCCGATGGACCTGAGTATCAATCTCGGATGGGTGATGCCGGTGCGCTAAAGGCGCAAATTGAGAATTGAGAATTGAGAATTGAGAATTGAGAAATTAAAATAACAAATAATATGAAGACGAATTATGAAGTACGGTATGCGTCAAACCCTATTGACGCCAAGAGTTATGACACGACTCGTCTGCGTAAGGATTTCCTGATCGAGAACGTGTTTGTGAAGAACGAAGTGAACATGGTCTATTCGATGTACGACCGCATGATTGTTGGCGGTGCAATGCCTGTCGGAGAGACCTTGTTATTAGAGGCTATTGACCCGCTGAAAGCTCCTTTCTTCCTCACCCGCCGCGAGATGGGGATCTTCAACGTAGGCGGCAAAGGGCGCGTTATTGCAGGAGACGAGGTGTTTGAACTGGACTACAAAGAGGCACTCTATCTGGGACGCGGAGACCGCGAGGTGAAGTTCGAGAGTCTGGACGCAAACCACCCTGCCCTCTTCTATTTCAACTCCACCACCGCTCATTGCGCCTATCCGAACAAGAAAGTGACGAAAGCCGATGCTGTTGTAGCGCATATGGGAAGCCTGGAAATGAGCAACGAGCGCGACATCAACAAGATGCTGGTGAACCAGGTGCTGCCTACCTGCCAACTGCAGATGGGTATGACCGAACTGGCACCGGGAAGCGTATGGAACACGATGCCGGCACACGTTCACAGCCGCCGCATGGAGGCGTATTTCTATTTCGAAGTGCCGGAAGAGCAAGCCGTTTGCCATTTCATGGGAGAAGTGGAAGAGACACGCCATATATGGATGAAAGGCAACCAGGCTGTACTTTCGCCCGAGTGGTCGATTCACAGCGCTGCCGCTACCCACAACTACACCTTTATCTGGGGTATGGGAGGTGAGAATCTGGACTACGGAGACCAGGACTTCAGCAAAATCACGGACTTGAAATAATCCCCAATAATTTCTGTACAGATACTATTTAAACAAAATTCATATCGTCTAGGTATGGTCTAGCTATTGTCTAGCATACCCCACAAAAATCAAGTCAAAAAACAAGACAATATACGGAGATGAACAGTTTATTCAGTTTGGAAGGCAAGAACGCCTGGGTAACCGGTGCTTGCTACGGAATAGGTTTCGCGATAGCGAAAGCGTTTGCACAGGCTGGTGCGAAAACCATTATTTTTAACGCGCGTCATGAAGAGGGCGTGCAGAAAGCTATCGAGGACTACAAAGCGGTCGGCATTGAGAATGTCAAAGGCTATGTATGCGACGTGACGGACGAGAACGCCGTAAAGGCGCTTGTGGAACGTATTCACAAAGAAGTGGGACAGATTGATATTCTGGTCAACAACGCCGGCATCATCAAACGCATTCCGATGCATGAGATGAAGCGCGAGGAGTTCCAGCAAGTGATCGACATTGACCTGGTAGCACCTTATATCGTTTCTGCAGCGGTTCTGCCGGAGATGATGGCGCGCCGCGAAGGAAAAATCATCAATATCTGCTCGATGATGAGTGAGTTAGGCCGTGAGACCGTGAGCGCATATGCTGCCGCCAAAGGAGGACTGAAGATGCTGACAAAGAACATCTGTTCGGAATACGGCGAGTACAACATCCAATGCAACGGACTTGGTCCGGGATATATTGCTACTCCGCAAACCGCTCCACTGCGTGAGCCGCAGCCAGACGGAAGCAAACATCCGTTTGACAGTTTCATATGCGCCAAGACTCCTGCCGGACGTTGGCTTGAGCCGGACGAGTTAGGCGGAACGGCCGTATTCCTTGCTTCGCACGCATCCGATGCCGTAAACGGACAAATTATTTATGTGGACGGAGGTATTCTGGCATATATAGGGAAACAACCGAAATAAAAGCCCCACCCGACCTCCCCATGAAGGGGAGGAGAAAAGGATAGTTATGAAGAAATTTTTATTTATAGTTTGCGCAGCACTTAGTTTGAATGCTTGCCAGAAAGAAGCGGTGCAGCCGAAAGTGTTCGGGCGGTATGTGCCGGAACGGAAGGATGATTTCGCATGGGAGAACGAATATGCGGCATTCCGCATGTATGGACCTGCGCTGCGCCCGGAGAACCCGAGTAACGGTGTGGATCTATGGCTGAAAGCTTCTCCGGAACTGATCGTGGACAGTTTCTACTACCGCGAGCATGTGTTAGGACTGCCCTACCATATCAATTACGGCAAAGGTCTGGACTGCTACAAAGTAGGTCATACCTGCGGTGCCGGAGGTTTGGTGGTTCTGGCAAGCACACCTCATGCAGAAGGAGAGACGGATGGTTCCGCAGAGGATTTTAATCTGTTTGTAGGCGGACCGTACGACCGGTGGGAGATTCTGGAACAGACGAGTGACAAGTTGGTTTTCCGGCTGGAATACGACAGTCTGGAGGTGAACGGCAACATACTGCAAGAGACTATTATTATTACCGCCGAAGCGGGTAAAATACTGAATAAGGCGGAGGTAGTGCTGCGCGGCGAATGCAAAGAAGAGTTATGGGCTGGCGGCGGTATCTATTTGCATGACAGCGTGGAGAATGTCTATACCTGCGACCATTGCGGTATTGCCGCGTACGCAGAAGACGCGCTGAGCGACAAGACGGCAGCCAAGATGAACTACGAATACAACGGTTCGACAAGCCAAGGCCGCAGTTATCTCGCCGTTGTAACGCCTCATGGCGGATGGCAGGACATCAAAGACAACACGCTTTTCAGCGTACAGCCGTACCAATTAGGCGACACACTGACGTATTTCTTCGGTGCCTGCTGGAGCGGATGGAGCGACGGGGAGAAAGCCTTCCCGACTGACCAGGATTGGTTTGACGCAATACATTTGTAAATCACAAATGACCAAATTGCAAATGACCAAATTGTAAATGACATGACCTATCTGATTGTTCGTTTGGCTACTCTGGGTAACGTGGCAATGACAGTTCCTGTGATTGCCTCGCTCAGCAAGCGCTATCCGAATGATCGTTTTGTCTTCGCCGCCAAGAAAGATCTGGCTTCTATGTTCGCCAGCATGCCGAATGTGTCCTATCTGGAGGTGGATAACCACCTGGACTGGAAAGGCGTGTTCGCCTTATGGCGTACGTGGCGGGATAAGATTGATGCGGTCATAGACCTGCAGGACGTCCCTCGTACGCGCGTATTGCGCGGACTAATGAGGTTGAGCGGCAAACGCGTGACCAGCGTACGTTACGGCCGGTTTCAGAAGCATCTGATTACGGTCTGGGGTATTGGCAAAAGACAGTTGCCCTCCGAGTTCGACCGCTACCGGGATGCTTTCAGCCGTGCGGGCTTGGAGACTAATGATGCGTTTGAGAGCCTGCCGGTCAACGGAGCTGCTGCGCAAACGATAACTGAGAGGTTCGGGGTCAAAGAAGGCCGATGGATTGGACTGGCTCCGTTCGCCAAATCGAAATCGAACATGCTGCCTTACCGGGTGACAAAAGATGTGATCGAGTTATTGACGAAAGACCCGGACACGCATGTTTTCCTGTTCGGGGCTGGACAGATCGAATGCGAGATGCTCCGTCAATGGGCAAGTGTCTTTCCCCGCACAGAAAGTGTTGCGGGACAATTGAAACTGAAAGAAGAGTTGGAACTGATGCGGCAGCTGGACGTTATGATATGTATGGACAGCGCCAATCAGCATCTTTCCGGTCTGGTAGGTCTCCGAGCCGTCAGCGTCTGGTGCGCCACGCACCCGATGATCGGCTTTCAGGGATGGAAACAACGGCCGGAAGACATCATACAACGCCATGAGTTAAGGTGCAGACCCTGTACCTGTCACGGCACAAACCATTGCCGGTATGGCAATTTTGCCTGCCGGAATATAGATGCAGAAACAATAGTACAACAGATATGAGTAAAATTATTTCTTTAGCGAACCAAAAAGGAGGCGTAGGCAAGACGACGACCTCTATCAATTTAGCCGCTGCTTTGGCTAAACAAGGCAAACGGGTGTTGCTGATTGATGCAGACCCGCAAGCAAACACATCCTCCGGTCTGGGCGTAGAAATCCGCGAACTGAACAACACTATCTATGAATGTCTGGTGAACGGCGTAGATCCGCATAGCGCAGTTGTTGCCACAAGCACCGCTAACTTGAGCCTTATTCCGAGCCATATAGACCTCGTTGGCGCAGAGATAGAGATGCTGAATATGGAACACCGGGAACAATTACTGAAGAACGTCATTGCACAAGTGCGCGATGAATATGACTACATTCTGATTGACTGCAGTCCCTCATTGGGTTTGATAACCGTCAATGCCCTGACCGCCAGCGACAGTGTGATTATTCCGGTACAATGTGAGTTCTTTGCTCTGGAAGGTATTGCCAAACTGCTCAATACAATCAAGATTATCAAGTCGAAATTGAATCCTGCGCTGAAGATCGAGGGATTCTTGCTGACGATGTTTGACAACCGTTTGAGACTGAGCAACCAGGTATACGAAGAGGTGAAACGGCATTTCGGAGATCTGGTATTCAACACCGTCATTGCACGTAATGTGCGCCTGAGCGAAGCTCCTTCTCACGGAGTCTCGGTATTGGAATACGACCCGAGCTCAAAGGGAGCCAAGAACTATATCGCGCTGGCGAAAGAAGTAATAGCACGGAATAAATAGAATTGAGAATTGAGAATTGAGAGTTTAAAGATATGAAAAAACAAACAGGTTTAGGGCGAGGTCTGGACGCATTGATAGACACCTCGCACGTAGATACCAATGGCGGCAGTTCAATTTCCGAGATTGAGTTAAGCGCCATTATAGCCAACCCCGATCAGCCACGGCGTACATTTGATGAAGAAGCGCTGCAAGAGTTAGCGGACTCCATCCGCGAGCACGGAGTTATATCTCCTATCACGTTGCGGGACAATGGAGACGGGACGTATATGATTATTGCCGGTGAGCGGCGTTTCCGAGCCAGCAAAATAGCCGGATTGGAGCGTATTCCTGCATATATCCGTACCGCGAAGGACGAGCAAGTGATGGAATGGGCTCTGGTAGAGAATATCCAACGAGAGGACCTGGATGCTATCGAGATTGCATTGGCATACCAACGGCTGATGGATGATTATAACCTGACGCAAGAACGGATGGCAGAACGTGTAGGCAAAAAACGCGCTACCGTAGCCAACTATCTCCGTCTGCTCAAATTGCCCGCAGAGATCCAGGTAGGTATCAAAGAAAAGAAGATCGACATGGGACATGCGCGTGCTATCCTTGCCACACCCTCCGCTGAACGCCAACTGGCGCTATACCAGCGTATCCTACGGGAAGGACTTTCCGTTCGCCGGGTTGAGGTACTGGCTCAACAGGACAAGACAGACAGTAAAAAGCCCAAAGACAAAAACGATAATCCATATAGCACCTTAGAGAAAGAGTTGAGTATCGCTTTGGGTACCAAGGTAAAAGTAGCAAACGGGAAAGTAGTCATTTCCTATGCCAATGAAGAGGAGTTGACGCGAATAGCCGAAAAGTTAGTTTGAGATTTCGTGCCGTCATATTATTTCTGTTACTTCCGCTGGTAGCTTATTCCCAGCAAGACAGTATCTACCATCGGCCGGACACCACGGCTACGGATGAGGAATACCGCTATTACGTAGATCTAACCAAGAAACCGGATGCTATCAAGGCGGTATGGTTAGGAGCGATTGTGCCCGGCGCCGGACAGATATACAATAAATCCTATTGGAAACTGCCGATTGTATATGGCGCTTTCATGGGATGCGGATATGCCATCAGTATGATGCAGAACCGGTATAGCGGTTATAAGACCGCCTACATCGACCTGTATAATGACAACCAGGCAGGGACCGTGACGGAAGATCCAAGCAAGAGTTATATTGCCGTACTGCCGGAGGGATATACCTTATCCCGCGTAGGAGGTGCAGGCACTTGGATGAATACACTTAAAAACAGGCAAAGCACCTATCACCGGTACCGCGATTATTCGATCGTGGCTACCGTAGTGGTATATGCTCTGAGCCTGATTGACGCATACGTGGATGCGCAATTGTTTGACTACGATATCTCTCCTGATTTGACGTTGAACATCGAGCCACAGATTTATTATGATTTACAGCACCAAAAGAGTGCTGAATTAAAAGTAGCAATACAGTTTTGAAGAAGATTTTTTTGATAGCAAGTATGCTTTGCGCCCTTTGCGGTGCCAACGCACAAATAACAGTTGCAAACGACAGCATAACTACGGATAGCATCAGCACTGATGCCCTATCCGTTGAGTCATTGGAACTGATTCCCCTGCAGGAAGCAGACAGTATAACAGAAGACACTGTTGCGCCGCTGCCGCCTTATTATACCCGCTGGAGCGACAGTGTACTGAGCGACATCGAACTACGGGCCCTGGATTGGAGTCTGCGATGGCTGGACACCACCGATTGCATAGCAGTGCATGACACAACCACTCTCCCCGACTCCGTCTATAAAGCACGTCTGCAAGCATTGCCGTGCGTCATTGAATTACCCTACAACGAGCGAGTGAGAGGATTTATCTTGCGGTATGTCAAACGCAGTCCCAAACAGGTGGCTCGACTGATGCGGATGAGCGAATATTATTTCCCCATCTTTGAGGAAGCATTAGGCAAATACAACCTACCGTACGAACTACGATGCGTACCAATCATCGAATCCGCCCTCAACCCGATGGCGCGGTCCCATGCCGGCGCAGCCGGATTATGGCAGTTTATGCCTGCTACCGCCAAATTATACGGGCTGGAGGTAAACTCGCTGGTGGATGAACGAATGGATGTATTCAAATCTACAGAGGCGGCATGTCGTTTCCTAAGCAACATGTACGCTATCTATCGCGATTGGAACCTGGTGATTGCCGCTTACAACTGCGGAAGCGGAAATGTCAACAAAGCCATCCGCCGTGCAGGCGGGAAACGGGATTTTTGGTCGATATATCCTTTCCTGCCACGGGAGACAAGAAATTATGTACCTATCTTCATAGCAGCCAACTACGCCATGAACTATGGTCAGGAACACGGAATATGCAAGGCTCCGTTGGAGAAAACAATGATAACCGATACAATATGCACCACCCGACGGCTGCATCTTCAACAAGTGAGCGAGAACTTAGGCGTGGCAATGGATGAATTACGAAGGCTTAATCCTCAATATTCACGGGATATTCTTCCGGGCGGAAACGCATATTCATTGTGCCTGCCATCAGAGAAAATGGGACTGTATATAGCCCAAGAGGATTCGATCTTATCCTATAAAGCCGATAGTCTGATTAATAACCGCCGCACGGAAATCGATTTGGCAAAAGTAACTTCTGTTACCGGTGCATACAGGGTCAACGGGGTAACGTATTATACCATCAAAAAAGGCGACAGCCTAAGTACAATCGCCAAGAAATTCCATTGTACAGTCAAGCAAATCAAACAATGGAACGGACTGAAAAGCGATGCTATCCGCGCGGGAAAGAAACTGAAGATCTGCAAATAATGGCTGATATTGAGAAAGAATATTATTCCTTGCGGGAGACAGAGAAGGAAACCGGTGTACCGGCTTCTACATTGCGGTATTGGGAGAAAGAGTTTGAGGAGCTGAACCCTCGGAAAGACGGACATGGGAACCGCTATTACACAAGGGGCGATCAGGAGGTAATCAAGCGGATCAAGTATATCCGGGACGAACTGCATATCACACGGATAGAAGCCATTCGCCGGGAACTACGCAATAATGCCAAGCACTCCGATGAACGCCAATCGGCATTGGAGATTCTGCTGCGCGTAAAAGAAGAATTATGTGAAATACGAAAAATGATTAAATAAGATATAAGATGAACATAGATTGGAAAAAGATTGCGCCGGAATTGGCGATTGTTGGTATTTTTATCATCGCTTCTGCTATTTATTTTTTCCCTGCATTAGAGGGGAAAGTCATTTATGCCGGCGACTACATCAATGGTCGCGCTGCCTGTCAGGAGTCTATAGATTTCCATGAAGAGACAGGTGACTATAGTTTCTGGAGTGGTAGTATGTTCTCCGGTATGCCTAACTATCAAATAGGAGCAAACGGTGGTTTTGCCGTAGATAAGATACTGAATCCTATTCGCTGGGTACTGAAAGCCGGAAACAGAAATGTTTTCTTTCTCTTTCTGTATCTTCTCATCGCTTTTTACCTGTTATTGCGCACCTTCAAGATTGAAAACTGGCTGAGTATGGCAGGTGCCTTTGCGATGGCGATGTCAAGCTATTTCTTTGTCATCGTCACCGCCTCGCATAATGGTAAGGCCTTTTCCATCACATGGATGACGCTTGTGTTAATAGGCATGATATTAACCTACCGAAAGAATTACGCATGGGGCGCGTTGCTGATCATGTTCTTTACCTATATCGGCTTCTTCCAACATCCGCAGATGAGTTACTATATGTGCATGCTTATGGGTGTACTCTTCTTCGCAGAAGTGGCGATAGCCGTGCGTAACAAAGAGTGGAAACATTTTGCGCTGGCTACAGCAATCTTCTTTGCCTCATTCGGAATAGGTATGGGTATGGGAAGTGGAAGTATCTTCTCCAATCAGGAATATACCGCAGAGACCATGCGCGGAGGTCATTCCGATTTGGCAAAGGAGAGTGATGATACTAATAAGACCAAAGGCTTGGATTTGGACTACGCGACGGCCTGGAGTTACGGCAAAGCGGAAACAATGACCTTTCTGATTCCAAATTTCATGGGTGGTGCAAGCGGATATAACATCGGTACCGACTCGCGTTTGTACAAGGATCTCGTCCAGGCACGCGTCCCCAAGAGTACCGCCAAACAATTCTGCCAAAGCGCACCTACCTATTGGGGCGAGAAGGCATTTACAAGCGGTCCTGTATATCTCGGAGCCATCGTCTGTTTCCTATTCCTCCTGGGTCTATTGATCGTTCCCGGACCGTATAAATGGGCTTTGCTGGTTGCTACACTATTCTCGCTATTTTTGAGTTGGGGAAAGAATATGATGTGGCTGACAGAGTTCTTCTTCAACTATTTCCCGATGTACAATAAGTTCCGCGCAGTAGAGAGTATTCTTATTGTGGCGGAAATTACGGTACCGCTTCTTGGATTCCTCGCCGTCAAAGAGATTGCTGAAGCCGAAGACCGTCGTCGTTTCCTTCCCGCTCTCTATATTTCCGCAGGAATCACCGCCGGAATCTGCTTGATTATGGCACTCTTCGGAAGTTCGTTAATCGACTTCACCTCGACATACGACAATCAATGGAAAGCGCAGGTTGGCGACGATATCTACCGTATGATTATTGACCAGCGCGCTGCGATGATGACGGCCGATGCCTGGCGTTCGTTCATCTTCATAGCCCTCGGTTTCGGTCTTTTGTTCTTCTATATTCGCAAACCTTTCAAGACCCAATGGCTCGGCATAGCACTCACGGCTCTTATCGTAGCCGACCTCTGGCCCGTAGATAAACGTTACTGCAACGACAGCCATTTCGTTTCGGTCAAGGAACGCGATAAGGTTTTCAACATGCTACCTTATGAGAAAGAGCTTCTGCAAAACGATAAGACCTATTACCGCGTTATGAATCTGACTGTCAACACGTTCAACGATGCGCGCACGTCGTACTACCTGAAATCCATCGGAGGCTATTCTGCCGCCAAGTTGCGCCGCTATCAGGACCTGATCGATGAGCACCTATCGAAGATGCACATGCCCGTCCTCAATATGCTCAACACCAAGTATTTCATCACTCAGGACCGCAACGGACAAGTCTTCCCCTATAAGAACGACGAAGCCTTTGGCAACTGCTGGCTTGTGGATGAGTTGGTAGGAGTCCATTCCGCCAACGAGGAGTCGGATGCCTTGACAGAATTAGATCTGAAACGCCAAGCTGTTTACGACGAGACCTATGAGGCTAATAGCGCCATACCGGCTGTCACGCCAACGGAAGCGGGTGACTATATTGCGCTCAAGGCCTCCTCGCCGAAGCAACTGGAATATCATGCCTCCGTAGCAGGACAACGGATGGCCGTTTTCTCAGAGATCTATTACCCATATGGGTGGAAAGCCACCATTGACGGAAAACCTGCCGATTTATATCGCGTCAATTACATGCTACGTGCGCTCGCCATTCCGTCAGGTGAACATGATATTGTTATGTTCTTTGCTCCAGATAGTATCCGCAAAGGGAATATCTTAGGCCTAAGTTGCTTTGCCGTATTTTTGCTGACACTTATCGGCACACTGGTTTTCTATTTCCGTTCTAAAAGAAAAGCCGTATGAACAAAACCATTCGCATAAAGTTTGTTGATTTTTACCCAAATTTCCGACCTGAGAAAGCACCATTATGGGAACAACTATGGCAGTATTATGATATTGAACTTTCCGATACCCCGGATTGGTTGGTATATTCCGTTTTCGGGAATGAGCATCTAAAATACAATAACTGCGTAAAAATCTTCTTCACAGGAGAAAATCAAGCACCGGACTTCAATCTTTGCGACTATGCCTTCGGGTTTGAGTATCTGGAATTCGGCGATAGATATATGCGTCTTCCGCTGTGGCTTCTTTACCCGCAAGATATCGAGCCCATGCTACACAAGCATGAGCACCCCGATTTAGGGAGCAAGACTGATTTCTGTAGTTTCGTAGTTTCCAATCCGCACGGAAACGAAGTGCGAGTTGCGTTCTTGGACAAGTTATCGGAATATAAGTTAGTGAACTCCGGCGGACGCTACCGCAATAATGTCGGCGGTCCTGTAGCTGATAAGTTGGCATTTCAGCAGAAACACAAGTTCTCTCTCGCTTTTGAGAACACTGCTCATCCTGGCTATACAACAGAGAAGATAGTACAGGCTTTTGCAGCCCAAACCATTCCCATCTATTGGGGAGACCCGCGCGTGGCAGAGACTTTCAATAAAGAGGCATTTATCAACTGCAACGACTTCCCAAACTGGGAAAGCGTGGTAGAACGGGTAAAAGAGATTGACCAAGATGATGCGCTATGGAAAAAAATGATAGAGACTCCGGCGCTAAAAGACCCTCAGGTGATATCAAAGGCACAGGAGGAAGTGAAGGCTTTTCTCTATCAAATCTTCGATCAAGATAAGGAAGAGGCAAAACGGTTCTCCAGAGATTACTGGGCAATAAAGAAACTCAAGGAACGGCAATGGGAAGTTAGGTCTTATGAACACTCATTGCGAGGGCGATTAAAAAACTTCTATATGCATCAGCTATATCCGTTCGCACGCAGACATTCCGGTCTGTGGAATGCTATACAGCGGCTCAAAAAGGCTTTGCATATCATCTGATCATCTCATAAACAGGTACAATAAGGGCCTTCTTGACGTAAATATAGAATAATTGCAGCCAATAGGTGCGCAGCATTTTTTTGCGTCTTGCAAAGTCTATCACCGAAGAAAAAGCCTTTCTTTTCTCACGTCCTTTCCATACTTTTCGCTGTGTAAGACTACCGGAATGAATTACATAGTGGTAATAAGGCTCATCCTTCTGCGCAATTCGCTCTGCGGCTAATACACAACACGCCAAAAAACTACTATCTTCTGCACTTTTGGTCTCAGCAAATAAGAGTTCATTCGCCAACAACCATTCACGACGATATATAAAAGAAGTAAAATAAGATACATACGTAGTTAAGAAATGCTTCTTAGCTGCGTTTGTAAATTCTCCGCTATCCAAATGCGGATTCCTTAACACTTTACTTGGGGTTCCATCTTCAAAGTCTTGTATCAAATTGCAGCAACTCAAATCCGCTTGATACATCCGGGCATTCTGATACAATGTTTCATACATTTCCGGCTCTACCCAATCATCTGCATCCAAGAATGCGATATACTCACCTCTAGCTGCTTGGATTCCCATATTACGAGCCACAGCAGGCCCGCTGTTTGTTGGGGTCGCAGTATATACATAGTGAATATCTTTTCTTACATTTTTTTGCGTAAACTCCTTAGCAATAGACATACTATCATCCAGACCATGGTCATCAACCAGTATCACCTCTATGTCATGCAGCGTTTGTGCCTCCACAAACCGCAAACACCGCTCTATATAGCGCGCTACATTGTAAACAGGAATTATGATAGATAGTTTTATCATGGCTCTAACTGATGAAATAATTCATTCCATTGAGTAGCAACGTTTTCTACAGAGAAACGCTCGGATGATTTCACACAGGCTTCACTCATCTGTTTGCGCAAGTCATCATCCGTCATCAGTCCTTTCAATGCCTCCACATAAGCCGCTTTATCTCTATTCGCTATCAAAACACCATTCTTACCACTATTAATGATATCTTTCGCGGACGCAAAACTATCATACAAAATGGGCACACACCCGCATTGTTGCGCCTCGGTGATAGTAAGCCCCCAACCTTCACATGCCGAAGTCATCAAAAACAAACCTGCTCGCTGATAGTATGGTTGAGAATTTTGTTGTCCCTCAAAACAGATATTAGGTATATGTTTTCTCTGCACAAATGCTTCATAATACGACTTATCCACACCATCTCCAACTATCCGAAGTATCCAATCGCCATATTGCTTATCTTGCTGAACCTCTTCCCATATCTCCAATATCTCCGATATACGCTTATGCCAATCTTCCAAACGCGCGACGACCAATACTTCCTTCTCCTTGGCCTTCGGTAGTGTTACCTTTTCAAACGAAAGCGCATTCGGAATTACCATAAACGAATCTCTACATCCTGGTGCAATTGTTTGATATTGATCTATCAATCCCGGAGAAAGAACAACGATCTTATCTGCCTTTCCATAAGGCTGCGAATATTTCTTGCGTAACAAATTTGCGAAACATTTCTTCGGCAATAATGCCATGCCTATCTGCAAACATAATTGCTTAAGTGTCCATGTACGCTCTATGTTGTGGCACAAGTGATATTTTGTAATATCCCAACGGAGTGGTACCAATTCAAAACCAGGCGTTCCATGGAAAACATGAACCATCTTAACCTCCGGCAAAGCATCTTTACTTGCATATACCTGTTGGACGAACTTACACGGAGATTGCACAAGAATAATGCACTTACCGGTTTTTTGTATATACACAACAAAGTCCTCTTGACCATAGTAAACAGACACATCATACCCCAAGGTACGCAATGCCTCCGACATCACATACGTAATCCGCGCAATTCCCCCCGATTCCGGATTGACAGCACTATCTGTAACGTAAACTATCTTCATCTATTCATCGTAAAATTCAATCTTGGTATTGTGCACGCGGCGCTTCTCCTCCGGAGGCAATTGCATATAGTCGCCATAGTATGCCTTTAACACGGCATCCGGATTATTGGGCACACACGCCTGAAATCCCTCAAATGCCATCCTTTTCGTCGGGAAGACATCACGCGTGGAATAACTATTATATGCGAGTCTCCATCCATAACAAGGCGCAACCATATCCGACGGGATAAAGAGATTGACAAAACGCGTCAGCAGCACCAGAACCAGCGCAAAAGGATAAACTAAAGCGGATACAAATTTGTCTTTGGCGTCAGTATAGTTGTGGAAAGCCCGGATGCAATGACCATAGGGATAATCAAGGAAACGTTTCCACCGCATTGATGGAACCTTCTCTACTGGGAATATGTCAATGTAAATACCTTTATATTTCAAGGTGTCTGTACTTTTATCTTCATAAAAATAGGAATTCTTATCCCGCACCTTAGCAAACAAAAAAGGCAGATTCCAATCCGTAAAACGATCCTGAAATGCTAAATTCTCAGGCAACTCTTCTTTAAGCACCTTACATAAACGCGAATAATCTTTTCTTCTTACTGAGATATCAATATCATCATCCCATGGGATAAATCCTCCATGACGGACAGCACCTAGCAATGTCCCCCAATCTAAGAAATACTCAATATTATGCTTTCGGCATATTTTATCTACTTCGATTAGTATCTCAAGTTCACGTAGTTGTGCTCTACGTAGAATAGAACCTTCGGGATTGTATTTCGACAAATCTTCTTGAATCATATTATTGCTTGTGATTTTCTAAATAGATGGCTAAATCAGACTTAATTTCCTCGGTCACGGGCACGGGATTGTTCGCCAACCGCTGCAAATTCACCGCCTGCAAAGCGCCGCGGACATCAACGGTACCGGGTAACTTTACGGAAAGCCCTATTGATAGGAGGTATGTCTCCATCTGCTGCACCGCGTTTTCAGCGGTAAAGCCCAACAGTTCCTGCAATTCCGCTGTTCCATTCAGGCGCATGAAGAACGGAAAAGTCAATGCCACGGCATGTCCATGAGGGTATCCGTAGTGCGAAGTAAATTCGTAGGAGAATGCATGCGGAGCAGTAGTTTTGGATATATTAATTGCTCTACCAGCCCAATACGCGCCTTCAGATACTTGGTCTCGCAACTCGTCGGTGGAACCTTTGATTAATAACGGGAGTTTTTTCCAAAGGAGATTTAGGGCTTTCAGAGAATATGTACGCGATTCTTCATTGGCTCCTTTTGCCCAATAGGACTCAATCGCTTGCGCTATAGCATCAAAACCCGTACATGCCGTCAAGTACGCATCATTCTTGTACGTAAATGGCGGATAGAGCAACACTACGTCCGGCAAGATATCATCTGCTTCAATGCTACATTTCTTTCCTTCGCGATAGACCACAGCAAAATGAGTCGCCTCAGCTCCAGTGCCTGAAGTGGTCGGTATCGCCCACAAGGGGAGTGCACACCCCTGCTCTGCTGCATAATGGCGAATGAGTTTAGCTATGTCCAGTACACTTCCTCCACCAATAGCAAGGATTATATCGGGACTTGCCTCAAGTACACGTTGCAGACCCTCGTGGGCCTCTTCGTCTTTCGGATTCGGGGAGAAATCCATATACTCAATGAATTGAACTCCAGTAATTTCTTGCACTTTACGCAACACCTCTTGCGCACCACAGGACACAAAAGAGTGCTTTCCGCGCACTAAAAAGACCTGTTTTGCTTCTTTTTTGCGGAACAATGAACAGAGAATCTCAATCAATCCATCTCCGCGCGTTGTGTTATAATCATATAATTGCTGTGTCATTTTGCTAACTCTTTCATTAACGCCTCTTTGTTTTGTTGCGGTGTAGTGGTTGGACGGCCTAAATCCTTGCGGTTTCCTTTTCGGACATTAACGTTGATAAGCGAAACACCATCAATTACCGCGTTGTTCACATGGTTCATCGCAGCCATCAACGACATCGGAGTATCTACCGAAATCACGTCCGCATACCCAACAGCCTTAGCAATCGCCTCCACATCTATCTTCTGTCCAACAGTCGGCTGACCTCCAACGGAATCGTGTGCTCCGTTATTGAACACAATATGTACCAGGTTCTTGGGATTGTAGTCGCCTATGATCGCCATTCCGCCCATATGCATGAGTAGTGCTCCGTCTCCGTCAAAAACGATTACACGTCTCTCCGGTTTATGAAGAGCAATTCCCAGTGCAATTTGTGAAGCATGTCCCATACTTCCCACCGTCAAGAAATCATGCGCGTGCCCTTGTCCTTTTGTTTCACGATATTCAAAAAGCTCACGGCTTATCATGCCTGTGGTAGAAACAACGATGTCATCTTCTCGTAACTTATCCACTACAATTTTGATGGCTTCTTCGCGCCCTAACTCCCAATTGGCAGTCTCCTGTTTCTGTAACTTATAATCCTCGAACGTCCCTTTTCTAACGATAAGTGCAAAGATACCGTTTGTTTCTTGTATGGTCTGCAAAGCCTCATCCACCTGTTTTTCCCAACTATCGTCCAATACGGCATACGGAATCCCCATCGTCTCTAATAACGACAGCGTCACCTTGCCTTGTTTCACATGCTGCGGTTCGTCATGTACGCCCGGTTCTCCACGCCAACCCACAATCAGCAGCAGCGGCATTTTATAGACATCGGCATCCATCAAACTCAGCAACGGATTTACTGCATTTCCTTCGCCAGAATTTTGCATATACACGCAACCTGTTTTTCCCGTCGCCAGATGATAACCTGCTGCTAAAGCAACAGCTCCACCTTCGTTGGCCGCTATAATATTGTTCTCGCGCGCGATATTATCTGTAATGTACGCGCAAAGATTCTTCAGCAGCGAATCCGGTACACCGACAAAAAACTCCACGCCTCCGGCACGCAACTTTTCTATGAAATCTTTTGGTTGAATCATTGTTTCGTACCGGGAATTAAGGTCAAGATCTCTTTAATCGGCATGCAGAATTCCTCACTGGCTTCTTTGCAACGACCATGCTCCAGGATTGACTCTGCACAATGCACCATCGCAGGATAAGCGCTCCGCAACAAATGGTTCGCGTAAATCACGATATTTACGCCCCACTCGGCGAACTCATCCTCTGTGATATGATTGAATGTCGTCGGCACTACCACTATCGGAGTATGGCTGTCTTTCTCACGGAACCGCAGACAGAACTCTTTGATATCCTCTCCGTCTTTGTCCCTTGAATGAATCATGATTCCGTCAGCTCCTGCTGCCACATACGCAGCCGCACGCTCCAATGCGTCTTCCACCGGCTTGCCGGCAATCAGCGACTCGACACGCGCAATAATCATAAAATCATCCGTGATTTGAGCCTGTTTGCCGACGTGAATCTTAGCGCAAAATCCTTCTATCGAGTCCTGCATCTGTACAGCATCGGTTCCAAAAAGCGAGTTTTGCTTCAATCCCACTTTGTCTTCTATGATGACCGCTGAAATACCTAATCGCTCCAGTGTGCGAACCATAAACGGAAAATGCTCCAACTTGCCTCCTGTATCGCCGTCAAAAATTACCGGTTTGGTGGTCACCTCTAAAGCGTCGTTCAAATCATGCAAACGGGTTGTCAAATCCACCGCCTCTATATCCGGTTTCCCTTTGCTCGTCGAGTCCGTGAGAGACGATGCCCACATACCGTCGAACTCAAGTTTCATGCCGTTCTTCTTAACGTACGTATTCTCAATAATCAGCCCCGTCAAACCACTATGGCTCTCCAAAACACGCACGATCTTCTTCGCATTGATCAACCGCTTAAGACGCTTCATACGTATCTCCGGTGTCGTACCTATCTCTTTAAGACGCTCATTAAGCATAGAGGAAGAGATACCCTGGGTATACGGGATGTCAATCACTTGCCCGCCCCACTCGGCCATACAATCGATGATGTCTTGACGCGTCTTTTGCTGCACACCAGTTTTCCAATCGTCACCATGTACTACATAATCTGGTTTCAGTTCACGGAGATTGGGGCGGTAATCAAGAGTTGTTTGTGGCACAACACGTTCTACGCCTTTGAGGTTGCTCACAATCAATGCACGCTGATCGTAACTCAAGTAAGGCAAACGTTTGTAACTGGCGATTGCGGCGTCCGTCAAAACGCCAACCGTCACATGACCAAGCTTTGCCGCCTCATGGATGATATTCAAATGCCCCGGATGAATAATATCCGCGGACATGCCAACATATACTTGTTTTGCTGTCATATTCTGTACAATACAATTTTCTTCTTTCCATTCCACCGGCAATACCGGCTTATATAATTTTGTGACTTGTCAGTTTTGTCAGTTTCCTTGTTTTTTCTGTCCGTTGACCATTACCAAGGGTATCTGCTACCTATTCTCATCCGGTTACTTCCTACAGGAAGGAGCGGTACCAAAAAGCAAGCTGGATAATATTGGCACACGGCGTATAGGACGATATAAAAGCACACATAATCCCACAAGAGAGATGGCAATCATCGGCAGAGCCACACAAAACAAACAGAGGGGTGGCAATTGCTGGATAGGCACAAGCCACGCCGTCTTTTGCGCAATAAAACCACCTATAAAATGTTCTAATAAACATGCCTGAAGGATATAAATAGCCTGTGTTGAAGTCCCCACTTGCTGAATCCATGAGGGTATATATTGCGGCAAATGGAACAAAGCAATAATTGCAAGGCTGCCCGTACATCCAATCGATACGCGATATACCAGCCACAACCAATCCT
This sequence comes from uncultured Bacteroidales bacterium, assembly GCA_937910305.1. GTDB lineage: Bacteria > Bacteroidota > Bacteroidia > Bacteroidales > Paludibacteraceae > Colicola. Next base: position 21,010 of record CALEPS010000015.1, on the reverse strand, counting down.
CCCAAGGATAAGGAGTCCCTAATAAGTATCCATATAAGTTGAGCGACGTAGCAGAATAAAAGCGCATCCCCTCATTTCCCCAAAAGACGAGAAGTACAATGAAAATTATCGATGCAACTATCGATATGATGCCTTTATGCTCCAGCAACCAATCATAATGCATGCGCAAGAACCAGCCCGCCCAGAAGATGGGCAACATAACCCGCGCAACCTCCGTATAAGGAATAAAGAATACACAAAGACTAAGGAGCGCAGCCACCCAAACATAATGTTTTGGCGCAATCTTTCTCGCTATTACTAAGGATATCCACGCTATCAGTTGTACCGAGAATAAGCCTTTAAGAAACCAGAAAGGCCAATTAAGAGGAGATAAAATCTTATTTACAAACGCAAAAATATCCCCATTATGAATGAGTGTTAACAAGCCTGATAGGCTCGCCCACGCCACACAGGGTAGTAACAGTGTCATAACCTTTCGGCTTATAAATTCCTTGAAAGATTTATTTTGTTGTCCCACAAAGAAAAAACCGCTGATGACAAAGAACAACGGCATATGCACGCTATAAATAATCTGGTAAATAGGATTGTTCCAGAAATCCGTTCCGCTGATATATTGTACTGCATGCCCCATAACCACAAGGAAAATAGCGAATGCCTTCACTGCATCCATGTATATATTTCGATTATTTTCCAATATAGTGGTCATTTATATAAATAGAAGTTTGATTTTAGTGATAAAACCGTGTTCCGGGGAGGCAGGAGAATCACATATCTTTTAAGGACAAGCCTTTTAGTTCAAATTTGTACTGGCCGAATGTTCCCTGGGGTAAACTCTTCACTTTCTCTTCCAGTTTCGGCAGGCTGAGTTTGTGCTCATTGCGTTTCACTTCGGCTATCAAGCCCGTGCGGTCGAACTCATTGAGCGCCACCACGTCTATCTCGTTCTCACTCTTCTTGTCCCACCAGTTACCCACTATTGTATAGACGCCGCTTTCCATCAATAATGCCTGGAAATAGCGCTCCAAGGTGCGACCGGAGAACTGCTCGTAATGCGTATTGATGTTCTCGCGCAATAACCGTAACTGTCCGCTCTCTATCAAAGCCTGATACGGACAGATGAAACGGAACCAGAAGCGCAGGAACGGATCTACTATCTCATACGACGACACCTTGGAATTAGGCGAAGACAACACCGGTCGTACACGGGCTATCATGCCGAAGTTATTCTCCAGGTTCTGAAGGAATGCACCGACATCTTTCTGGAGTGCTCCGTCTATATCGCTACGACGGTTCTGTCCTTTGGCTATCAGCTGCAATATGGAATAGTAAGTATTATAATCGGAGCCGAACTCATTGTTGATCATATCCCTGCCCTCCGAAAGGAAATAGGAGTCCATTCGGCATACATAATTGAGCATCTTCTCTTTCGTATAGCATCCGGCATCCATCAGCAACTCCACATACTTGGCTACTCCGCCCGTAAGCATATACAGGCATAACAAATCTTCATTTTTGTAGTCCGGACAATAATCGCTGTATATCTGCTTGAGCGTCGCAATAGTAAACGGTCGTAAGGTCATCCTGGAGGTAGGACGGCCATAGAGCGGTTCATTCTCGTTCTCAAAGATACGTTTCATCAGAGACATAATACTACCACTCACTATCAGGTTGATACGCGACTCCATGTGGTAGCGGTCCCATATATCCTGTATCTCACTGAAAATAGCCGGATTGACCTTGTACAAGTTCTGAAACTCGTCCATGATGACCGTGAACGGGCGATTAACCGACTCCCTCATAATGACCTCAAAAAGCTCCCGGAAATGCGTCAATGTACCGTATATGGGAATGTTCAGTTGCTCTTCTAAGGCACGCTGGAATTTCTGACAGAGAAAAGCCTCACTGTCTTTGGACACAAACAGATAGGCAGACTCTGCATCTTGCATAGCACGTATAACAAGCGAAGTCTTCCCCACACGTCTGCGCCCCATAAGCACCGTGAAGGTTGCACTTGTACGAGACTGCTTTTCAATCTCTTGCAGTACTGCCAATTCATTTTTTCGGTCGTAGAACTTCATAATGTAAATCTACATTTATATAAATCACCATTTACATTTCACGGCACAAAGGTACTGCTTTTTTTTGATATATGCAAATGTTTTATGCATTTAGTGAAGGATTTTTAGTATTTAGTGATAAAAACGCGTTCCGGGGAGGCAGGAGAAGGAATCGATTACTCCCACAACTTTGCATCCTTCGTCCACTACAATCAATGTGTGGATGGAGTGATGATTCATCTTTTCACCCGCCTCGACAATCTTGGCATCCTTGCTGATCGTCTTAGGATTGCGGGACATGATCTCCGATACCGGCGTTGCGAAGAACGCCTGCCCAAGACGCTGCATGGCGCGACGGATATCGCCGTCAGTAATGATACCGACAAGCCGGGCATTGGAGGGGCAAAGCCCGTTTGAAGTGGTTTGAAGGGTTGAAAGGGTTTGAGAGTTTGAAGGGGTTTGTTCTACCACGATGCCAATCCCCAGCGTGCCTTTGGTGACTATCCCTATGGCTTCGGACATAGGCATCCCGGGTGTCAGGAAAGGAAGATTGTCTTTAAACATCACATCTTCCACCTTCGCCAATAATTTGCGTCCGAGGTCACCTCCTGGATGGAGCATTGCGAAGTCTGTAGGCTGGAAATGTTTCGCTTCCACGAGCGCGCAAGCCAATGCGTCTCCCAAAGCAAGGGTTGCCGTAGTAGAAGCGGTAGGGATCAGATTAAGCGGATCTGCCTCACGCTCCACTGCCGTATTCAGATGAATATCCGAGTAATGGGCAAGAAGCGACTCCGGATTTCCGGAGATGCCTATAATCTTAATCTGTTTAGCCTGAATAAGCGGCAGGAAGCGTAGCAATTCCTCCGTAGAGCCGGAATAGGAGATAGCGAGTACAAGGTCCTCGGAAGAAAGCATTCCAAGGTCGCCATGATAAGCATCCAGCGGGTTCAGGAAGAAAGCCGGTGTGCCTGTAGAAGCCAGCGTAGCGGCGATCTTGGAACCTATATGCCCTGATTTGCCTACCCCCGTAACAACCACTTTTCCTTTGCAGTCACGGATAGCCTCCACCGCCTGAAGAAAACGGTCATCCAGACGCGGGATGAGCGACTGAATAGCCTGCGATTCAGACAGTAAACAGTCCGCTGCTCTTTGAATGATAGGATTTTCGATCATAAATCTCCTTTGTATGTTATTTTGCGGTTCGCTTCTTCTCCGGGCACGATGAAGATTGGATGCCGCGGTTCGTACTTGCGAACTATTCCTGCATCATCTGTAGCAATTATTTCCTCCCCTGCGATAGCTTTCATATATGCATCCGCGATCAAGTCTATATGGAACGCCTGCGGCGTCTGCGCGCGCATGAAATCGGTACGCGAGGGGACACTTGCCACGTTCATTTCCGCGCTTTGTACATTGTCCCTCTGTACCTTATACAAAGTGTCCGTGACGGGTACCGCCACCGTCACCGCATCGTGGTTCTCCAGCGCATCGGCTACATCAGCAATGATACGCTGTGATACAAAAGGCCGCGCGGCATCATGGAACCAAAGGGTTACGGGTGACGGGTTACCGGTTACGGGAGATGACGTTTCGTCCAAATATGCCAAGATGGCATGCCATGACGACTCCCATCTTTCGGCTCCTCCGGGAATGATTTTAGCCACCTTCTGCCACTTGTTCTTTTGGCATAATTTTTGTAGTGTATCTATGTGGTCGGAATGCATCACAACCGCAATCTCGTCTATAGCCTGAGCGGCTTCAAAAGCATCGATGGCGTGCTCCAAGACAGAGCGTCCATCATCCAGCAACAAGAACTGTTTGGGAGTGTCTCCCCCTACTCTGCTTCCGGTTCCTCCGGCTAATATGATTGTGATGTTGTACATTTTCTTCCGTTTTCTCTTATTTATCTCTCGTTGATGTTATACGAACAACCCGGTAATCACCCCCTAATCACCCCCTAATCACCCCCTTATCACCCCCTTTGGGGTCGGGATTCGGTCGAGAATGAGGTCTGCCAGTTCTCTGATTGCTCCCTGCCCTCCCGGTGTATCGAGTATCCGTATGTCCGCTTTGGCTCCGGATGATTTTCTGATACCTTTGACTTCGGGTCGCGCATTGGGCGGGCAGCAGGGGAAGCCTACCTCCCGGAGGAGGTCTATATCGTTGATGTCATCTCCTACGTAGCAGACGTCCGCGAGCGTTATGCCCAGTTGGGCGCATATCTCCCGGGCTGCCTGCAGTTTGGACATAGGGGGAAGCTCGGCGCTTACGCCCCGAGAACCCGACAAAGAGAAATCATAGCGAGTGACCGATTTGCCTACTTTGGAGCCGACGCCGAGGTAGAGGAAACGGAGTTTGAGTTTCTCCGCGCGGGCTTTGACGAGAGGTGAGTTCTCCGATGTAAGGATACCACAAGGTATTCCCGCCTGCTGGAGACAGACCATCCCCATGCCGTCATAGACACAGAAACGCTTCATGACTTCGCCTTCGGCGGAGTAATACATTCCTCCGTCCGTAAGACATCCGTCCACATCTGTCAAGAAGAGTTTTACCATCATTTATAAAAATTCGCCATAAAGGCATCTTTGTTTTCTTTCTTTAATACCCATCTACGGATAGCTGCAATGATAAATCCCGTTCCGTATCCGATGAGTTGTGTAAAAGCCGCTACAACGGAGAGTGCTCCTATTTTCATCGAGCGGTTCCGTATGGCAGCATCGACGAAGACCAGCAGTGCATAGATCGGCATAAACGGCATAAACGGAATCACCGCCAAAGTGAACAATGCCGGCAGGGCATGTACCAGTTTGAGCGTACCGGGGTGTAAGATAGAGAGGTTGATACGTGCTATTCCGGAGTTATACACCTGACGGAAGAATTTGCGGAAGTCCGTCCGTCTCTTATGGTACACAAAAGCATCCGGAATAAGGGCAGTCGTATAACCAGCTTCGACGATGCGGTAGGAGAAATCGATATCTTCTCCGAATCGCATTGCGCGAAAACCGCCTAATTGTTCATAAACCTCCCGACGAATACCCATATTGAACGAACGGGGATAGAAGGTATCTAATTGTCTTTTTCCTCCGCGAATACCACCGGTAGTAAAGAAGGAGGTCATCGAATAATTGATGGCTTTCTGCACATCCGTAAAGGACTCATGGGCTCGATCCGGTCCTCCGAAAGCATCTACGGGATGGAGAGCTAAAAAGGATGTTAAAGCCTCGAAATATCCGTTCGGAACCAATATATCCGAGTCCCAAATCAGCAAGTACTCCCCATTAGCCCGTTGTGCTCCGTAGTTACGGGTTTGTCCGGGACCGCTGTTCGGCTTTGAGAAATAACGTACCGGCAACTTGCCTTCGAAGCGTTTGACGACCTCTTCGCAAGGCACCGACGAGCCGTCCTCGATGATCAGCACTTCGAATCCTTTATCGGTCTGACGGGTGAGACTCTGTAACAGTTCGTCCACCTCATCCGGGCGGTTATAAACCGGTACTATAATTGAAAAGCGTTCCATCCCTGTGCTTTGAGTGCGAGTTCTTCTCCGTTGCGTCCGATGAGGTTGCAACCGTATTCGGGTTTCGTTATATGTCCGATGATATACAGATCCTCCACCGGAATCAGTTTCTCGTAGTCGTCCAGCGAGCAAGTGAAGAGCAGTTCGTAGTCCTCTCCTCCGTTGAGGGCGCAAGTGACGATATTGAGATTCATCTCTTCCGCCAAAGCCGCAGCCTCGTAGTCAATCGGCAGTTTATCCTCATAGACACAACAGCCGACGCCGGATTGCGAACAGATATGCAGTAGTTCGGACGACAGTCCGTCCGAGACATCCATCATGGCTGTAGGCTTGACACCCGCTTTGCGGAGTGATTCCAAGATATCCCGCCGTGCTTCAGGTTTGAGCTGGCGCTCGAGGAGGTATTCTTTTCCGGTAAAGGCCTCCGAACCCCACTCCGGCTCTCCCCTCAAGGGAGAGGGATTATTCGCGTCTATAGGTTGGGAACGATAAACCATTAACTCTCTTTCGAGGAGCTGGAGACCCATATAGGCTGTGCCGAGGTTGCCGGAGACGCAGATGAGGTCGTTGAGTTTGGCACCGTTGCGATAGACGATATCTTTTGCAGCCGCCGTTCCGAGGCATGTGATGGAGATCGTCAGCCCCGTCATAGAGGCGCATGTATCACCTCCCACCAGATCCACATTATACCGCTCGCATGCCAGACGGATTCCCGAATAGAGCGCTTCGATGTCCTCCACCGAGAAACGCTTGCTGATACCAAGCGAGACAGTGATCTGGGTCGGCGTGCCGTTCATGGCGTATATATCCGAGAAATTAACCACCGCAGCCTTGTATCCCAAATGCTTGAGAGGCACATATTCCAGATTGAAATGGATACCTTCCAGCAACATGTCCGTCGTCATCAGCACTTTCTTCGTGCCGAAATCCATGACCGCGCAGTCATCTCCCACCCCTTTTTTCGTGGAGGGTTGCACCTGTTTGAGGTCTTTGGTGAGATGTTTGATCAAACCGAACTCACCCATTGTAGATATTTCTGTTCTTGCCATACGTGCACAAAATTAGCGCACAAAATTACAAAAATTTGCTGAAAAGGAAAAACAAAAGGGTTAAAATTTACGAAAATGAGCACTTTTTTGCACTAAAATGCCTGCGCGCTTGCGTATATAAAATAAAAGTTGTATCTTTGCAGGCTTATTTTGCGAAAACAGGTCTATATGATAGCATACATTAAAGGAATATTAGCGGATTTAAACCCGACAGCAGCGGTGTTGGAGGCAGCCGGTGTGGGCTATAACCTCGCCATCACATTGCCGACTTACAGCGCCCTGGTAGGTCAGGAAGAGAAAGAGGTGAAACTGTTTGTAACAGAGGTGATCCGCGAGGACACGCACGAGCTGTACGGTTTCACCAACTGCGCAGAGCGCCAGTTGTTCGAACTGCTGATTACAGTAAGCGGCGTAGGCGCCGCCACCGCAAGAATGATCATGAGCGCTTTCTCGGCGGAAGAGTTGCGGATGCTGATTGCCACCGGCAATTCGAAGGGCATGGCGAAAGTGAAAGGTCTGGGTCCTAAGACCGCCCAGCGTATCATTGTGGATCTGAAAGACAAAGCGCTGAAACTGGACCTCGGAGGCGACCCGACGGAGATACCGATGCTGGAAGTGGAAACCGACAGCGGCGTCAAAGCAGAGGCAGTAAGCGCACTGACCATGCTCGGTTTTGCCGCCACAGCGAGCGGCAAAGCGGTGGACAAGATCCTCAAAGCCGATCCGACGCTCAAAGTGGAAGCGGTTATCCGCGAAGCACTGAAGATGTTATAGATCGCTGCGCTGAAAGAGTACAGACCGCGGCAAAGCCGCTGACAGAGTACAGACCGAATTACAGAAACAGATTGAAAAGAAAAATACCATACATATTGCTGATTAGTCTGGTTCTTTGGTTGCCGGTGGCAGCCGAGGGCGTTTATGCGCAGAAGAGCGGCGGCAAGAGCCTGAAGGAGCTTGTGGCAGAGGAGAAGGCGCGCAAGGAAGCGGAGAGAGCCGAGAGAGAGAAGGCAAAAACCCCACCCCATCCCTCCCCTCAAGGGAGGGAGAGCGGTGACGGGGCAACGGTTACCGGAGACGGGGCGACGCCCGAAGGAGCAGCGGACTATGTGACGGAGACCGACAGCGCAATCTGGGCCCCAACGAAAGTGAAGCAACTGGGCGTGCAGAACTTCGGCGAATTGGAGCAACCCGTCAGTTCGCTTGACCTGCAGGACCCGAACAACATCTCCACCACCGTTGAATATCAGCCGGAGACAGGCACTTATGTCATTCATACCCGCATCGGCGAGACCGACATCACAACGCCATACCTGCTCACGCAAGACGAATACAACCACTATGCAGAGCGCCAGATGATGCACAGGTACTGGCAGCAGAAAATCGGAGAAGTAGAGCATAACAACGAGTCCAAGTTCGACATCACCGACATGAAATTCAACATTGGTCCGGCGGACAAAGTGTTCGGTCCGGGCGGTGTGCAACTCAAGATGCAGGGAAGCGCCGAGCTGCTTTTCGGTTTCAAGCACCAGTATATCGCCAACCCGTCGCTCACCGTGCGGGCGCGAAACAATAACATCTTCGATTTCGACGAGAAGATCCAAGCCAGCATCCAAGGCAAGGTAGGCCAGAAGCTGAACTTCAACATGAGTTACAACACCGAGGCCTCGTTCTCTTTCGACCAGCAGAACCTCAAACTGAACTACAAAGGCGAGGAGGATGACATCATCCAGTCTATCGAGGCGGGTAATGTGACGATGGACCTGCCTTCGTCCCTTATCCGCGGCAGCAAGGCTCTCTTCGGTATCAAGACCAACCTGAAGTTCGGCAAGTTCCGCATCCAGGCCCTGATCAGCCAGCAGAACAGCGAGGCGCAGACCGTCAGCAGTAAGGGCGGCGCGCAGATGACGCGGTTCGACATCTCCGGCGACAGTTACGACGAGAACAGACATTTCTTCCTCTCCCATTTCTTCCGCGACCGATACGAAGAAGCGATGGCGAGCGTGCCGTATATAGCCAGCGGCGTCCAGATCAACAAGATCGAAGTATGGATCACCAACAAACGCGGCAACTACGACCAGGCACGCAATATCGTTGCTTTTGCCGATCTGGGCGAGAACAGTTCGCATACCCAGAACGAGGCATGGGGCGGCGCACCCATAGGAGCGCCGGAGAACGCGGCGAACGGGCTGTACAGTGCCATCCGCGCCACTGCCTTCCGCGACCTGCAGCAGACCAGTACGGCTCTGGAAGGACTGAACGGAATGGAAGGCGGAGCGGATTATGAGAAGATCGAGTCCGCGCGACTGTTGTCCAGCAGCGAATATACGCTCAACAGCGCATTGGGATACATCTCCCTCAAGAGCGCCCTCAACCAAGACGAGGTGCTGGCAGTGGCATACGAATATACCTACAACGGCAAAGTCTATCAGGTGGGTGAGTTCTCCACGGACGGCAGCGAGGAGCTGCGTGCGCCCAACGCGCTTGCCCTGAAGATGCTGAAGAACAGCGCCAATGCGCCCAACAAGAAAGGCCGCGGGACATGGGACCTGATGATGAAGAACATCTATGCGCTCGGCGCAACCAGCATCCAAGCAGACAAATTCGAGCTATACGTCACCTACCGCAATGACTCCGTCGGCACGGATGTCCAATACCTCAACGACGGACCTGTCTCCGGCCAGCAGCTGCTGCGCGTCATGGATCTGGACCGTTTGGACCAGAAGAACAACGCCAGCCCCGACGGACGGTTCGACTTCATCGAAGGACTGACCGTCTATGCCTCGTCAGGAAAGATCATTTTCCCCGTGCTGGAGCCTTTCGGAAGCCACCTGGCGGAAGCGTTAGGCAATGACGAGCGGCTCGTCAAGAAATACTGTTTCCCGGAGTTGTACGACTCTACTCTGATCGTGGCGCAGGAGTTGAGCGAGAAGAACAAGTTCCACCTTACCGGTAAATACAAAGGAACGAACGGCAGCGAGATCCGTCTGGGCGCGATGAACGTGCCGAGAGGCTCCGTCACCGTCACCGCCGGAGGTGCCACCCTCATCGAGAACGTCGATTACACCGTGGACTACACGATGGGTACAGTGACGATCCTCAACACCTCTATTCTCGAATCGGGTACGAACGTGGACGTCAAACTGGAAAACCAGAGCACGTTCTCGATGCAGCGCAAGAGCCTCTTCGGCGCCCATCTGGAGTATGAGTTCAACAAAGACCTGCTGATAGGCGGAACGATCATGCACCTGCGCGAACGTCCGCTGACGACCAAAGTAAACACCGGATCCGAGCCTCTGGCGAACACCATCTGGGGCGTCAACGGCAGTTGGAAGACCGAGATGCAGTGGCTCACCAATGCCATCGACAAGATCCCCTGGATCACCGCTACGGCGCCCTCCACCTTCTCCATCAACGCCGAGTTTGCGCATCTCATCCCGGGACACACCCGCGACGTAGGCGCTGTCGGTACGGCGTATATCGATGATTTCGAATCCACCACCACCAATATAGACGTCCATTACCCCAGTTATTGGTTCCTGGCGGCTACTCCTACCGTCTTTGACGAATCGAAGGACATCAACAAAACGAGTTATAACAAGAACCGTGCGCATCTGTCGTGGTATGCCGTGGATCCTATCTTCGGTTATCCGCAGACCAACACGCCGGCGCATATACGCAATGACCTGGCGGCACTGAGCGACCACCGCACGCGTATCGTCTATCAGGACGAGATATACCCCAACCGTCAGGAGGCATCCAACGTGGACACCAAACTATCGGTACTGAACCTCTCCTACTACCCGTCCGAGCGCGGGCAATACAATATATCCGCCTCCGAGATAGGCACAGACGGACATCTGACGAACCCCAAGCAACGCTGGGGCGGTATCATGCGGCGGCTGGACAACACCGATTTTGAGAAAGCGAACATCGAGTACATCCAGTTCTGGCTGATGGACCCGGCACTGACCAACCCCGACGGATATGAAGGCGAGTTGTATTTCAACCTCGGCGACGTGAGCGAGGATATCCTGCGTGACGGCAAGAAAGCGTTCGAGCACGGTCTGCCTGTCAGCGATGCCGACCAAGGTCGTGTGGACTCGACAATATGGGGTTACGTGCCCCGCACGACCAGTACTGTTGTCGCCTTCAGCAACGAGGCGGGTTCGCGCGCCCGTCAGGACGTGGGTCTCAACGGTCTGAGCACCGCTCAGGAGCTGACATGGCCGACATACCGCCAATATCTGGCGGAGTTGCAGAGCCGCGTCTCGCCCGATGTATGGGATCGTTGGGCGGATGACCGCTTCTCCCCTCGTAACGACCCTGCCGGCGATAACTTCCACTACTACCGGGGCACCGACTATGACGAAGAGGAAGTGCCTATTCTGGCGCGATACAAACATTTCAACGGTACGGAGGGTAACTCGCCCGCCACGGAGCAGCAGACCGAGACCTACGGTACCGCCTCCACCCTCACGCCGGATATAGAAGATATCAACCAGGACAACACCCTCAACGAGTACGAGAAATACTACCAGTACAAGGTCATCCTCCGTCCCGACATGATGGAGGTAGGCCGCCAGCATATCACCGAGAAGAAGGTCCGCAAAGTGACGCTCCGCGACGGAACGACCCAGGATGTGACATGGTACCAGTTCAAGATCCCTCTCCGCGGCGACAGCGCCAGCGTGCAGAAGATAGGCTCCATCCGCAACTGGAAATCCATCCGCTTCATGCGTATGTACCTCACCGGTTTCGAGAAAGAGACCCATCTGCGTTTCGCTACGCTGGACCTTGTCCGTGGCGACTGGCGTATGTACACACGCGACCTGGCACCTATCGGAACGGCAGTCAACACCGGCGCATCGATCGATGTGCAGACCGTCAACATAGAGGAAAACAGCACCCGCTCGCCGGTCAACTATGTGCTGCCTCCGGGTGTAAGCCGTCAGACCGACCCCGGTCAGGCGCAGCTCATCGCGCAGAACGAGCAGGCGATGGTCCTCCGCGTAGCGCACCTCAGCCCTCATGATGCACGTGCGATGTACAAGAACACGGGCTACGACATGCGGCAGTACAAGAACCTGCAGATGTTCGTCCATGCCGAGAAACTGGAGAGCGTAGATCCCGAACTGAAGGACGGCGACCTCACCTGCTTCATCCGCCTGGGTACCGACCTGCGCAATAACTACTACGAATACGAGATCCCGCTGCATCTGACCGCCCCGGGGCTGTATAACAACAACTCCGCCGCCGACCGTGAAACGGTATGGCCGAAGGAGAACATGTTCGATTTTGCGCTCAAGGTGCTCACAGACGCCAAGACCGCCCGGAACAAAGCCAAACGCGCAGGCAACGAGGGCGTGAGCAACACTATCCCGTACGTCATCTACGACGACGCCAACGACAAGCCGCAGAACAAGATCACCGTGCTCGGTAACCCGACGCTGGAAGAGGTATCCACTATCATGATCGGTGTGCGCAACAACGGCCAGCATGAGGCGTCCGGCGAGGTGTGGGTCAACGAGTTACGCCTCAGCCAGTTCAACGAGCAAGGGGGTGTGGCGGCGATGGCGAATGCAGCCCTGGCTATCAGCGACATCGCGCAACTCAACGTAGCCGGACGGCTTGAGACGGCCGGTTACGGTTCGATCGAGTCCAACGTGCTCGACCGCAACCTCGATAACTTCTACCAGATATCCGTCTCCGCGGCACTCGAAGGAGGACGGCTCTTCCCGGAGAAAGCGAAGATTCAGATGCCGCTCTATGTCTCCTACAGCAACGAGACCACGAGTCCCGACTACGACCCGCTCGACAGCGACGTCAAGCTGTCCGAGACGCTCTCCACATATGACACCAAGGAGAAGCGGGATTCCGTCAGACAGATGTCCAACACCGTACACGAGTCCACCTCCTTCTCCGTCAGCAACCTCAAGGTGAACATCCACTCCAAGAAACGCGACATGTTCTACGACCCGGCGAACTTCTCTATCTCCGCGTCCTACAACAAGCAATCCGAGCACTCGCCCGAGATGGAGACCAACATCACCACCGACCACAAGGGTTCCTTCCAGTACGCCTATAACTTCAACCCCAAGCCGTGGGAGCCGTTCAGCAAGGTGGAGAAAGTGCAGAAAGTGAAGTTCCTAAAGGAGATGAATATCTACTACCTGCCCCAATCATGGGCGTTCAGCACCAACATGCACCGTACCTTCAGCCATCTGAAGATGCGCGACCTCTCCAACGCCATGACCGATGCGTCCGACCTCACTTTCAGCAAGGATTTCACATGGGACCGCAACGTCGATATCAAATACGACCTGACCAAGAACATGAAGTTCTCCTTCCAGTCCGCGATGAACGCCATCATCGATGAAGGCAAGTACACGCCTGAGATCCTGAAAGGCCGCTATTTCGACGACGAGTTCAACCACGACAAATACGAGGCATGGCGCGACACCATCCAGCGGTCTCTCGCCAAATGGGGTTCGCCATACACCTACCAGCAGGTCTTCACCGCCTCCTGGAACGTGCCGTTCAACCGCATCCCTGGTCTGGATGCACTCACGGCGAACGCCTCATATAACGCCACCTACAACTGGACCCGCACCGCCTCCACGACCACCGGTATCGACCGCGGCAACACCGTCAGCAGTCTGCAAAGCTGGCAGGTGGACGGAGGTATCAATTTTGAGACCTGGTACGGCAAATCCAAGTACTGGAAGTCCATGACCCAGCGTTACGGCGGCAGAGGCGGCGGCCGTCAGCGGGCCTTCAAACCCAAGACCTACACCCAGAACATGACGCTGAAGAAAGGCGAGCCGGTCGAACTGACCCACCGTCTCAACAGCGAGAACCTCAATATCGCCGTCACCGACTCCACGGGCAAGAAGATACCTGTCTCCATCCGTCCGTCCGGCAATACAAAAGCGACCATCACGCCAAAGGCGGACTGCGCCAACGCTACCGTGACTATCACCACGAAGGACCCCAACGAGCGCACGCCGGCACAGATAGCAGGGGATATGTTCGCGTATGTAGGTACGATGTTCCGCCGCCTGCAGATCACCTATCGGGAGACCAACTCCATGACCCTGCCGGGTTTCGAACCCGAAGCGGGATTCATGGGTCAGCGCAGGACCAACGGCGTCTATGCGCCGGGATTCGATTTCGCCTTCGGTTTCATACCCAACAACATGGTGGAGCGTGCGAAAGAGAACGGATGGCTCTCCGGGGACACGTCGGTTGTCCAACCCGCCACACGGGCACATACCTCCGATCTGGATATCAAACTGACGCTCGAACCTCTGCCGGGTCTGAAGGTGCAACTGAACGGCAAACGGTATATGGCGCAGTCCACGTCCATCATCTACACCTACGACCAGCTGCAGGAGAACATGACGGGTTCGTTCAATATCACCCAGGTGGCTCTCGGTACTATCTTCAGCCGCGTCGGCAGCCAGGAGGAGAACTTCGCCAACGCCGCTTTCGACAAGTTCTTGGAGAACCGGAATATCCTCACCGAGCGCGTCCAGAACGAATATACAGGCACGACGCTGCCTTCCTCCGGCTTCCTGAGCAACATACCGTCTGGCACCAAGTACGACCCCACCAAACACGGACGTGTCAACTCCAACTCCGCCGATGTGCTTGTACCCGCCTTCCTCGCCGCTTACACCGGCAGGGACGCTTCGCGCATGAACCTCAACCCCTTCCTCGGAATCCTCAAGATACTGCCTAACTGGTCCGTCACCTTCGACGGGCTGGGTAAGATACCATGGGTGAAAGACCATTTCAAATCCGTCACCCTCACCCATGCCTATACTTGCAAGTATGCGATCGGCTCGTATGGTTCCTACTCCACCTGGGTGGGCTCCGACAGCAACGACAAGATGCACGGCTTCGTACGCGACGTGACGACCGACGCACCGCGTCCATCCTCGGCATACGACATCAGCAACGTGACCCTCACCGAGGTGTTCTCGCCGCTTATCGGACTCAACATGACGATGAAGAACTCGCTCAGCATCAAGGCGGAGTACCGCAAGCAGCGTAACCTCGCGCTCAATGTCACCTCCGTCCAGCTGACCGAAGGGCATACCTCCGAGTTTGTTATCGGCGGCGGCTATACGATCAAGAACCTCAGCTTCATCGCCAAGAAGAGGGACGGCGGCCAGACGAAAGTGAGCAACGATCTCAAACTGCAGGTTGACCTGTCCTACAAGGATGTCAAGATGCTTCTGCGCAAGGTGGAGGAAGGTATCACACAGGCTTCGTCCGGAAACAAAGTGCTGGCTATCAAGATCTCGGCTGACTATGTGCTGAGCCAGAAGATCAGTCTCCAGCTCTTCTACGACCACCAGGGTACCACCCCCCTCATCTCGTCCTCTTACCCCGTCAAGGCGGACAACGTAGGTCTTAATATCAAGTTGATGTTGACACGATAATTGTGCATTGTGAATTGTGAATTGTGAATTGTGAATTGTGCAAAATCGCCATCATAGGCCCTGAGAGCAGCGGCAAGAGCACGCTCGCACGGTATCTGGCTAACCGCTATGGCGGTATCCTGGTGCCGGAGTATGCCCGTACGTTTGTGGAACAACTGATGATCGAGCGTCAGACGGACGACTGGACCCGTGTCCTCACTTACGATGACCTCTGCTCCCTCGCAAAGCACCAGATCGAAGAATTAACCTCTCTAAACAGCGCAGCGCTAAACAGGTCGCAGGCCGCTAAACAGCAAGCCCCGCTTGCGCTCAACGACGACACGGTCGTCTTCTTCGACACCGAGCTGATCGTCACCAAGGTATGGTTCGACTATGCTTTCGGCTCCGTTCCCGAGTGGCTCAACGAAGCAATCATCCGCTATCCCATGGATGTCTATCTACTCACCTACCCCGACCTGCCATGGATACCCGACCCCGCGCGATCCAACGGATCAGACACCGTACGGAAGGAACTCTTTGACCGCTACGAGGCAGAGATACAAGCACTCGATATACCTTACTATATCATCCGCCATCAATAAGAAAATCGTCCTTCGGGGCTCCTTTTTCTGTTTAGAGTCTGGTTAACTTTTACGACTCATTCACGACTCGATTACGACTCAATTACGACTCGTTTACGAGTCAATTACGAGTTCCCAAACTGAAACAATATGAGTTTGTTACAAAAAGTGGGAAAAGTAAAAAACGATAGAAAATGACCAAAAACTTGCGTATTCCAAAAAAAAGTGCTAAATTTGCAGTCGATTTTAGAATGCGGTAGTGTGCACATGCAAATAGGCGATTTGGACATGTTGTTTGGTGAACATCCCGAACTGGGGTTGATAAACCGGGAGCTGGCGAAAGGGAAAGAGGTTCATCTTCTCCTTAGCGGTTTGCATGCCGGCGCACGCGCGCTGGCGCTGGCACACGTGAAAGCACCGCTGTTTGTGATCCTTGACAATGCAGAAGCAGCACAATATCTCTATAGCGACTTGCAGTCGCTGAGCGCTGACGGGTTACCGGTTACGGGTGACGGGTTACCGGCTGCGCCTGTAGGACCAAAGGTGTATTTCTTTCCGGCGGCGCAAAAGAGACGTACGGTAGATGATGCAGCGATGATACTGCGGACGGAATGTTTGAGCGCTCTCAGGAATGCCTGTACCCAGACTCCCGTCATCGTGACCTATCCGGAGGCGATAGCGGAGGAGGTGCCGAGGCAGGAAGAACTGGATGCTGTCAGCATTCAGTATTCTGTGGGGCAAGAGATACCACATTCCGCAATCAGCGAACAGTTGTCAGCGGCAGGATTCGTACGCGTGGATTTTGTGTTCCAACCCGGCCAGTACGCCATCCGGGGAAGTATCGTGGATATTTACAGTTACGGTCACGACATCCCGTACCGTCTGGATTTCTTCGGCGACGAGATAGACAGCATCCGTGAGTTCGACATAGAGGACCAGTTGAGCAAGACCCGTTTGCAGGAAGCCAACATCGTCGGATCGGCTACGTCGAAAGAGAGCCAGGAAAGATTTACCATCGTCGATTACCTGACGGACGATTTTGTATGGGTGAGCAATGACTGGAGCGTGGTGAAGTACAAATTAGAGGGGTTACCGGTTACGGGTGACGGGTTACCGGTGACGGGGCGCAGGACGATAGAGATAGGGCAGAAGAGTTATTTCCCGAACCACAGCAAGATAACCTTCGACACCCTGCCGCAGCCGGTCTTCCACAAGCAGTTCGACCTCCTGACGGACGACATCCGGCGCCATCAGGAAGAGGGATACAAGATCTATATCCTGGCGGAACAGAAGAAACAGCTGGACCGGCTCGAAGCGATCATGGAAGCCTACCCCAACAATGTTCTACGGACGGCCACCGGCAGTCCGATCGAGCAGAGCTCTTCACCCGTAAAAGGAGGGGCTCAAACCCAAACACCCTTCCCTTTAGGGGAGGGCCGGGAAGAGGCTCATTTCATCCCCATCAATGCCACGCTGCATGAAGGGTTTGTGGACAAGGGGTTGAAGATATGCTGCTACACGGACCATCAGATCTTCGAGCGCTACCACCGCGTATCGATGACGAGCGAGAACGCCCGCCGCGGCAAAGCCATCATCACGCTGCGCGAGATCAACCAGTTGCAGGTAGGCGACTACGTCGTTCATTCCGACCACGGGATAGCCAAGTTCGGCGGCCTCGTCACCACCCCTGTCAACGGAAAGCCTCAGGAGATGATCAAACTGAACTACCGCGACGGCGCCTGCGTGTTCGTCAGCATCCATAACCTGCACCGCATCAGCAAATACAAGGGTCGCGAAGGCAGCGAGCCGACGATCTCGCGTCTGGGCAGCGGTCAATGGGAGCGGCTCAAGGAGCGCACGAAAGACAAGGTGAAGGACATCGCCAGAGACCTGATCCGTCTCTACGCCACCCGCAAGCAGCAAAAAGGCTACGCCTACTCGCCCGACGGATACATGCAGCATGAGCTGGAGGCATCGTTCCTATACGAAGACACACCGGACCAGGCGAAAGCTACCGCGGACGTGAAGCACGACCTGGAAAGCCCCATGCCGATGGACAGGCTGGTATGCGGAGACGTAGGATTCGGCAAGACAGAAGTAGCGATGCGCGCGGCATTCAAGGTAGCTACCGACGGCAAACAGGTAGCCGTGCTGGTACCGACGACAGTGCTCGCACTCCAACACTACAATACCTTCCGCGAGAGGATGAAGAACATGCCGGTGCGAATCGAATATATCAGCCGGCTCAAATCCGCCAAAGAGCTCAAGGAGCTGTTGGCAGATCTGGAAGCAGGCAAGATAGACATCCTGATCGGCACACACAAGATCATCGGCAAGAACGTCAAATGGCACGACCTGGGCCTGCTGATCATCGACGAAGAGCAGAAGTTCGGCGTAGCAGCCAAAGAGAAGCTGAAGAGCCTGCGTGCCAACATAGATGTCCTGACGCTGACCGCCACCCCTATCCCACGGACCTTGCAGTTCTCGCTGCTGGGAGCGCGGGACCTGAGCGTCATGACCACGCCGCCGCCCAACCGGTATCCGGTGCAGACGGAGCTGATCACGATAGACGACGAGGATATCATCAAAGAGGCGATAGAGTCGGAAATGGGTCGCAACGGCCAGATCTTCATCGTCAACAACCGGATAGAGATGCTTCCTCGTATCGAGCGCCGCATCAGAAACCTATGCCCCGAAGCACGTATCGTGACCGCACACGGCCAACTGCCTGCCGGAGAGATGGAAGAGCGGCTGGAAGCGTTCATCAACTATGACTACGACATCCTGCTCTCGACGACCATCATCGAGTCGGGTGTAGATATACCGAACGTGAACACAATCCTTATCTTCAGCGCCCACCAGTACGGTCTGGCAGACCTGCACCAGTTGCGCGGACGAGTAGGACGAAGCAACAGAAAAGCATACTGCTATCTCATCGCGCCGGAGAAAGAGCTGCTGACCGAAGACGCACGCCGGCGGCTGGAGGCACTGAGCACCTTCGCCGAACTCGGATCCGGATTCAACCTGGCGATGCAGGACCTCGATATCCGCGGCGCGGGAAACATGTTAGGCGCAGAGCAGTCCGGCTTCATCGCCGACCTGGGTTACGAGACCTACCAGCGGATCCTGAACGAAGCGGTGGAAGAGTTGAAGGAAGAAGAAGGCTTAAACAACACCGAAGGTGCGCTAAACATCGAAGCGCTAAACAGTGCCGCAGGCACGTTGAACGGCACGCAGCGCCTTTGGTGCAACGACGCACAGCTGGAGACCGACATCGCTGTATGTTTCCCGAGCGAGTATATCGAGAACATATCCGAGCGTATCACCCTTTACCGCGAGTTGGACAGCCTGCGGAGCGAAGAGCAGCTGCTGGACTACCGCAAGCGTCTGATCGACCGTTTCGGTCCCCTGCCCGAACCCGCAGAAGAACTGCTGGACGTAGTGCGGCTGAGATGGCTGTGCTGCAGGATGGGAATAGAGAAGATACTGCTCAAGGGCGAACACATGACCATGTACCTGGTGCAGAACAAAGATGCCTACTGGCAGTCCAAACAGTTCGGCAACATGATCCAATACGCCGTGACGAGACCGGAGAGATGCCTGATGCAGGAAGAGAGGGACAAGAAAGGCTTCAAGACCGGACGACGGTATATAACAATAATGAACGTAAAAACAATAGCAGGGGCGATGACTCTGCTCCACAAAGTGGAGACAGGGGATTTGTGATTTGTAATTTGTGATTTGTAGATTGTGATATGAAATTTATAGGTATCATACCCTCGCGCTACGGTTCCACCCGCTTTCCGGGCAAGCCGCTGGCGGATATATGCGGCAAGACCGTTGTCCGCCGTGTATATGAACAAGCGTCCAAAGTGCTGGACACCGTGGTAGTAGCTACTGACGACGACCGCATCTACGATGCCGTAGAGGCTTTCGGCGGCAAGGTAGTAATGACCCGTGCGGACCACACATGCGGCACAGAGAGATGTCTGGAGGCGTATCAGGCCATCACAACGCCCTCCTGGCGCGAACAGAACGACGAGGACACCGTAATCATCAACATACAGGGCGACGAGCCCTTCATCCAACCCGAACAGATAGAGGTCCTCATGGCTTGTTTCGACCGGGAAGGCACCGACATCGCCACCCTCGTCCGCCCCTTCACGGAGAAGGACACTCAGGCTGACCTGGAGAACGAGAACAGCCCCAAAGTGGAATGGGACACCCGGACCGGCGAAGCGAAGATGTTCTCCCGCAAAGTGATTGCCGCTTCCGACGGAAGGCACTACCGGCACATCGGTATCTATGCCTACCGCGCAGACGTACTGGCACGTATCACCCGGCTACCGCAAAGTCCGCTGGAGGTCAAAGAGCGGCTGGAACAGCTGCGATGGATAGAGAACGGCTACCGCATCCGGGTAGGCGTGACCGAGACACCCACTATCGGCATTGACACTCCGGCTGATCTGGAGAAAGCTATACAGTGGTACAAATACAACGGATAATAAACGTAATTGCGTAATTACGAAATCACGAAATATAATAACCTTTAAAAACACAGAATTATGAGTAAAGAACAATGCCCTACTCCGCATATCGGTGCGCAGTACGGCGAGATTGCAAAGACAATGATCATGGCAGGCGACCCGCTGCGCGCCAAGTTGATGGCAGAGCGCTTTCTGGAGAACCCTGTACAAGTAAACAACGTCCGCGGTATGCTTGCGTTCACGGGTACATACAAAGGCAAGAAAGTGACCGTCATGGGACACGGTATGGGAATCCCGTCTATCGGTATCTACACCTATGAGCTGTTCAATTTCTATGACGTGGACACGATCATCCGCGTAGGCTCGTGCGGCGCGCGGCAGATGTACGTCCACCTGGGCGACCTCGTCATCGCGCAAGGCAGCTGCACGGACAGCAACTGGGACGCCCAATACAACCTGCCGGGCCACTATGCGCCGATCGCCGACTTCGAGCTCTGCCGCAAGGCGGTAGAAGCAGCCGAGAAACGGGGATACACATACCACGTAGGCAATGTCTTCTCCGCCGACATCTTCTATTGCGAAGACGAACGCAAAGCAAACTGGACGAAGATGGGTGTGCTGGCAGACGAGATGGAAGCTCCGTCGCTCTACATGAACGCCGCACGCGCCGGAAAGAAAGCATTGGTGATCTGTACCGTCAGTGACCACATCCTGACCGGCGAAGCCACTACCGCAGAACAACGCCAGAACTCGTTCACCAACATGATGGACGTCGCTTTTGACATTATTTAAATATAGATGAAAAAACAAATCTTATTGATCGCATTGCTCTTCCTGCCCCTGGGTCTTTTCGCCAGGGAGCAGGAGGGAAGCGATGCTCAGGCGCAAGAGAG
>CALEPS010000014.1 GCA_937910305.1 uncultured Bacteroidales bacterium | reverse complement strand
CTTCTTCGTGATATACGGCATGCCGATACAGATACCTAATGAGAACACACCTACGCCTAAACTCCACCAGTGTACATGAAAATGCTTCGTGTAGAAGATCCATTTGTCTATGAAGTTTGCCGGAACGTCCGTCAGACCCAGACCGAAGAAGTCATTCATCTGTGTGCTGAAGATCGTCAGCGCGATACCTGCCGTGAATCCGACGATAACAGGATAAGGTACGAACTTGATCACCGATCCTAATTTCGTCAGACCCATGATGACCAGCAGGATACCCGCCATCACCGTCGCGATCATCAATCCTCCCAAACCGAACTCCTGGATGATACCGTATATGATCACGATGAACGCACCCGTCGGACCGCCTATCTGTACCTTGCTCCCTCCGAATAGGGAGATCAGCAGACCGGCTATGATCGCCGTCACCAACCCTTCTGTCGGACCTACACCCGATGAGATTCCGAACGCAATGGCGAGCGGGATAGCTACGATTCCTACTATGATGCCCGCTAACGTATCCTGACCTAACTGAGCTGCGCTGTACGAGCGGAGGGTGGTGAATAACTTCGGAGAAAAGACCTCTTTGATGGAGTATTGCATAATTTTTCTCCCCATTTAGGGGGCTGGGGGGACCTGTTTTCGCCGCAAAGGTACTGCTTTTTTTCTATATACACAAACTTTTTTGCGAAAAAAATTATTGTTGCCGCTCCCCTACAAACAAATCCGGCCGGTCAGTGATGATTCCCTCCACCCCCGCCGGCGCTTTGGCGGGATCATCGACCGTCCATACCTTCACCTCTTTCCCATGCGCATGCATATCCCGGATAAAATGGCTGGTGGCGAAAAGACGGAATATATTGAAGGACGCCACGAAATCGTATTTCTCCCAGCTGAATTTAGCAAAACTATTGTCAATCAATAGATTCCCTATTCGCACAACCAACAGTTTCTCCAGCCGAAGCGTCGGATCAATAGCATGCAGTTTGAACAACACATCGTCGTTGAAAGACTGAAAAACCACATCTCCCTCCATCCCGTGCGCTTTCACAATACTGTCTGCGAGTGCCTCGATACCCGGGTATTGGTCGTCACGTTTCTTCTTGATCTCCAGCAGTAAACGGCACTTGCCTTTGCATAATTGCAGCACCTGCTCCAGCATCGGTATGGTCTCGTTGGAAACCGTTCCGTCCCGGTTAAGCAGCCTCAGTTCCCTAATCTGCGCCAGAGTCATCTCTTCGATCTTGCCTTTGCCGTTCGTCGTGCGGTTCACTTTCCGGTCATGGCAGACAACAATATGCCTGTCGGCGGTAAGGTGAATATCCACCTCCACCATATCCGCTCCGGTAGCGATGCCTTTCTCGATACAGGAGAGGCTGTTCTCCGTTCCCAACAATGCACCTCCGCGGTGCGCAATAATCATGGATGCCAAAACAGACATACAAATCAGTAGTTTATTCATTACAAATGAAGGTTGAACATTTTGTTAAATACTATTTTTACCACCAATTCGAACCACTCGAAACTATCCTTCGCCTTGCTCGTCGCCTGCAGGGACTGCACGACCACATCGTCGATCGTCTCTTCGTGTATCAGCGTGTAAATCAATGCGTTTCCGAACTTATGGGTGAACAGGTCGGAAAGCCTTTCGCCGCCCGGGGTGTATCCTAATATCTCATCCTTGTAGTCTCCTATTCCGGGGAAAGAGAGGGAGATGATATCTTTGGTGAGGAAGGCGTTTACCTGCGCCGGGAAATAGTTCTTCGCCGTGCCGAGGATCTTGCCTATCAGATTGATGACGGACTCCTTCGTATCCGGATAGCGCGGGTTGGCGTTCGTCTCAAACTCCTCCAGCACCTGCCGATTCGGGATCTGCTCCATCACGGAATAGAGCAGGTCGAGCGAGGTGTAAATATACCCCGAGTCGGTGACGAGTTCGGATATATTATTGAGCAGATGCACGAGCAGCTCCTTGTCTCGCGTCTCAACGGCGCTTCGGATCAGGTCCCGGAACGCCGGTACGGACTTGCCTTCCGGGTCTCTGTTATCGCCATGCCGCACGCAGTAAACCATCGCATACCAGGTCATCACATTGCGTTTGTAGAGCTGCATCGGGTTGGCTTTGTAGCTATTCCGCCCCTTAAACCATCCCCGGCATCTCAGCGTCCAGTCCACGCACCATTCGGTGAGCATCTCTTCCACCTCCTGCGGCAGTTCCGGCAGTTTGAGCCCTAACTGGTACAGCACGTAGATAAAAGACATCTGCGAATAATCGAACCATTCGGAGTCTCTGTTGCTTCCTGCCCGCAGGGCATGCACGATCGGCTCTACATGCTGATAACCCGCCATGGCGGCAATGATGAGCAGCCGCTCCATGGCGAAATAGCTGAGGCTGTCGCCGGACTTGTACGCCTCGATGATCTTCGGTATCCAGGCTTGCCATTCCGTTTCGCTCGGTGCATCCGGCCGGCCTTTTCTGGAATAGAAATAGGCAAAGGGTGCTATGGCAGCCAAGTCGATGGCATGCGTATCCCAATAGGTCGCATATTCGATCACATTGTTGACATAATCGGACTGGAAGAGCACCTGACGCCGCATGACGAGTTGCACGAAAGGCAGCACGATCCGGAAGAGGGTGAAGTTAGCCGTCAGATGTTTGGCTACAGCGGTGATCTCGTCGAAGATATCGCCTACCTGATACCCGGCTTGCCCTCCTTCGTCTCCCGCGAGCACGCGGTCGATAATCAAGAGGATATTGATCCGCGTACCCGTCTCAAGGAACGTCATCACCCTCTTGCGGCGGGCACCTTGAGCCAGACCGACGAGCGGCGTATGATGGATATAATTGTACATATGCGCCACTATCTGGCGCGTGATATTCTGCTTCAGCGGCGTATAGGACATCGTATGGCTCTTGTTCGAAGCATAGTAGATCATCAGGCATATATTGTCCTTGATCTCGGTAATGGCGTCGTCCAGGACGATATCCAGCAGTTCGAACGGATCCCGGTCGTATAACCCCTCGTTGTGGTAATCGGTCATGAAAACGCCGTTGATCAGCGTGCCGGAAGCCAGCCGCTTGCGGTTTATCAGGGGCGCGAGCCTTGCGCTCAGCGCTTTGAACTGCGCAATAGTCTCATTGTCCGCTTTGTTCTTCTCGATGATCTTCGTCACGTTGTTGTACTCGGTGATCGTCTCGCGCAGGTCGTCCTCGGTGTAGGTCAGCAGTTCGTGCAACAGCGAGAAGAGCGGGATTTCGTAGTTCTCCGTCACGAGGGTGTTCATCACATCCGTGACGAGGGTCATGATCGTGAAATTATCGCTATGGTCGCTCGCCAGGCGGATGATGGTCCGGGGATTGGAGGTACGCATATAATCCATGATCAGCACATTGCGCAGAGTACTGATGAATACTTCGTTTGTAGCAGCTTTCTCTATCGTACGGACATACACCTCCGCCGGAACAGGCGTGTCATCGGCCAGATCCTTCGTCTCCCGATCGAAATAGGTTACGGCGAGCATGTACTCCAGAAAACGCTCGTAGATAAACTGCACTTTCTCTCCCTTGACGAGGCGTAAGATCGGTCGCTCGGGTTTGTTGAGCAGCTCTTTGAATGCAATCGTGTCGGCTTTCTCTCCTAGCCACGCTGTCATCACGGAGTCCTGCGCCGTACCTCCTTCGTAGGACGCTAACAGACAGGCTGCTATCTCGCGCAGGATCTCCACCTGCCTGTTGCCGGCATAGGAATGTTTGATATCATGCACCATCTTGGAGAACAGCGCGATGGAGGTATATCGGGCGTTGTCGTCCGGCAGGCTGTAACCCAGATAATTGGTGCAGACGATCTTGAGAATCAGCGGGTTCTTGATGCGGATGATGTTCTTCCGCGCGATGTCTTCGTATCGCGTCGCCATCTGGTAGAGGTCCTGATAGATAGCGTAAGCGCGCGTGAGCTCGCTGTCCGTGAAGGAGCGAACGGTCGCCTCTTCCCCTAACCGGCTGAAAAGGGACATGTCCTGCTGCTTTTGCTGCGGCCTCAGTTCGTTCTGCCAGGTGTAGTTACGGCAGGTGAAAATAACGCGGAAGGCGGATAACTCATGCCGCCCGAACAGCGCGTATATGTCTTTGTACAGCGCGAGTGCTCCGCTGTCGCCCGCCTCCGTATTGGGATAGGTCAGCACCTCGTTGATGGCGTCGAAAAGAATGAAAATACGCCTCCCCGCCTTCACCGCCTTGTCGCTCGTCAGCTGCAGAAAAGCATGGATGTCTTTCTTGCGCGAGAGATCGAAAAGTGTCCTTAACCGCTGCTCCAGCGTCTGCTCCGCGAACTCCGAACTGGCGAAGGTGATAACCGCATCTTCGCTCCCGATCAGCTGCTCTGTCCAGTGGCATAACTGCGTCGTCTTGCCTTGCCCCGCTTCGCCCAACAGCGGCAGCAAGCGGTCGTCCGACTCGCCGAAAGCGCGGAAGATAGCCGCCAGATTATCCCGCTCTACGAATAACTCGCGGTTGTATTTCTTCTCCGCATACATATGGCTGAGGTATTCCTGCGAGTACCCCGCCATGCACTGCCGCAACTCGCTCCAGTTGAGGTCCTTCGCGATGTCGAAGGTCGGCACGATACCTTGCATCCATGCGTCGAAAGGAGTATTCAGCGCGTCGGTGATAACGGTGACGGCATGTTCATCGGAGGAGATGAAACTGATCTCTTCCTCTTTGAGGGTCTGGAAGACATAGATATATCCTTTCCCGGAGCGGTGAATCAGCGGATAGAGATCTATCTGCCGTCCGTCGGGCGCGGTGAACCAATAGAAATTATCTTCCGGCTCTTCCTTATACTGCGCGAGCACGCTCAGGATATCAGCCAGTTCGTCCATCCGCCCCTCTATCTGACCTACTACCTCTTCGTAGATACTCTCTGCCAGGGTCGTGCCGTGTCCCTTGTATTCATTGCGGATCTGGACGATACTCTTCTCTTTCTTGCTGCCGAGCCAAACGTTGCGTTTGGACGTCGCGATCTTCAGCATCGCCTTCGTCAGCGGCTCGTCCGGGAGCACATCCTTCGCCGCCGCTACGATCCTCGGCAGGATATCATTGGTCCAGTCTCCGAACGAGAGCGGACGCTTGGTGTCGATCTTGTTCACCGCCAAAACGGCCTGAGGATGAGGCTTTTGCTCCGCATCGCGCACCAAACCCAGCAGCACGATAGACAGATACTGAGCCGATACTTCGAAGAAATCCAGGGCATAATTCATCGCTTTGGAATAGACGCCCGCTTCGCGAAAATGGCGGTATTGCTCCAGAGGGTGACCCAGAGAGAGAGGAAGAGATCCGGTCATAATTCTACATTTTGGGCGCAAAGATAGTAAAAAATTTGCATATATACAAAAAAAATAGTAATTTTGTCCCGAATTTTTAACACTATCCGGTATGCTGATTACGAATAATAGTTTTTTATGCGGATATTTCTCGATCCCCCGTTCCTTGCAACCTTTGCAGCAGGGATGGCAAAAAAACGTCTGCACGGCTGAGGAGCGCGCGAACCTGAATAATTATTATTTCCCGGAGTTCGCACAGTATATAACGGCAGAGATCACGATGTACACCCTCCCTCTGAACAGGACCTGTACGCTCGATCTCGGCGAGGAGCAAGTATCCTTCCTCATAGAGAATATACGGCTCTGGGAAGCGCCTTTCCATATCGTCCTCTATGCGGTTAATATCCGGTTCGAAGGCGTGGAGTTCAATCTCGTCGCCCGTGCGCTGAATATCCTCCGCAACTGCGCCTATTACACCTCCGCACAGCGTGAGTTTATCGATATCGCCCTTGCGCCCGTAGCGGCAGTCTATGGGGCAGAAACTTCCCTCGATATGTCGTGGCTGGTGGAGAGCGGCAATAAATTCAAACTATTCCAGATTGTCCGTCTGCCGGAAGGAATAGAGAAGGGGGACGAACGGCTTCTTCTCTACGACGCCGGCACCCTCGCCCCGCATACGCCTCTCAGTACGGGAATCAACAGCCCTGCTTACATAGACCATGTCCTCGCGGAGCATACGATATCCGTCTTCGCCGGATGGACCGGACTTGCGCTGCTCGATACCTTCACCCTCCTCTCCGCCGATACCCCTGAGCGTGTGCTCCAAAACTGGGAAAAGGACTATTTCGAGAAGATCTATATCTACCAACTATTCCGGAAGGTATTCCTCTATTCGGTTAATCTCCATTACCGTCGCCGGAGCGAGGATGTAGCCGTGCTCGAGTCGCGACTCAGTGAATTCGAGCAGCGGTACAGCTATACCTCTATCTCGTATAATTTCCTGCCGAATATCATCAATTCGGCGATGGAGAAGAGTCTCAATACCCAGCAGGACTACGACCAGCTCGATAAGATGATAGGCAAAGAAATTGAGGTGCGGCGTCATCGTGCGGAGGAGCGAACGAATAATTTCCTCACCTTCCTCACTTGCCTCACCATCTTCTCTGCTATCTATGATTTCGCGAGCCTGCTCAATGAGTCTTTCGGGTATGAAACCTTCTTCCCCAGCGGCTATTTCGGCTTCCGACTTGTAGGTACCACCTTGCTCCTGATAATCCTCCTGGTTTACCTCTTTCTCGTGCGCAGAAAATAAACGAATCGGGAAATTTTAAAGATTTTTTTCATTTTTTTGACAAAATATTTGGCTATCTCAAAAAAAAGCAGTACCTTTGCGCGATTTTTCGTGTAATAGTGCGAAGAATCTCTGGAATCGAGAAAAATATAAAATATATACTACAATGTCAAAAATTTGTCAAATTACAGGCAAGCAAGCCATGGGCGGATGCAATGTATCCCACTCGAAGCGCCGTACGAAGCGTTCCTTCGATGTGAATCTCTTCCGCCGCAAGTTCTACTGGGTAGAACGTGATGTGTGGATCGAGCTGAACGTGAGTGCAGCCGGTCTGAGAACTATTAACAAGATAGGCCTCGATGCAGCCCTCAAACAAGCTGCGGAGAAGGGTTATCTATATTAACGAAAGGAGCTAAACAATGGCAAAGAAAACGAAAGAAGCCCGCGTTCAAGTGATCCTTGAGTGCACTGAGCAGAAAGCCAGCGGTGTTCCCGGTATGTCGCGCTACATTACCACTAAGAACCGCAAGAACACTCCTGATCGTTTGGAGCTCATGAAGTACAATCCCTATTTGAAGCGTTACACGCTGCATAAAGAGATTAAGTAATTAACCCCTAATTAGAAAGGCTTAGAACTATGGCAAAGAAAGCGGTCGCAACCCTTCAAACCGGTAACTCCGGACGCGCGCACTCTAAGTGCATCAAGATGGTTAAGTCGCCTAAAACAGGGGCTTACATCTTCCAGGAAGAAATTGTGCTCAACGAGAAAGTACAGGAGTTCTTCAAGTAAGTCGAAAGTCGAAAGACTCGGGACAAAAAACAAAAAAATCGATATACATTTGCGTATGTCGATTTTTTTGTGTAACTTTGCACTCGCTTTACAAATAACCAAATGGTAAATGAATAAATGGTAAATGACCAAATGGTAAATGACCAAATGGTAAATGACCAAATGAAAAAATGATATCATGTTAGGCATTATCATTAATCCCAAATCAGGGAAAAGAGCTTTTCGGGCACAACGTATCTATTTGTGGAAACTGCTGCGCAAGCGTCACCAGCCGTTTGCTTATCGTGTTACCAAATATGCGGGACATGCGATAGAGTTAGCTCGTGAACTGGTAGAGAAAGGATATGATGAGATCCTTGTCCTGGGAGGGGACGGTACGCTGTCGGAGGTGATCAACGGTATCATGCGCGCGGAGTTGACCGGCGAGCAGAGGAAGAAAATCCAAGTGGGGCTTATGCCGCGCGGGACGGGAAACGACTGGGGGCGCTTCTGGGCGCTGACCAGGAACCACAAGCAAAGTCTCCGCCGGTTCTTTGAGGGAGAAGGTCATCCGATAGATATAGGATGTGTCACTTATTGGAGAAACGGTATCGAGCACCATCGTTATTTCATCAACTCTGTCGGCTTTGGCGTGGATCCGTTGTGTTGCAAGAAAGCCGATACGCTCAAATACTATATCGGTTCCCATCACGTCAACTATCTCTTTGGCTTGATAGCTGCTATTGCGCAGCATAAGAGCCAGCATATGGTCCTCACCGTTGATGGCAAAGAGACGGTCAACGACTTGCTCTTTACCATGAATATAGGTAACGGTCCTTTCTCGGGCGGAGGTATCAAGCAGAATCCCAACGCCGATCCTGCCGACGGTATCTTCCATGGTATGTTTGTCCGCAAGCCGACTTTCAAACAGATTATGAAGGCCCTGCCGACCTTATATACCGGCAAACTTACCGAACTGCCGTTTGTCTATCCGATAGTAGGACGGGAGGTTGAGGTCAACTACCGCAAGCATATCTTGATAGAGGCGGATGGAATTCTGGAGAATTTCATAGGTCCCTGCAAAGTAACCTGCATCCACCACGCAATCCAATTCAAAGCATGATCAAGCAACAAGGCTCCAATCGTATTTACACCCGTGTTACGGACGAGAATGGCCGTACGGTGATCCGGGTAGAGGGTACCAACCGGGACGAGAACCGCGCCTTCATCTATATGGCTAAGCATTTCCGTTCGCTGGGACTGCCGGTGCCGGAGGTCTATTGGGTGAGCGAGGACGAAATGACTTATACCCAGGAGGATCTGGGCGACACCCTCCTTTTCGACAATATCACACCTACCTTATTGGAACGCGCGATACGCGCGCTTGCGCATATACAGGTGATAGGTGCGCAGGGGTTTGACTGGTCTTATTGTTTTCCGGTGCCGGAAATGGATGAGCGCTCTATCCGATGGGATCTCAATTATTTCAAGTATTGTTTCCTCAAGGGCACACGGATCGAGTTCTCCGAACCCCGTCTGGAGGACGATTTCGACCGCCTCGTATATAATCTTATGGCAGGTCACTCTGGGTCTTACAGCCCGCAGGGCGATCCTACAGCGCAAGCGGTCTTACAGCATAGCGGTCTAACAGGCGTAGCCGGTCTAAGCACTTTCCTCTATCGCGATTGCCAGAGCCGTAATATAATGATTAAGGACGGGCAGCCGTATTTTATAGATTTCCAGGGAGGCCGTAAAGGACCTACCCAATACGACGTGGCATCTCTGCTCTGGCAGGCGAAAGCCAATATCGCCCCTTCCTTGCGTGAACAGATGATTGATGCGTATCTGGACGAACTGGTGCAAGTCCTCGAATCTTCAAATCCTCAAATCTTCGAGTCTTCAGACCCTCAGACCTTCAAATCCGCCTGGCGCGCGGCGTTGCCGCACTTCGTGCTCTTCCGCACCCTGCAGGTGCTTGGGGCATATGGCTACAGAGGCTATTTTGAACGCAAACCCCATTTCTTGGAGTCTATCCCCAATGCGGTTAGGAACCTATGCGACGTACTAAGCCAGCTTCCAGAGTACGCCTGTCTCCGTGAACTTGCGGAACTCTTACAGCGCAGCAATCTTATAGCGGAGCGGTCTTACAGCCCGCAGGGCGGTCGTACAGCGCAAGCGGTCGTACAGCGCAGCGGTCTTAGTGTTACCATCTACTCCTTCTCTTTTAAACGTGGCATACCGGCCGATGAATCCGGCAACGGAGGGGGGTACGTCTTCGATTGCCGCAGTACCCATAATCCCGGTAAGTACGAGGAATATAAAACCCTGACGGGGCTTGATCAACCGGTGATTGATTTTCTGGAGAAGGACGGCGAGATCCTCACATTCCTGGAGTCGGTGGATAGACTGGTGGACCACCATGTGGAGCGGTTCCTGGAGCGCGGTTTCAACCACCTGCAAGTCGCTTTTGGCTGTACCGGGGGGCAGCATCGTTCTGTCTATTGCGCAGAGCATATGGCGCAGCACCTCAAGGACAAATACCCCGTCCGCATCCATCTCATCCATAGAGAAAG
>CALEPS010000013.1 GCA_937910305.1 uncultured Bacteroidales bacterium | reverse complement strand
CCTTGTCCATGAAGGAGTACAAACCGGCTGCGGAACGGAGCGACACGTCATGTTCGCTGCTGTCGCCTCCCGCGATAATGGCTATATTTCTTTTCATTTGAATGCAAAAACTAAAAACCTTGCAAATTTACGACTTTTTTCTGATATATGCAAATAAAAATCGAAAAAATTGTGTCTGGAAACAGAAAATCGCCCCGAAGAACGATTTTTCCCATTCTTTGCATCTGTTACCTATCGGTAAGGTCGCGGCCGCATCGTGGTCTTGTCGAGTGAACTTTTACGACTCATTTACGACTCAATTACGACTCATTTACGACTCAATTACGAGTTCCCATTTTTTGAAAACGTCTGTTTGGCTATTCAAAAGAGAGGTATGGGGCGACGCGGAGAAGGTCGGAATCATTCAGTTCGGGTAGCGAAGAGAGTTCGTCTATATCTGTGAGACGGATGCGTTTCCTGCGAAGAGTATAAATAGCCTTCGCCTGCTCGAAACGCAGATACGGATGCCGGGAAAGCTCCGAAGCAGAGAGGGTGTTGACGGGCAGAAGTTGGATGTCGCTGCTGTCCGCCGTGAAATGGAGGAGAAGGGTGTCCAAAGAGAGTTTTGCGAATGGCTCATCGGTTAGTTGAGAAGGACTGTAATAGCCGCCTAATCGCTCTCGATATTCGACGATCCGAACCGCCGTATAGCGCCCGATACCGCGGATGAATTGCAGTTCCGTCGTGTCGCAATGATTAAGGTCGAGAATAGTATCTTTTTTGATGGAACGGACAAAATGAATGCCTACCGAATCCCGCCAGAGAGAGTCGGCTTTCCGCACGGAGTCATACCAATGTTCCAGTTCTGCTTTATACTCTTCGTGGCGGGCGTCCAGCGCACGCTTGACAGAGTCATAACGCGCTTCGCGTGCCTCTTTCCACTGCACATAGCGCATGGAGTCTGCCTGACGGATGGAGTCTTTGCGTTCTGCCCAGGATTTTTTGGCTGGCTTAGCCTCAGGAGTTGGTTGTGGAGTACCGGTGATAGCGAAGAAAAGCCAGATACCCAGAGCGATAGCAAAGAGAACCACAGCACCAACTCGCTGCTCCCTCGCCAGAATATGCCGGTCGCGTTTAGCCATGGATGGGAGTGAGGTCTATTGATCCGTCGGAGAAGTGCGAAGTGACGATGTCGCCCGGTTGTATATCTGCTATAGAGCGGATGATTTTTCCGTTCCTCGTCAGCAGACTGTATCCCATGCGATAGATACGTTCGGGATTGCACGCAGCGAGGCGTTGTTCCAGCAGCTCGATCCGATGCCGGCGAATGAGAATCTGTTTCTCTGCCGTTCCGGATAGCCGGAGGAAGAGGTTCTCTATCCGTGCCGCCTGCTCGTCCAGGCGGTGGATGAGCCATTCCGCTACGGCGGTAGGGGTCTTGAGTGATTCATGAGCCACAAGGTCTAAGATAGAGATGTCCCGGGTGTGCCCGATGCCGGAGATAACAGGCAGTTCGAACTGGGCACAGACGGCGCAGAGGGTATAGTTGTCGAAACAAGAGAGATCAGTTGTGGCGCCTCCGCCGCGGATGATGACGACTGCGTCGTAAAGATCGCTTGCGCTGTAAGACCGCTTTGCTGTAGGATTGCTTGCGCTGTAAGACCGTCCTTCGGACTGTAAGATCTCTTCGAGGGCGGCGAGGATGGATTTCTCGGCGGTCTCGCCTTGCATGGTAGCGGCAAAAAGTGTGGTCTCAAAATGATAGGGCGAGGCATCCAGTTGGTGTTTGAAATCTTCGTAGCCGGCTGCCTGTGGCGATGAGATAACCGCTATACGGCGTATGAGTGTAGGGAGGGGCAACAACTGCTGTGCATCGAGTAGTCCGTCGGCTTTCAGTTGGGCTATCGTCTGCTGACGACGGCGCGCAATGTCGCCGATGGTATAAGAGGGATCAATACCGATAATAGAGAGGCTGAGGCCGTATACGGCATGCCATTGAATCTCGACTTCCACTAAAACCGACATGCCGGGTTGCAGAGCTTGACCCGTCTCGGACTCGAAATACGCCAGAAGCATCTCTTTGTTTCCGGCCCAGCACGTAGCCCGCATCTTGGAAGCCCCCCGACCCCCTGAAGGGGGAGTGTCCACCAGATCCAGATAGAGGTGTCCGCCCCGTTCGGAGAGGGAGGAGATCTCGGCTTTTACCCAGTACGACGGAGCAAGCGATTCTTCCAGCGCTTCGCCGATAAGGCCGCATAGTTCCGTGAGAGTTAATGGCGCCATGGGTCGCAGAGGATACAGTGTTCTTCCGGCTGGAAACCGAAGAGGAAGGTGACGCGGACGCCGACAAAGAGGTTGCGGGTCCAGAAACGTTTGGCGTCCTCCGTGGAGAAGATATGATCCATCCGGTAGGTGGAGAAATCGTAGATCGTCTCCGTGGGGAGATGATAGAAGACCCCTTTGGTGGAGGGACAGATATTGAGCATTCCGAAATCGATGAAAGCACCTACGCGTATTCTGCCGTCAAGACGGTCTGCAGGCCTTAAACGATAGTCTTTGGCGGACTGACGGGTGTTGTATTCATATCCTATCTCGGCGTGAGCCATAAGATCGAATTTGAACTTCAGTTGATCTCCGTAACGCTCGATAGGTACGTCCTTTCGGAAGCCATGGTTGTCCATTTCCTCAAAGATGCCCACATAGCGCTCATACTGGCCTGTTGTGGTGCCGAGCATGTTCTGCCGCGTGTTACCCCAGAAAGCATAGTTGGCATGCACTCCTGCGAGGAAATAGCCTATACCTTGTGAACCGAAGAAATAGGAACCGAGGTATAGAGGAATCTGGCCGTAGGCTTGCTGGGACATGTCCCTGCGGCCGGTAAACGCATGCTTGAGGGTGAAGTCAACAGGGTTGATGGAAGACCAGGTGTCGGTCATATGTTCATGATATATCGCCGTATCCGCTACCCCTGTGAAGACGCGCTGGTAGGCTACTCCCAGACCGGTCTGAAGGATGAACCCGCTGTATTGGAACTCATAGAGCAAATGGAATCCTGCAGCGCCTCCTCCGGGAGTGATCTTTGCCGAAGGCATGTTGCTGGCGAAAGAACTCCATGAGCCTTCGAGCGAGAAGCCGATGAGATGATGCGAACCCGAGTATTGCGAAGCATGAAGACCGAAGAGCACGTCGGTCTGGTTCTCTACGTCTTTGGTAGAGAATCCGCGTTGGGACGCCAATTCCTTCTCGTGCCTTTCATTGGCCGAGTAGCGCCTCTGGGCATTTGCCGGTGATAGGCATAAAAGGCAGAGGGTTAGAAGGATGATGGATCGCAGTTGGGACATTGTTCTCTTACTAATACTTTAATAGCTCTATAGGGTTCCTCCGGTGTGTCGTTGGACCATAGTTGGACAATATACATACCTGTCACAGCCGGCAAGGATAGTTCGGTCACATCCGCCCGGAATACACCGTCTGAAACGAGGTGTCCGTCCGCCGTGGTGACACGATAAGTGCCGTCTTTGCGCGAGAGGATATAAATGACGGGATGCCCTGTAACAACACAAGTAGGTGTGACGGACAGGTAACCCATTGTAGGAGCAAAATCATTGTTGATCGGGTTCGCTACTGCCTGTATCTCGCATGTCGGGAATGCCTCTGTCTCGTCGGTTCGTGTGAGTTCGACATGATAGTAAGCGCCTGGCGTCAGACCCGTCGGGATGTGGAGGTATGGTCTGGTCTGACCTATAAGCATGGAGTCGCCTTCGTACCACTGATATTCGGTCCATGTATATCCTCCGTTGTACGTGTCATTGAGGATGGCTATGACATCTCCGTGACGCTGTTCCAGAAGCCAGTTCGGATAACTCATGGTGATCTCCATCGGGAAGGTCATAAGGCTGTCGGACAGACAGACTCCGTTCTCGAAGGCGATAGTAGCATGATAATGGTCGGGTCTCGGGTATTTCTCCTTTACGTCAATACGCGGAGTAGGGATGTATAGCTCATATTCCGTGCCGGCTACAAGCCCGTCCTGCATATCTATCTTTTCTTGGTCCTCGAAACCGGCTTTCTGTGCGAGGGAGTCATACCGGATGGTATAACTGAGAGGTTGGAACTCGCCGGAATAGGTATATCGGATAGTGTAGGTGAAATCTTGTCCTGCTTCATTGATACAAACAGGTTCTGGCGCAAGCGTAACGCGCGTGGGAGGGATAGCGCGGAGCGTCAGATGATAGTTCACCTCGCATCCCCATGCGTTAGGATGGGTTACGTGATATTCTCCCGCCTCGGTGTATTCGTTCTCAAAGAGACGGTATGTCTCTCCTACGCATATCGTATCCACCCATGCCGAATCGGCACTTGGCGCTATCGTGAGATGCAGATACCGGATGGAGTCGCATTGTCCGAGGGTGGTCTTGGTGCGTAGCGTATCGAAGAATGATTGCGGTTCCGACCAGTTATGCGAGTCGGCTACCAGATCATCGTAGTTGACTACACCATGGTCGCCTCTCCACTCAAAATGTCCGTTCTCGTAGCAAACCGTAGTGTCTATGTGGATCTCATACGGCTGATCTACGAAGACATGGAGGTAATACGTGGAGTCGCATCCTTCAGTAGTATAGCCTGCTATAGTGTCGTAGAAATGGGTCGTGACATCCGATACATAGGTCTTGCCGTTGGTGTAGTCATTACCGTCTTTGTCTTTGACTATCCATTCGAACTCGTCGCCCGTACAGATCGCCGTGTCGGTATAGAAATGGTATGCCGGTCTGATCACCAGATGAAGCGTATAGACAGAGTCGCAACCGCAGGATTTGGTTTTCAGACTGTCGTAATAGATGTATTCTCCGGGCTCGCCGGTGGGGATAGAGGTGATCGTTCTGCCATGCCCGTCACACACCGCTTCGGTGTGCTCTTTGGTCTCGCCCGGACTGATCCAGCGATACGGATCGTCCTGACAGATAGTGTCGTATTCTACGAGCGAAGGACTATAATAAGGCATGAATGTCAGATCCAAGTGGTGCTTCTCGCCGCAGGGGCTGGATTCGTCTTTGTATTCGGCTTCCACATAGGTCAGTCCGCCCGGAAGATAATAGATCTTCTTGTAATGCCACCAGATGGTATCGTTCATACAGAGGACGGTGTCATACTGCCAATAACCGGACGGCATAACATCCAAGTGAAGCACATAGACCGAGTCGAAGACATACGTTCCTACCTGATAATTCACAGAGTCGTAATAGGTGCCCGTCCGCTGCTCGTTCAGTTTGGTCTTCGTGCGCCAGTCATAGCGCGTGTTGGAGCAGGTCGCAGCGTCCTCATGGAACTCATAGGTAGGGAATACCCACACGGAGTCATGCACGATCGAGTCGCAGCCGTTTGCTGTCTGCAGGGTGTCGATGAAGAAATACTCGCGCACGATGCGCCCGCTCTTCACGGAGTAATCCACCGGCGTACCGTTGTCATACGAATGGAAGAGTTCTGCCGTGAGCAGTTCTTGAGTGTGTCGTCTTCCTGCTGTATTGCCGCCAAACGACCATGCCTCGGCGGGATAGTTGTCTCCGATAGAGTCGCGCTTTATGGTGAATTTCACCTCGCAGATATTGATCTGTACGTAATGCACGCTGTCGCACCCGTACTGCGATCTGTTTACCACCGAATCATAGTGGCTTGTACCTTCCGATCGGGCGATATAGACGACGCGTTCGTAGTTCCGCTCCAACTCTGCCGGAGAAGTGCCTGCTGCATCAAAATCGAAGTCATAGCCCACAAAGAGGGTCTTCGGCTGTGTGAAATGCGAGATGGTGTCATTCGATGCCATGGATACAGGGTCCGTCAGGTCCACATAGCGGTTGTTATAAGTCGGATGGATAGTCAGACTCAGCGTCCAGACGCTGTCGCATCGGATAGGTTTGACAGCCCCTGTCTTGGGATTGACGAAATCAACCGCATTGGTCAGCATGGAGTCTGTTATCTGGATAATACCGTGCTGACCGGTCGGTATCTCTGTAATCGGCCGTCCGTTATAGAAGAGCCGGTGCTCGACGCCCGTAGGCGATGGCATATGGTCTGTCCAGAGGTATTCATCGCCTTGACACACTTCGCCGCCGGATTGGAACTCATGACTCTCATAGCCTGTCAGCCGCAGCACGTAGATAGAGTCATAATTGAGAGCCGTTTTCAGGCTGTCGTAGTACGTGCGGGTCTCGTTTGCCGCAGGAAGATCGGTGATCTCAATAATGGTGTTTGCGCCTGTTATCGGGCTGGTGAGCACCCATTTATAACTACCGCAGTTGGCGCAGGTGGCATCATAAGTGGTGTCGCGGAAGACTTGACCAACCTTCAAATCCAAAGTTCGGACAGAGTCGCAGTAATGAGTGCCGACAGGGGTTGTCGTCAGAGAATCAACGATAGGTCCCTGACCCGTATAGACGATAACCGGTAACTGATCAGGATTGTCGAAAACTGCCATACTTCCGGCATAGATGCGTCCTTCCCAATGGATGGTGTCTTCGCTAGACATCGTTCGCGAGAAAGTAGGATTATGACTCGGCAGTACGACCAGCTTGCGGTGGATGATAGAGTCACATCCATGTTTCGTGGTCAGATGGTCCACCAGGTCATACGAACCGGCATTATTGATTCTCTGCAGATGTCTGTTGTTCCATTCCGCATGGTCTGCACCTTCCCATTCGTAATAGACCGGTGCATCGCTCAGTACCTGACAGATGGTATCGGGCTCCTCCCATTCATCTAAATAAATAGGATAAACGGTCACATAGTGCAATACTGCGCTGTCGCAGCGGTGTTGGGACGGCGTGCTGAGTTTCAACTCATACGGTCCTCCTTCCGGAGTCCAAGGATTATCCGGTGTGTTATAGAGCGTGCCGTAGAAATCATAGATCTGATCGGCGCAGATAGCGGTGTCTTTTCGCAGTGCCTCATAGGTCTCGTGTATCGTCAGAGAGAGCGTGATAACGGAGTCGCAGTCGTACTGTGATTTCAGGTAGTGGTAAGAGGTGTATGACGTGCCGGTCACCTTTTTGCTCTTCGCAGGAATGGCACCTTTGTAATTAATACCATAGAACAGCGTGTCCTCCCATTCGAATGACTCATTATCGCATATTGCATCCACTGTCGGGGTCGTATAGGGTTTTCCTACTACCAACTCAAGGATACAGATAGAGTCGCAGTTCGTCGTCTTGGTCTTCCGTACGTCTGTATAAGTAAATTTACCTTCTCCCGTAACCGGGATAGCCTGATAGTCCGGGTGGGTCGCTGCTGTCTCCCATTGATAGGTCTGACCATCGACACCTGGCGTCCAACAAATCGTATCATAACTCATCTGGTCTTTATAGACGGTATCAACGATGAAAGTCACTTTGTCCTCAAACGAACACGCCTCTACCTGTTTGCCGTCTTCATCCGTTCCATATACCTTTACGGTCAGTGTTTCTACATAAGGTTTATTGCATAACTTGCCGTTTGAGTCGAAATCGATGTGTGCAGAAGCATTCGTCTGGTTGTGGTATTGGTATATCTCTCCTTGGCATACATGCACGGTGTGTTGTTGACCGTCATTGCTCACGAATTGCAGCCATAGTGTGTTGCGCACACTATCGCAACCGCCACGCGGGCACTCCTCGCAATCCTTATATTTGACATAGTCTGTGTAGGACTTGCGAGTATCCCAGCCTACCTCCTCCGGAGTAAAACGCCTAATCTCTCTCCCACTGCCTTTTTCTATCCATATATAGACGCCGCCCATTTCTTCCAATTGGGATTTACAAATGTTTGCGGTTGTTGGATTAGTGATCACTTCTTTGACTACAAGATGCAACTCCAGTACCGAGTCGCAGCCGTTGAAAGTGGGGCAATGAGGCGCAAACTCCTGCCATTCGGGAGATCGCATACAGTCTTTCGCACGAATCGTGTCGAGAAGCACAGTATCGCCTAGCGGCCATCTGGCGCTGTTGTTATAGTTCTTGAAGAACTCGCCGTAACTCAGTCGCCCTCTGCCGTCCTGGCAGATAACAGTGTCCCTGTGCTCGAAGGACGGAGAGCAGACAAATAACTTGAGTGTGCTCAACGAGTCGCAACCGCCGGATGAGAGGTACGAGCGCGTGATCGTCTGCGCACCTAAATGGTATTGATAGAGCCCCTTGCCGGTGTTATTGGTCGTGTCGTTGAAGATGGAGATCTGCATTACGAAATCCTGTCCCTCTACAGGCTTTCCGGTAATGGTTCGCGGGTTCACTTTCCATACCGTATCGCGGAAGAACTCTACCGTGTCGCCGACGCAGATAGCGCGCCATGTCGTGTCGTTATACTGCCGCATGACACGCACTACGGTGTTGAATGTGTCGCGCTCCCATTTATCCTCCGGAATGTCGCAGAAGATAGGCTTGCGGATCAGAATACCGCGCACCTCAAAATCCTCAAACGGCTCCTTGTTGACTTCCTCCGGAAGAAGCGTGAATTGGTGTTCCAACTGCGGGCGGGACACCAGGTCTGCAAACTGCTCCTGTGGCGGATCGAAATAGCCGGCTCCTTGGATAGAGCCTTCAATCTCCCAGCGCACTTTATACCAAGGGCTGTACGTCTTGATCGGGAAATTGAGAATCGTGCTGTCGCAGACGAAAATGGAGTCCAGCAGATACGTGTCGTCGCTTTGCAGCACCTTATCCAAGAACCAGCCGCCTTCCGTATTGCTCACTGCTTTACGGTTCCATTCAGACGTGTGGATGGTATATTGCTCATAGTTGTCCAGCAGGAAAAGCGAATCCGGATGGGGCGTATAATCATACCCGATAGGGTACAAGTAGGCCAATGCCTCGTCAATACCATACATGTAGCCGGAGAAACACTTGCTCGGAGCGGTGATGGTATGGGTTCCGGCAGTGATAGGGCAAGTGTTTTGGGAATAATTCGTATTACCCGGAACGGTTCTCCAACCGGTCATTACTTGATCATCCAATTTGATCGTATTGGTTTTCGAAGTCAGAGCCCAGATATTGATCTCATGTGCGAAAGTACCTGCTCCGCCATTAAAAGTAGATACAATGGTCGTGTCCGTCAGAAACTCCAAAGGAGGAATTAGGGTCATGGATGGGTTGCCTGGAAGGTGGTCAACTCCAAAATCGTCATACCAGGTGTTCATACCGGCACTACTGGAGTACAGATATACCTGAATGGGTTTGTCGGCTGTTATGTATAAAGAAGAAGTTTGAGGATTGGGGTTACCCGTGGATTGAGTCATTGTTTGAGAAAAAACATCTCCTGAATTGAGGGTAACAGGAGTATTCGGCATGTTGACGTTGTTACGCTTTACAGTTACGACAGTGTTATCTTCCAATGCCACAAAACGTACCATGTTGTTTTGCATATTCTGGGCTGTCATGGGCACTATGAAATTCTGACCCCACTTGGTTACAGGCAATAACTGATCATAGGCATGGTTGGTACTCAAACCTCCTCGATAAGGCACAAGACCATCTTGGTTTCCGCTCCATACCGCAATCGGCTGGTCCGCACATATAGTGGATCCTGACAAGTCGATATTAGTCGTCATGTCGTCCGGATCGTGAGGCATGGAGCGTACGATATAAATCTGTTTGGAATCATACAAGTCAACACTCAGCTGCTGGGTATTTCCCAAACGGCTATTAACCTTTAGGTTAATGGTCACATGAGTTACACCGGGCTTGGTGGACATGAGAACAAACTCAGTGGCGGTGTTATCGCCTTCTGCGTTCATTACCATATATTCGGTTCCAAGGGCTTCTACAGGAAGAATATGCGCTCCATCCAAACTGAACACATCTTGGGAACCATACTGGCTCGTAGAATACAACGTGAATTTCTCGTCGTTCAAACTATAGACACGGATTCCTTTTCGTACAGGTGTTTCCTCTTCTGCAGCTGAGGCATCCCAATAGACGCTTTGAGGAGTGATAATGATCTCTGTTGTTTCGCCCGGATTGATGTCGTAACTCTCTACAGTACCGTCTGGATACTCCACTTGGATGTTGTTGAACTTGCGCGAACTGGCAAGCAGTTGCAATCGTAAATCCGGAGATTGGGGAGTTCGGTCGCCATTCGGCAGCCATGCTACGAAGAACTCGCGGCCCTCTGTGCTCGTTACCTCCGGCAACTGCTTAACCGTCTGACCCCATACAGAGCCGCACCAGCATGCCGCCAGTGACAATAACAACGCTATGTGCCGGAGTTGCTTCATTTAACTTCTGCGCCTGCGGGCGTGTAAGTGCGCTCATTTTGAATAATATACATCCGCCCGTCCCGCAGCACTTTCTGACTGCTGACTTCTGACGACTGAATGCTCTCCAGCCCTTCAGTAGGGAACAAAGGATCGGGATTGTTCTGGAAATAGACGCGGACACCGTAGCATCGCAGTTGTTTCGGACAACTCAGCGTTACGCTCGTCGCATCAATGTTACGGATCACCAAAGCAGGAGAACCTTCCATGTCAAAATCGGCATCTGTCAGGTACTCTATCTCGCCATGGTCGCAACTTGCATCAAAGGCCTTGCGCACAAATCCGTCTATCTCAATACCTTTGATGGGTGCTGTAGCGGTAAAAGTAAGGCTGTAATTGGCGTTGCAGTTGAAATATGCAACTGTTGTGTCGGTCGCTTTGATAATGGACCCCTGACCGCAATAAACCAATATGTTATTGCTGATGAACGCGTATTCGTTCTTGAAAAACTGAGTGTCCGGGACATTAACGACAGTTGGCTCGGTATAGGCATATTCCGTTTCCAGATCCGCTTCAGTAGGCAGCACCGTCTCGACCGGACCAATCACCACTTCGCCGCCGT
Source organism: uncultured Bacteroidales bacterium (assembly GCA_937910305.1). Classification (GTDB taxonomy): domain Bacteria; phylum Bacteroidota; class Bacteroidia; order Bacteroidales; family Paludibacteraceae; genus Colicola. The sequence goes on along the minus strand of CALEPS010000013.1, from coordinate 3,183 downwards.
TCACCACTACTTTCTGTATCCTTCTCTGACCTGTTCCTGTCAGGCTAAAAACCACCGTTTGGGCGTTACCTGTCCAGTGGTCAACTTTCCAGTCGTTCTTGTCCGTAGCATCGCCGCCCGAAACCAGCGAACCGGTGTTGGCACTCAATCCTGTATACTGCTTGTTGGACGCACTGCTCTTTGCGCAAACTAATTGAATATCATTCAGTTCATCGCCGCTGACGGTAATTGTGTTGCCTGTGTAGAGACGCATCTCAAACTGGCTTGTCTCATAATCCGTTGTCGCCTTCGGATCGTTCTGACCGCTACCCTTGGCTATTACGAGAGAAATACCGTCCTTCGCCTGGCTCATATCAGCCGCTGAACTGAATGTGAACACCGTTTCGGCATACATGCCGGCTGCGCAGCATAACAGCAGTATGATACTGGTTATTTTCTTCATTTATTGGTATTCTTGTTAAAACGGCTGCAAAGATACGACTTTTTTTTGACATACGCAAGCGCGCGTACGTTTTTCTGACTTTTTTCTACATTTTCTTCTCTCTCTCCCCCTTTAGGGGGCTGGGGCTTCACTCTCGCCTTCACCTTTCTCCCTCCCTTGAGGGGAGGGTCGGGGTGGGGTTTACTACTGCCGCGCACAACCCGATAAACAGCACATAGTAAATCGCCACCATCCCTAAACCGATAGACACATGAGTCGTGCTGCCCGGTAAACTTTCTATCCATTCCACGCTGTGGTTCATAACCCATGCCAGACCCTTTGTCGCTTTGCTGAATAGCACCCCTGCGCTGCTTCCGCCTAACGCGATGGAAATCAAACCGCTTGGCACTAAAAAACTCGCAACCGGCAATACTATCATATTGGTCAGCAGAAAATAATTGCTGATCTGTCCGAAATAATACATCGTAATTGGTAATGTCCCCAATTGTGCGGCAATACTCACGACGATAATTCCCAAGAAATAAACAATCGCTTTCCCCCATATCCGGTCTTGGTATTTCGATAACCCGAGATCCCGGTTTATCGAAAAGGCACCTCCGCCTACTAATGCCACGATAGCCGTTGTCGCCGCAAAACTCAACTGAAAACTCACGCTCCATAGATCCGTAGGTTTTACAATCAGAATCAACACTGCTGCGGCTGCAATCGTGTTCAGCGAAAATGCCTGACGGTAGGCCATCCTTCCGATTTCAAAGATCGTTACCATCAGTACGGCTCGCACTACGGAAGGAGTCATTCCTGTCAGCAGGGCGTAAAACCACATCACTCCGATTACGGTCATACTCAATGCTCGTCTGCCTAAACGGTTCTCATACAGCGGTTTATAACGCCCGCCTAATGTCAGAAAACCCAGTAAAATACCATATATAATACCGGTATGCAGTCCGCTCACGGCTAACACATGTGCTGCACCAGAAGACTGAAAATGACGCTTCAGCTCTTTTCCTAATTCTTCTTTGTATCCCAATGTCAGCGCACCTACCGTTGCCAGCTCATCCCCCTTCAGACCTCCTGCTTCCAACCGCCCGTACAACCTCTCCTGCAACCCCTTCGCCCATTCCTGCAATGCATTTGTCCTCGCTCCCGGCATCGCACTTCCTCCCTCTCGCACCCCAATTGCTTCCTCCTGTATTACCCTCTCCGCGCGTGCCTCCTTCGCTTTTTCTGCACGTGCTCCGTATTTCGGTGGCGGCTCCACAAAAATAAGTATTGCCGCCACCAGAGGCAGCAGCAACACAACCATGGGATATGCTCGTATTCTATCTCGTATTCTATCTCGTATGCTATTTCGCATTTTATTTCGTATCTTATTTCGTATTCTGTCTCGCCTCCGTCTAATTCCCTCTCACTTATCACTTTTCACTTTTCACCTTTCACTTTTCACTTTTCACTTTTCACTTTTCCCTTTCACTTCTCACCTTTCACCTTTCACTTTTCACCTTTCACTTTTCACCTTTCACTTTTCACTTTTCACCTTTCCCTCTCCCTCTCATTTTACACTTTTTTACCTCTCAAAAGGGGGTGATAAGGGGGTGATTAGGGGGTGATAAGGGGGTGATTAAGGGGTTATTCGTACTACGTCAAAGAGAGGCAAGGGGGAGAAAAGTTAGCCTTTCATAACCCGAATGGCATTTTCCGGGTCTTTGGCTCCGAAAACAGCGCTTCCCGCAACCAGCACATCTGCACCGGCGGCAAACAACTCATGAGCGTTCTCCGTGTTCACGCCGCCGTCGATCTCTATCAGGGTCTTTAGACCGCGGCGGTCGATCTCTTCGCGGATAAAACGGATTTTGTCTATCGTCTCCGGGATAAATTTCTGACCTCCGAAACCCGCAAAAACAGACATCAGCAGAACCATATCTACCTTGTCCAGATAAGGCACTAAACGCTTTACGTCTATATCAGGATTGATGGTCAGACAAGTACGGACACCCTTTGCCTTGATCAATTCCAGAATTGGCATCGGATCTTCCACGGCTTCCAGATGAAAACCGACGGACCATGCACCCGCGTCGCAAAAACGCTCCACGTATTTCTCCGGATGAACGATCATCAGATGTACGTCCAGCGGCTTCGTGCAATACTGCTTGAATGGTTTCATCAGCGGAAAACCGAACGATATATTCGGCACAAACGTACCGTCCATCACATCCACATGCAGCCAGTCCGCTTCGCTGCGGTTGATCATTGCTAAATCATCTGCCAAATGGCCGAAATCGGCAGACAATACACTCGGTGCTATCAGTCTCATCTTAAATTACCAATTACCAATTACCAATTACAAATTACAAATTACAAATTACAAATGCTCGTTTCCAACGAGCTTGTATCCCCTATACCGCACGGCTATAATCCCGTACCCCGCAGGCGTCAGGAACTGCCGTAAATGGTTGATATACACGCCTAAAGAACGAGCCGTGAAGGCATTGTCCTCTTTCCATAACGCTATCAAAATACGATGCTTGTCCACTACCTCGCCTTCGTTCCTGCAAAGCATCAGAAGCAGATCGCTTTCACGCGAAGAGAGATGCTTCCCGTCGAAAGTCTGGTGAACGGCGTCAAACACCTTGCCGTTCAATTTAAACACCTTCTGTTTGCTCTCTTCGAAAGCCCGTACACGACGTAGAATAGCCTCCATCCGGCAGATCAGAATATCCATCGTAAACGGTTTGGTCTGGTAG
>CALEPS010000012.1 GCA_937910305.1 uncultured Bacteroidales bacterium | reverse complement strand
TCGCCGCCATCCACGCCGTATATCTTACCCTCATGCCACAGGCTGTCCGCCTGCGAAACAACCTCCTGCGCCTCGTGGAGCGAGCGAGGAGTGCAAGCACATAAGGCAATACAAATGACAACCATCGCCTTCATACTCACTATCGCTATAATCTGTTCTTTAAGAAACATGGTGCAAAGGTACAGTTTTTTTTCGAAATATGCAAAAAAATCGCTTTTGAGGGCGATTTTGTTTAGTGCGGCGGAGCCGCGTTTAGTCATTTACCTTTTTGTCATTGGGTGGTTCTTTGCTTTTAGAATAAGTCTAATTCTGTGTACATTGTGTCTAAGGGGCAGGAAAAACCGCGAGCACCATGCTTTGCGGACTCTGCCTATAGACATAAAAAAAAAGCAGTTCTGCCTTACGCAGAACTGCCATGAAAAGAAAGTGAGGGCAGAAACGGTATCAGTTATTCAAGGTGATCACCTTGGCTGTTTGGTTATCCATGTCAGGCATGGTAGCACCGACCGGTGCGCCGATATAGGTAGGGTCACAGATAATGAATTTGCTGCCGTCAAGGAGCAGATAGTCACCTCGGATATCTTGGTGAAAATGCACCGCCGTGGCGAGGTGCCCGGGGTAATAGAGAAGCACCACTTCCAGATGTAACAGATCCCGCACGATACGCGAGAACAAGATAGAGCGGTCCTCGCAATCGCAATAGGGATAATGGAGCGATTCGGCAGGGAAGAACGCTCTGTCCCCTCCCCATACCTTATCGTCATATTCGTATTCGAACGCCGTCTGTACCCAGTTCAGCAGCAGGTTAACCGCCTGTGCCTCGGGTACTCCGCGGACAGCCGCCATCAGTTGGGGATACAACTCTTTTCGGATCGTTTCATCCATAGGCGAATTGGCATACGCCGCCCATCGTGTGCCGAAATCATCGCCGTAATGTCCGGTGGGGTAAGAGTTATAGAAATCAATGAGGTTTTTATTGATAGCGCAGGAAGCCGTGAGGCCGGATTGCGCCTTTCGCGCCGGCATGGGTTGCGGCACAGAGGCGAAATGCTGTTCCTCGGAGATAAGCAGCGAGAGGGGTTTCTCTTTCTCGAAAGCGCCATTGCATATAGCAACTTTTCCGGTAAGTTCGCCCAAAGGGAAGAATTTACCGCCCTCTATCTCAAAATATCCGCGGTCGTAGAACGTATATTCGCTCCCGACCAGAAGATGAAGCGTACCGTTTTCCGTGACAGCCAGCCGCATCTGATAACCGGAGTTGGCGTAGAGAAATGCTTGCAGGAGAACAGCCGCATTGGATTGGCCGTAGAGTGTCTCTGTGAGTTGCTGCAGCAAGGAGAGGTATGCCCAGTCGCAAAGCTTATGTTGGTCACGCGCAGAGAGGCAGTCGCGGAGCAGATTGTTATATTCCTTGCCGGCCAACTCTTCCCATGCCGCAGCCAATGTCTCCGCCTTAATGTCCGGCAACAAGATCGATTTCTCTTTGGGCACACGGAAAGAGAAAGGCGTGCCGTAATACGTCAGGCTGACGGTGCGCGACTCGTCGTCATTCTCTATGACCGGTGCTACCGGCTGCGGTGCCGGAGCCGGAGTAGGTTGCGGAACGGCTTCGCCCTTTATCTCCTGGTCCTGCTGCTCCTGCTTGTCGTCATAAGGCACAGGAGGGGTCGGTTCGTCCTTGGGGCGGGGAATAGCCGGAGAGACACGATAGTAGTCCCACGCAGCCCGCAAGAATTCCGCATATCGGGCGTTTGCTTGGTCCCGGAAATCCGCGTAGTTCTTCTGCGCCGCCTGCTGAAAAGCGCGGTATTGCTCCTCGAACGACTGCGCGGACGCGTACCACGCAAGGCATAACGCACAGGCTATCAGTATAATCTTTCTCATCGGTATGTTATTTTAGTTTCCAACTCTGCCACTCGGAGCCGAGGGAGGTAGAAGGAATGACAGAGGGGGTTTGGCGTTTGTCATTGAGGAGCAATGATTGCTGGGAGACTTGTTTGGTGACATAATCGCCTAAATCCTTGAGCGTCACATTGCCTTCGGTATCTTGCAGCTTCTTCAGCAGATAATAGGTAAATAATCCGTGTTGCTGCTCGCGGTTGGGATAAGCCGTCTCATCGCCCTGCGCCGCAGAGAAGACAACCATGTTTCCTTGCGGCACGCCCGATTTGGCTTTGAGCGCCACGCCGCGGGCGGAAGCCAGCATACCCTGCTCGCGCTTGGAGCCGGAGAAGCAGGCATCCATAAAGACCGCTATACGCGAAGCCGGCATGTTGCCCAGCGTGGCATACAGATCGTCCAGTTTATAACCGGTTGTGACATCGGTGCCGGAGCCATCGATAGGCAGCAGGTAAGCGGACTTACTGCTCTCATCCGGGATCCCGTGACCCGCATAATAGACGATGATCTGCGGCTCGTCGAAAGTCTCTACTACGTTGTTCAGCCAGTTCACACCGGCTTTGATCTGATTACCCGTCGCGTCCGCCAGATACTTGATATGTTTCTCGCCGATACCCAAGGTCTTGATGCAATACTCGCGGAAGATATTGCCGTCATTGAGGGCAAAAGGTACGGAGGCAACCTGCTGGTAGTGCTCGTTGGCTATAATAAGCACAAAAGTATTCTGATTCTTGGATTTGGCGACAGGGATATTGCGATCCACCTCGCTGGTCATCATTGCCAGCTTTATCTCCTTGCGCTCCTGTTGCGGCTCGTCTTTGGCAGCGATATTGATGCTGCTGGAGGTTGTTTGGTTGAGGGCGATATCCAGCTGCTTGTTCTCAGCGAACTTGCCATGTTTCTCTTTGACATCAATGGTGATAGGGATATTGGTTGTGGCATAGTTATTATTCGCTGCCAATGTAACTTTGACAGACTTTACTTCGCCTGACTTAATCAGCGGATACAATAGTTCTGCACTTCCATCCATCACGAACACATTCGCCGGCAATTTGACGCTCACCTTGACGTTTTCCGCATTGCCGTACTTGGTATTCTGCAGGTTGAAAGATAACGTAAACGGCTCCATCTTGCGTATCTTGCCGGAGTTGGAGGCGATGTTGTAATCTACCACTTGCAGGTATGGCGGGTCATAGGCTTTGGTGGCTACGGACATGGTAAACGGCGCTATGCCCCAGCCTTGCGGCTCATATACTTCGATAGCAAACGACACTTGACCGTCTTGGGTATTGACGGACGAAGTGACAGGAACAGACACTTCGTAATTGTTTCCCGCAGCGATAGTAGGTAATTTAACGGTCTTGACCGTGATGCCGCTTGTAGCACCGGACAACTTAACCCGCGCCTCGCAGTTAGTCGCTGCCCCTTTGCCATTATTCACAACTTTAAATTTTACCGTACATTTCTCATCCGCATCGATACGATTGTTGCCATTGGCATCGCTAAATTTCAACGACCCATCGACGAGTGCCAACAATGGTGGTTGAGTGAGACTACCTGATTCAATTGATGGTGACGTAACTGGTTTCTTTTTAGAATCAATATGACCGCGTACTATCAATTCTGCAGATGCTGTTATTCCTGCTTTTGATAGATCTAAACCATCCGGATAATAAACTCTCTTGAGTTTCGAACAACTACTAAATGCATGATACTCGACACTAATAACGCTACTTGGAATGGTTATTTCTGTCAAGGGAAAACAAGCACTGAAAGCATACATACCAATACTCTCAACCTTGCTTGGAATATTGACAGATTCCAAGTTCGTGCATAGTTCAAAGGCTTGAGACCCGATGCTGGTAACATGATCAGGAATAACAATAGACTTTATTTTACAACGAGAAAAGACGCCTTGTTCGATTTGTGTAATTCCTTCAGGAAGGGTTACAGAAGACAAACTGCTACAATTCCAAAATGCAGATTTACCTATTCGAGTCACTCCATTAGGTATCCGTATTGAACGGAGATTAACACACTCCGCAAAGGCACTAGCTCCTATGCTCTCTAACCCGTCAGGTAATGTAATGTTTTGCATATAACCACACCATTCAAAAGCATAGTCCCCAATCTGTGTAACGCTTTGAGCAATAGAAACCTTTGTCAATTGTTTACAATTATAAAAGGCCTATCTGCCTATTGTAGTAACACCATTCCATATAACCACATATTTTATTGATGCTGAGTACATGCCCCATGGGATATCAAGAGTGTATCCTTTCTCTTTACACCAATTGTCATGCGCAAAATCATACATTTCCCCTGTTCCTGTAATATTAAGCGTATTTGTGGTGATGTCATATTCCCACAAAACATTATCACCGCATGTACCGGATGTGTCAGCAAAGGTTACAAGGCTGCAAAAGAGGGCTGCCCAAAGGAATGTGATGCGTTTCATGTATATTGTGTTTTGTTATTCTATTTCCGTATGGTTATTATCGACGAGTGTACCGCCATATCGGGGTCTTTGGTCTGGTTACGGGCGAGCCATTTCATCAATGCTTCATAGGTCAGTTCCCGCGGCAGTTGTTCGTCGCGGAAGTTCTTTCCTCCCTGCTTGTCCGCCGCTTTGGTAAAATCATTTGGAGAGAAGATGACATATAATGCATTCTGCTCTGACGAACGCTCGCAGTTGAGGGTATATTCCTGGGCAGACTCATCAAAATCGGAAGAGAAGAAAATATATTCCTTGTTCGCCTCGACGGACTGTGCACCGCTTTGCTGTTTCGGGTATGGCAGGAGGCAGAAAGCCTTCTTGTCTTCATCGACCAGATAGACGCATAGTTTGCCGGAGACGGGCGAGGAGAAACGGAGGAAGATATCATTCCCGTCCCGGAAGGTGACGGGCGGGTCTATATCCTGTATGTTTCTGACAAAAGCAAAGCGGATGTCTGCTTTTTCGGTAGAGTAATTACGGGCGCGCCCTTCCACACGGACTTTGACGATCCAAAGCCCGTTGGTGAAACTTTTCTCCAGCACGCGCTCGGATATAGTCTCAATCCATTCCCCGCGCACGGATGTTTCTCCGGCGGAGAAGACATTGGTCTCGGAGTGTTCATTTCCGTTACCGGTTCTATTGGTAACCAAGGTGTTCGTGACACTGCTCACATCGAGTCCGAACTTGTCTTCAAGCGCTTTCCGGCGGGCATATTCAAATGCTTTTGCTTCGGCTTGCGCCGGTGTCTCGTCCGGGTTACCGGAGACGTATTCATACGTGGCAGCGACGCGGGTGATGTCTCCCGCGTACGCTGCGCACATACCCATACAACATACTATGACCAGATAGAAACTACGCATCTTGTCAGTTCTGTTTCTGGAATGTCCAATCGAACCATTTCCCCTCCAGCGATTCGCTGTATTGGAGGTTGGGGTTCTGCTTCCGGTTCATCAGGGACGCCTCTACAGAAACTCTTTCCGTGAGATAATGAATGAGTTCTTTGTAGTTCATCGCCCCTTTCGATTCCTGGAGAGCTCTAAGGAACCAATAGGTGAACAATCCGTGTTTCTGCTCCGGATAAGGATACGCAGTCTGGGAGGCTTCCGCGGCAGAGAAGATCACGAGATTTCCGTGAACCGGATCAAACTTGGGTTTGAGTGCGATACCACGCCCGCCCTGCACAATGGGTTGGCCGTTTCGCCTTGTACCGGAGAAGCAGGCGTCAAAGATACAGGTGACGGATGCGGCATTCCAGTCGCTCAACCGGTTATACAGCTCATTCAAGGCGATCTGCTGTTCCGCTTTTTCCGGGTTTCCGTCCACAGGCAGCAGATGGGTGGTCTCATTGAGCGGCATACCGTGCCCGGCGTAGTAGAAGATAATACGTGCTTTTCCGTTCCGTGCCTGCACCAGGTTCTCCAGCCAGTCCAAACCGTCTGCAATCTCGTTGCGTGTGGCATTGAGCGTCATGCGTATCTGGCGGTCAGGGATACCAAGCGTCTTCATGCAATACATGCGGAACATCTTAGCGTCATTCTCAGCGAAAGGAACAACACCAACTATATCTTTGTACTTCTCGTTACCGATGACAAGCACATAGGTATCCGTGTTAGCCATATTGGTAAGAGGAATATCGGTGTCCACATTAGGCAGCGTATCCGTCTTGGGCAGTTCCGGTTCCGGAGTCTCCGGTTTGTTTTTAAACCTTGATTTTCTGCCGTGTTTCGCCTCCGTCTGAGCGGCCGGAACCGTGTCGCGCGTAACGACAGCAACGGGGCGTTTTTCCGTCTGATAGGCATTATGGATGGTCAGTTCTACCGATATTTTGCGGTACTGCGAGCCTTTTTCCGTCCTCTCAACCGCATATATCTGGTAGGTGTTCCGGGTCCGTTGGAGCGCATCTATATATGTCTCCATATATTTCTGCACGCCCTGCGTACGAAGGAATCCCAACTGGCCATTGTAGGTAATACCATTCTTTCGAGTAACGGTCATCTCGTCTATCATGCCGTTCAGATAGATCAGTTCCTGCTCGAAATCTCCGAACTCACCTTTGTACGGGATACGCTTTTTGATGGCGCTTCCGTCCGTCTCGCCGGTGATGCGGATGGTAACACGTGTGTCGGGGGTGAAATACTCTTTCAGTTCTCCGTCCAGCTGCTCTTTCATAAAACTGAGGGTGGTTTTGCAAGCCTTGGACTGAGTAGGCAGATATGCTCCGGCAGGGTAGTCATCCGTGTTTTTGTCATACTTGAGAGATGGTGTCTCTTTTACGACCGTCTCATAAGCGAACTCCAGTTTCAGGTTCATTTCCGGCGAACCGTCGTCGGCGGTGTCGAGAGCCACATTCGGCACCACATACATCTTGATGCCGTCTCCGACCCTGTTTTGCGGCGAGAGGTTAGCGTTATACCGCGCTAGTTCTTCGTTGTAGTTATTCTGTTTCTCCGCTTGCTGTTGCTGCAGCAGTTGGAGCAGCTCAGCCTGCCGGCGAGCCAGTTCCTCTTCCGCGGCTTTTCTCTCTCTCCGCTCCCGCGCCCGCTGTTCAAACCAACTCTCCTTTTTCTCCCTCGGAGCCCGTTCTTTGGCAACAATACTGCCCAAGGGGATGCCGACAGCAACGGAGAACTCCAGATTGCTGCTCAACCGCGAGCCGACGATATCCGAGTTGATACCGTTGAGGGGAACGCTGGTGCCGTTTTTTTCCGCTGTCGAGAATGTGTTCACGCAACCGAAGTTATACCCGATCTCCGCATCTACGTAGAACTTGAAATCGTTTGCCTCTACGGGGAAGCGGAGACCAACACCGGGCATGATACTGAAGTTGAAGGGATTGATACTACCCTTGGTCAGTCTGGTATCCAGATTCTGCCCTTTACCGTCCTTATAGGTGACGTGGCCGGACATGACGAAATTCATGTTGGGCGTAAGAAAGACGTATGGTTGTACCTTCCTGTCGCGCAAGAAGGTATAGATGAGACCTACGCGGATATCAAAAGCCCTGAGGTGTAAACCATACCGAATGTCGTCGCTTTGGAGCAGTGCCCCACGTCCTGTGAAGGCGAATTCGGGTCGTATAGACAAACCTTCTATGAGCGATCGCTCCGCCCAGAAGCCGATACCGCCCCGCCCATACAACGGATGGTAGTAGCCATTGTATGCGGCAGAGGTATATAGCATGTCCGAGCCGACGAAACTCATCCGCATACCTATTTGCCATTTGTCTTTTTCCGTATTCCGGTTCCAACGTTCTGCCGCGCTCTGGGGTAAAGAATCGGCAAGGACAGCAGTGTCCGTCCGGTAAGTTGGGATCACCCCAAGCGAATCCTGTGCGAAAATCAGAGATGTGCTACACATCCATAGCAGAAGTGATAAATAGATCCATTTCGTTTTCATGGGGTAAATTGTTATTGGTTAATAGAAGCTTTGGAAGGCAGTTTTTCTTCCTCCCCGGATGCATCTCCGGGAGCGTGGCGGCGTTCCGGAGCCGTCCATGGGGATATGCGCTCGGCAATGCCGTCGGACTCTTCAAACACACGATAGACATTTACCTCCATTAACTTGTTCAGCGGGTCTATTTTGTCCACCATGATGATGGCTTTCTTCCAGTTTCTAATACCATCTGCTGTAATCGTTCCCGAAAGGATAGTACTCACCTTGGACCATGTCTCTTCTATCCCATCGTCATCTAAATCCGTATTACCTTCCGTAACATAATAGGCGGTGAAATTATTTCCATCCCCCATTACCTGAACCAGATTCGAGGAATAATACGCCGATCCTTCCCTTTCCATGTATTCGTAAATGAGTCCTCTGGAAGTAATTTCTCCGAAATAGGAATATTCATCGGCGAAGGACTTTCCCGGCGAATAGCCGCCGCTTTCCTCATCCGAGCAATACAATGACACTACGTTGTCTGCCAGATAATATCCCGAGATATTGGGTATCTCGTTTCCCTCATAGACGGGGATATGATCCGTAATCACATCTCGAAGCTCGTCCGGTATGACATTATGGGATACGGTTCCTGTAGGCAGAACAACCGTCGTCCTGTCGTTATTCAAGCATGCCGTCATTGCCACGGCGACGAATAGCAGAAAGCATGTGTATCGGTAAGTAGTTTTCATACGGCCTGACTCTTAGAAACCGAGCACTTTGTCGAGCTGTTCGTGCAGATCCTCTCCTTTTTTCTCCAGTTCTTGTCGAACTGCTTTCTTGGCCGCTTCTTTAGCCATTTCGCCGTTGTAAGCCAGGCGAACCAGAACTTCTGTATTTTTCTTTTTGTTCGTGCGGTAGCATTCCATAACAGGAATGGTACGACCGATAGACTGGGAGATGAGGTTTTTCGATGCCATAACGCTCTCGCTGATAGATGCGGCTTCGTTAGCGGACAACTGACGGTTCGCCACGGTGTTTTCCACGAGAGCCGTTACTTCAGTCTGGATCTGCCCCGCGAGATTCGTGATAGCCAGACTGGTAGCGGAAGTCTTCGCTGCATCGTAATGCTCCCCCACGGAAGAAGCCTCGCCCATGATATATTTAGGGAACAGGTTGTCGTCATACTCATATTGCATCATATATACGCGTTCCAGTTGTTTCTCCAAAGGCAGAGCTCCCGGTTTTACCAGCCAGCCCTCTTTCCTGAGACGTTTGGCTTCGCGTTTGACCACTTTGTCCACTCTGGACGTTAATTCTTTCTTCGCTAATTTGCGAATTTCCTGGCGTTCCTTCCGGATTTCTTTTTGCTCGCTTTTGTTGTCAGCGAAAGTGAAACCACATGCAACGATTAAGGCCATTGCTGCCATCATGAATTTTTTCATAATGATAGAGTTTTGGGGTTAATAATGTTAATTATCGGGTTGTGTGTTGGTTCACTTTGCGTGTTCCGCATGCTTAATCCATTCATGGACTGCATCCATGCATAAAAAAGCGCAGATTTCGCTATTGCTCATCTGCGCGCTAGGATCCTCGAACTACCCCATTCAGTCAAACAAACAACAATGAAACCTACGCCGATATGACTAAACCGCCCGTCAACGAAATGACCAGGCGAGTATGAATGTCATACCCGTAGGCATCTATCGTTACTTTGTCTTTGACTGAATTTTGCTAAAAGTGTTCGAGGCTTTTCGCGCGCCAAGTACAAAGCGTCAATAAACGCCATCAATATGTAAAGAACCCACCTCCACCGCCGTTAAAAACGGCTTCGGCGTAAATTCGGCTGCAAAGATACGGAAAAAAAATTACATATGCAAGAAAAAAGGCAAAAAAAGCGTCCGGGGGGACGCTTTTTGTTAGAGAAAAAGACCGCTTCGCTCAAAGATCACTCGCGGCTGATGGGTCATACGTTGGATTCTATTATCTCCCAGTGACCGCCTTTGTCAGGTCCGACACGTCGGATGAGACCCTGAGATTTTAGGTCTTTTATTTGCCATTCTACCCCCTTTATGGTAATTCCTATAATGTCAGCAAGATTTTTAGCTGTAATCATAGGGTTTTCTTTAATCGCCACAAGAATCTTCTCCCTAGTTTTCTCCCTAGTTTTCTCCCTGGTTTTCGGTGCCCTTTCTGTAGTTCTACCTGTAGCCACTTGGCTTCCTTGTACTTGTAGGAACACCTCGCGTTGGATGGTTGCCATGATGCCACCACGTACTTGTTCAAAAGTCGGCATTTGCAAATATGCCTGCTCAAAGGAGTTACGGATTTTCTCATAGCCGCGTCCCCAGTTTTCCACGAAACCAAGCAGATAGAAGACTTTTGCGATAAGCGGATTGCGAGGACGAGACTCATGCTCAATCATCAATTTCTCAATGGTGAGTGACGGTGGCAATGTGCCATCATTCCATAATTGGATGCGGTCTGCCCATACGCGCATTTGAATGAACGTGCCCATGTAATCACGGTGCATGATAGCGTTACAGATAATCTCTCGCAAACCGTCTTCCGGTAACTCCAAGGTTTCTTTGCGGTGCAAGCCTTCGTAACCAACCGTGGAAACAAGATATTTGGTGCGCAGCGTGTCCAACACCAAATCCGGCATCAACACTAACGGACAAACGATATTGTCATGGATGATTAAATCTGCCTGATTGACCCCGAAACGCCCGATACGGAAAGCAGAAAGCGGACTCCATCGCTCAATATCTTTGCCAAACAACATCAATGCCGCGTTCGTCAATTCTCCTTTCTCTGTCATTAAATTGAGTTTTCGCAGGACTGTCTCTTGGCTTTCGGTCTTGGCACTCATGTTCAGACGTTTGTTCTCCAGAGCCGTAGTAATGAAGAAATCCCATGCTTCATCGTCCAAATCGCTCAACTTAGCTTCCGGACGAGTGAGAGAATCCCAATAGATTTTCGCCTTTTGCATGAGGAAGGAAGCCAACTCTTGTCCGCGTAGTTCTTGCACCGTACTGCCGCTGCGCACATAGTATTTGCCATCGTACGAAATGCCGTCTTCTTGCGGTTTGACGATAATTGCAATATATTCCTTTCCTTTTTCTGTCTGGAGATTAACATCCGCCAAGAAACCCAAGTTATTCTTGATTTTGTTCGGCATGTCTTGAAGCAAAGACTTGGCATCTTTCACTCCGATAATCGCTCCGTCATCTTTCACGCCAATATAGAGCGTGCCGCCCTGACTGTTAGCGAACGCACTCAACTCGCGGAAGAACTCATCTTTCCATAATCGTTTGAACTCCGTATGTTGATCTTCTTTCATCTTATATTCTAATTTCACGCTGCAAAGGTACAAAGATTTTTTGAATCTCGCAAGAGAAAAGTGCAT
>CALEPS010000011.1 GCA_937910305.1 uncultured Bacteroidales bacterium | reverse complement strand
CCTCCGGCGAGGTAATGCGCCTCCAGACCGTCGCGTTTGACCTCTGTCAGACCCGCTTTGTGCGCCTCGATCATACAGTTGACGATCTTCGTGGGCGGCACCTTACGGATGCGCATCAGGAAGAGCTGTACCAGACTGATACGTACTCCGCTCACTACGGCGTTGATCCACAGCATGAACGGTACGTAATAAAAGAAAATACAAAGTGCAATCGCTACCAGCGTTACAACAATAATGGTTAGGATGTCCATAGTTTTATGATTTTAGTTAGTGAGAGATTATTTTTCTTCGTTCTTTTCCTCCGCCGGCGTGCCGTCCTTCTTCAGCTTGTTCTTCGCCAGTTCCACATGGCTGTCAATCTTGCTATCCAGCGCCATCCTGTCGAGCGCGTTGCTGCGCAGGAAGCCCCAAATAGCCAGTCCCGAAAGAACCAGACAGGCGCCCAGGGTGATATACCCCGCCATGCGGCTGATCATGAGCCATGCCATCACTACGGCTGCTATCAGGCAACCGAAACCACCGATACCCGCTATGCCGAAACCCGGCAGAAGGAACATCTCCGCGAGTAATAACGCAACGCCCGCGAGCACTAATAATACGACTAAAAATACATTCATGCAAGTCCTTTCGATAAAAAAATTAAAATTATTTTTCTCAAATCGGGTGCAAAGATACAAAATATCTTTGATATACGCAAGCGAATAAAAAAAATTTGCGCAAATAATTTTTTTGTACTACTTTTGCGGCGAATTTTCGAGGGTACACCTTATTTATATAGTTTATGAGCAAAAATCTGGTTATAGTAGAGTCTCCGGGCAAGGTAAAGACGATCAAATCGTTTCTCGGAGATGATTTCAAGGTAATGAGCAGCCAAGGCCATATCCGTGATATCGAGCCGCTGGGCAAGAACTCGCTGGGAATAGATATCGAGCACGGCTACGCGCCGAACTACGTGATAGACAGCAACAAAGAGCGTCTGGTGGAGGAGTTGAAGAGAGAAGTGGCTAAATCGGATGTCGTATGGCTGGCATCCGATGAGGACCGTGAAGGAGAAGCGATAGCCTGGCATCTGTACCAGGTGCTGGGTCTGCAGAACAAAGAGACCCACCGTATCGTCTTCCCGTCTATCACGAAGAGCGATGTGCTTGACGGTATAGCCAATCCGCGGGATATAGACTATAACCTGGTGAACGCCCAGCAGGCGCGCCGCGTGCTGGACCGTATCGTCGGGTTCGAGCTGTCGCCGGTGCTATGGAGGAAGGTGACGACCGGTCTTTCCGCCGGCCGCGTACAATCGGTGGCGGTAAGGCTGATAGTAGAGAAAGAGCGCGAGATAGAATCCTTCCGCGCTTCGTCCGCATATCGAACTTTTGCCGATTTCATCGGTATAAATCCGGGTGACGCATCGGTATTGAGATGCGAGTTGAACCACCGTTTCTCTCATAAGAAAGATGCGATTGAGTTTCTGGAGAGTCTGAACACGGCTCAGTTCATCGTCCGCGATGTACAACGCCGACCGGTGACCCATATGCCGGCACCTCCGTTCACCACGTCCACGCTCCAGCAGGAAGCGGCGCGGAAGCTCAAGTTCTCCGTCTCCAAGACCATGCGTCTGGCGCAGACGCTGTATGAGAGCGGACATATCACCTATATGCGTACGGATTCGGTGAACCTCTCGTCTCTGGCGTTAGCGACGAGCAAGGAGGTTATCGCGGAGCAGTACGGCGAGAAATACGTGCATACGCGTCAGTACCGCACCAAATCCAAAGGCGCGCAGGAGGCGCATGAGGCGATCCGTCCGGCTTATATGAGCCGTCTGAGCGCAGGTGCCACCAAAGACGAGCAGCGTCTGTACGAACTGATATGGAAACGCACGATAGCCAGCCAGATGGCGGAGGCGCAGGGCGAGAAGACCACTATCGAGGTGTCGGTACACGGATCCAAATATGCGTTTGTGGCGGCAGGCGAGGTGATCACTTTCGACGGTTTCACACGTGTCTATGTCCAGTCCACGGACGATGCGGAGGAGGAGCGCCGGATCTTACCCGCCATGTCTCCGCGTGAGCGTCTGAGACTGCAGGGCGCAGAGGCGATACAGACCTACGCAAAGCCTCCGTTGCGGTATAACGACGCTACGCTCGTGAAGCGGATGGAGGAGCTGGAGATAGGACGTCCTTCCACCTACGCCACGATCATTGACACCATCCAGCATGTGAAATATGTGGAGAAAGGCTCCGTGCCGGGTGTCAAAAGGGATATAGCTATCCTGACTCTGAAGAACGGGATGGTGCTGGAGAAACAACGCAGCGAGATGTACGGCGCAGAGACGCAGCGGTTCCTGCCAACGGACCTGGGACAGATGACCAATGATTTTCTGGTGGAGCATTTCCCGGAGATCCTCGATTATGATTTCACGGCGCACGAGGAGGAGCAGTTCGACCGTATCGCGGCAGGCAAAGCCGATTGGGTGAAGACGGTGGACACGTTCTACAAGACCTTCCATCCGCTTGTCTCCGCCGTGCCGTCCGGTAAGGTGGAGGGCAGGTTCCTGGGCAATGACCCGGAGACGGGACAGCCTATTATCGCGAAGATCAGCAAGATAGGTCCGTGCGTGCAGATGGGCAATGCGGCAGACGCCAAGCCGCGTTTCGCCAGCCTGAAGAAGAACCAGTCGATCTACTCCATCACGTTAGCCGAGGCGCTGGAACTGTTCAAGACGGCTCTGCCTCTCACGCTGGGCGAGTACGAGGGATTGCCGGTAGTGATAGGCGAGGGCAAGTACGGTCCGTATGTGCATTATAACCATGTGTTCATCTCCATCCCAAAAGGCAAAGATCCGTTTACCGTGACCATGGAGGACGCTATTGCGCTCATCGAGGAGAAACAGACCACTTCCACTCCGGTGCATCAGTGGGGCGATGTGCAGGTGTTGAACGGCAGGTACGGCGCTTATATCCATACGCCGGAGGGCAATTACCAGCTGCCAAAGAACATACCGGTAGAGACGGTGACGGAGGCGCAAGTGCGTGAAATAATGGCTCAAGGGGAACCTATAAAGCCCGGTAAACGCACTTTTAGACGAAAAAGTGCAAAATAAATCGCAAAAAATTTGCGTATATCAAAAAAAAGCAGTACTTTTGCACCCGCTTTTGTAAAAAAGAGCGAGAACTCACGAAGATAGGAGATTATTTACGGAAGTAAAGGAGGGCGGGGTTCCCTGCTTTACGACCATGAAAATAACGAACTATCAAGGGACTCCGAGATTTTTCGGTTTCCCGAAAAATCGAGAAGTAGCGCAGTTGGTAGCGCACTACGTTCGGGACGTAGGGGTCGGGCGTTCGAGTCGCCTCTTCTCGACCAAACGAGAGAATCATCATTTGATGGTCTCTCGTTTGCTTTTAGTCGTACGCCCGATCCTTAACGGCACGGACGTACTGTTCGGGACGCTAGGTTGTCCCCGTTAATCGGGGAAAACCGCCACGGGGAAAGGGGCAATTTACGAGTCACCTCGTCTTATCTCGCATGGCTCGAACGATTATTACTCGACAGAAACGACAGCCATGTGGCTGCCGTTTTTGGTTGAGCGCGACCTTTGGTCGCGGCTGAGTGCCTTCGGTGTTTAGTTATTTCAGCTCCGAACCAAGGGCATTGAAGGTCTTGCCGTCACGGATAATGACGAGCTGGTCATCCTTAATAAATTTGGAAGCTTTGGCATTGATGTTCACCTTATCCACACCTTGACCTTCGCCTTCGGTCACACCTTCAGCGGTTACCACAAGGTTGTAGTCGCGTGCCTCAGTGATGTCAAAGAGCTGGCGGTTATCCTCTCCGTCATCCTGATGGAAGATGAGGTGGAGCGTTACTTCGCCGTCCGCTGCCTGGAAGTCAAGCGCTAACTGGTCTGAGCCGGGCCATGCGCCGAAAGCTTCGCTGCTGCCCCATGCATAGACAAAGAAGCCAGTCCATCCTGTATTGTTGGTAACGGTGATATGATGGGTGGTGTAAACCACCTCTCCTGCGGGCACGTAGGTGTCCCATGTAGCCTCTGAGGAGTTCTGCTCAAAAGCAGTTACATAGTCTCCTTCAGCAGGGATAGAGATATCTCCTGTTGCATTCCAAGCAGCAGCCTCAGCCGTCTCGGCGCGCTCGAAACGGATGGTGCTGTAATCACCAGCAGGGATGGTAAACGCATAGATAAAACGATCTGCATCTTCGATAACCCCGACAACAGAGGTCGAGTTATCCAATACTGCGCGTTGTGCGGCATTGGCATCGATCCACCAAGAAACCGCATTAGCCTTTAGATAAATTTTCTCTGTGCCGTCAAAAGAACGTGCGAAAGAGAGGGTTGTGGCTGCAATAACAGCCAGCAAAGTAGCATAAATCTTTTTCATAATAATTTTGTTTTAAGGGTTAATAATTATTTATTATCAGTGCACCTTGTGCATTGAATATTCTGTTAGTGTTTATAGATCCTATATTCGTAGGGTGCGAGGGTGGCGGTTGTACCGAGGGTGAGGGTCTCGCCGGTGAGCAGATCGGTGACGGTGTGTCCCTGGTGCGCCATGGGCAGTTTGACCTCCTGATCGGAGTTCGCGGTATTGCAGATCACGATCATGGTCTCTTGCTCATCGGTATATTGGATATAGGGCACCTTGGCGTTGAGCGAGCCGGTGAGCTGTTTGCCGCCGCGGAGGTGCGCCGTCTCGCGGTAGGCTTTGAGCAGGTTCTTCATCGCCGCACGGGTCGTATTGTCCGCCTTGAAATCCATTATATTGTAATTAAAGAAATTGACAGCAGACATGTTGCCTAATTCCTGCGAGGAGTAGATCATCGGCACACCCGCCATGAAAGCAGTAAGACAGAAAGCGGACAGTTCGCCTTGTGGCGTACGGAAGACATTGCCCGGTGCGGTAGAGGACGACTCGTCGTGGGTGGTGACATAACGCATGCGCTCCTTGCCCTCCGGCGTAGCGTTGTACTCCGAGGTGTGGGCGGAGAGGAGTGCGCCGAACGTAGAAGAACCGCTATACAGTCCCTCTACGGCATACATGTAACTCCAGCTGTAGAGCAGGTCAAATCCCGCGGTATAGAGCCGTGCGTCGGAGGTCTCCGCCAGCATGAGTGCGTCGCTCTTGCGGGAGCGGATGTCCGTGATCACCTCTTTCCAGAAGTCCATCGGTGCACCATCGGCATAGTCGCAACGGAAGCCGTCGATATCCGCTTCGTCCACCCAGTAGAGCATACACGCTTTCATCGTGTCGCAGACTGCGGGAACATCATAATTGAGGAAGGTCACATCCTCCCAGAATTTCTCGTCAGCCGTAGCCGGACCGGTGTACCAATCCGGATGAGCAGTCACCCACCTGTTATCCCACGAAGTATGGTTGGCGATCCAATCCAGCATCACTTTCATGCCGTTCTGATGGGCAGTAGCGACCAGGCTCTTCAGATCCGCCAGCGTACCGAACGCAGGGTTGACTGCGGTATAGTCCTTGACGCAATAGGGCGATCCGACCGCTTTGGCGTCCGAGCCTATGGGATGAACCGGCATCAGCCACAGGACATTGACGCCCATATCCGCCAGCGTCGGCACGTATGCCTCGATGGCTTTGAACGCCTCCGCCTCAGCGAAAAGACGCTCGTTACACTCGTAGATGACTATCTGGTTCGCATCCACAATAGGTTTCTCCGGCTCTACCGGCGGTACGACACGCGGACCTTGCTCACAAGAAGTGAAAGTACCAAGGGACAAGGTACAAAGTACAAAGGCTGCTATTTTACATATTGTTTTCATAATTATTTCCTCCTTGCTTTAGCCACGACAGAGAGTTCGGACACTCCTTCGTCGGTGATCTTAAGATAATATTCATTCTTTGCTTCCTCGGCGGTCACGGTATAGTCGTCGAGCTGGGTACCATTGCCGTTGTTGACGATCAGATGGTAGGTGTCGCCGACAAAACCGGTGATTTGGGTATGGATCAGTTCGAGACCGAGGATCGCCGTTGTGTCCATGGCGGCAAACGACTGTCCTGGCCAGCCGCCGAACGCCTCTGCGTTACCCCATGCATAGAGTTGGATATCTCCCAGCGTTTCCGTAGCATTATAGAAATACAGGTCTATCACCGCTTCCTCTTTCGGCGCAGCCTTGGGATCAAACCATACCACATCGCCCGGATGCTCCGGATCGGCGATCTGTACCACACCGTCCGCACCCATATAGAGATAGAGGTTCTCGCCGATCGTCCAGAGATTGTCGTTTCCCGGGAAATCGCCCAACTGGGTAGCACCGTTATTAGAGAGGATCAGCGATTCCTTGAGCCCGACATTGGCTTCGCCGAGATCGAAATAGAGATAGGTGTATTCACCTATTGTCTCGGTACCGGTTACACTCATACCGGGCCATCCGCCGTTCAGGTCATTCACGTCGCCCCACATATAGAGCGTCGTGTTCATGCCCCAGTCCTTGCCGTCCAGTACATAAACGACTGGTCCGTCATGACCGACCAGACCGTCCATATTCAGTTCCTCCACTTTGCCTTCCGCTGTGATATGGAGATAGAGGGGCTCCGAACCGAACGTAACGGGTCCGAAGTCGCCCAACTGATCCGAACCGTTGTCGGAGAAGATGAGTGTCTCGTTCAGTCCCTCGTTGCCTTCGCCTATGTCGAAATATGCCAACTCTACTCCGTTCACCGTCTCATAGCCGGTGATGCTCATGCCTGGCCAACCGCCGTTGAGATCGTTCACATCGCCGTACATATAGAGCGTCAGTTTGCCGAAACCGCTCTCGTCCAGCACATAGACCACCGGTCCGTTATGGATGATCTTGTCGTCGCCGCTGAAATAGGCAGCCCAACGGTCCGCCCATACATTATTGACCGAACCGGCCAAAGCCGTCAGTGTGTGCGTGACAGGCTTGCCTTTGATATCCCGCTCGCCACCGGCTTTCTTGCTCACGAACGAAAAACCGTCCGCCAGCGTCTTGCCTTCTTTGAAATCCGAAGGGAAGAGATAAATTCCCCATTTCTTGTCGGAAGCAGGGGCTTTCTCCATCTGCCATTCGATAGCACCGAGCGCTGTATTCTCGTCCAGCCCGTTGAACGCGCCGAAGATATATATCTCGTCGTCCACCGCCGTACCCACCGGCGCAATGAGTTCGATAAGAATCGCGTTCGCCATCGGCTCAAACTGGATCGCCTCATGCTCAAACTCCAGCTCCTTCGGCTGGCAGGAGGTGAGTGCTGCCGCACTGACCGCTAACGCTGTAAGACCGGCTATAAACAGCCTGCAGGACCGCTTTGCTGTAAGACCGCGGCGATAGCCGCTATAAGATATATTGTTTTTCATAATCTTCAAATCTTTGAATCTTCAAATTTTCAAATCTTCAAATTTAATAATTGGGGTTCTGTCTCAGTCCGGGATTGACGCTCAATGCGGAAGCCGGCAGCGGGAACCACTCATACTTGCGGTCACGCTTGGCGGGGTATGCCACGCCGTCATCGGTAGCGCGTCCGAAGAACCACCATTGCCCTTGTGTGAACTTGTCAAACCGGCGCAGGTCGGTACGGCGGCGGCGTCCCTCTCCGAGGAACTCCTGACCCCATTGATCCAGCATCCACGCTTCGTCCACCGCTGTGAAACGCCCG
>CALEPS010000010.1 GCA_937910305.1 uncultured Bacteroidales bacterium | reverse complement strand
GAGGCGCAATAGTTAGCGAGGTTGGTCTCGTCGTTCTTGTAGATGAAATGCTGGTTGAGGAGGCTCATATACCGATCGGAGAGCTCTTTGCCGAACATCTCTTTGATGCGCTCGGTGAGGAGACGGCGGTTGAGACGGATGAATCCCTGCTTAGGCAGCTCACCGATAAGAGTAGCGATGTTCTTATGCTCCACGTTAGCGTTCGCATCAAATTTCGATCCCTCAGCGGCATTGGAAGCCTGCACATAGTTCATCATGAAATCGAGACGACGCTGCGTGTCGCGGTCCTCGGTGTGCTGATGGCGATAAAGCATATATGCTTTAGCCACCTGATAATAACCCTCCGCCATAAGCGCAACCTCCACCTGGTTCTGGATATCCTCAACGGTCACGTTGTTATGAACCCGCAGATGCGAAAGGATGGAAGTCAGTGCTTCCTCCGTTGCAAATGCACCAACTGCTAAGAATGCCTTCGAGATAGCATTTTTGATTTTGTCGATGGTAAACAACTCTTTCTTACCATCACGTTTGATAATGTATGTTTCCATAATATGTCTGTTATATAGTAACTAAAATTCTTAGTGACCGAAAATCTGTGCAAAAGTACAACAAATTTTCGATATACGCAAATATTTTCGAGAAAAAAATTCTATTTTTTGACAACAAAATTTATTAACAATTTTGAAAAGTTGTCCAAAACTTTTTGTTACTTTATTTATTATCAGTATTTTGCGATTTTTAAAAAGTCGAAAAGTTGTCCAAAATAAAAAGTTATCTACAACAGTCGGTAAACATTTTAGATAATTTAAAGTCACAGACTAAACCGCACGAATTGCTTCGCGCTTTACTTTCGTTTCAGCTAAAATAACATCAAAGGGAGCAGAGGAAACGGAAGCGATATTTGACTTTGTTCACCGTGATGAACCAGCCTTCGTAGATATAGTTTCCTTCTTCCTGTTTTCCTGTAAATTCGAGCTCTAAGATATTGAAGGATTTGAACATACCCCAGTCGGTGATATAAGAAGCCGATTGGTCCATATCCGCGGAAGTGAAGAGTCCTTCCAGCTCCGTCGAGAATACAGAGATAGTGATTTCCAAATCTCCGTCATTGGCGGCCAGCATAAAGGTTCCATCCGTCTTGCGCAGATCATGCAGCTTCGCCGTCCCGGTAGCTATCACCACCGATGAGTCCTCTTCTACCGGCAAGGTCTTGAAGTATTGTTTCGCCACCGGACCGGACGCATGTCCTTCTTCATTCATCTTTACCGCCAGGACCGCATAGTCGGTATTAGCTGCCAGACCCTTATAATTATATAGTTCGTCACCTTGGGAAAGCATATCGGAAACGGAGAACGCTATTGCGTTTAAGGAACTCCGGTTGAGTTCGTTCTCCATATCTTTCTTCATCTCCGAACAAAGTGTATCATCCGACATTCCGGCTATGGACGCGGCATAAAAAAGATTCCAATAATATGTCGAAACGGTATCCGAGGGAATAATCGCAATACGAGCCGATGTTGTCTCTACCGAATCCACCCGGATTTCGAACCGCAAATTCTCTTCCGGATCCACGTTCTCCACCACGTTCTTCTCACTGCATGAAACGGCTGCCAGAGCCAACAACAACAGCATTAAACCACCAACAATTCTTTTCATATACGTTAATATTCGAAATCGGATGCAAAGATACAACATTTTTCGTAGATATGCAAATTTTTTTCTAAATCCTTTCTACTTGCACTTTCCTTCCTCCGTCCTTGCATTTTCCACCCTTTCTCCTTGCATTTTCCACCCTTTCTCCTTTCAACTTGCTGTCAAACCTAGACGATACCTAGACCATACCTAGACCATACCTATATTATTTAGCCTAGATCTAAAACCGATAATAGCATTATAAAAGCAGCCGCCGAAGCAGCTGCTTTTATAACGAATCGACTGGAATGCTATTTATTTCAGGATCGCACCCTGTGCGTTGTACTCAACGCCGTTCTTGATGATCAGGAGTTGACCGTCGCGAACAACCTTCGTTGCCTTCTCGGGCGCGAGGGTGGTGTCGATCGACTCTGCCCATTTATGAACGCTGACAACATAGACATTGCCGTCTTCGCCTACAAACTCAGCCTCCAGCGCATAGCCGTTTTCAACCTCGCTAATCGTCACATATTCAATCGAATGTATTCCAATATATTCCCAGTTGTTTTCCTCTTCATCAATGAGAATCTCGATATGTGAGCTCCACTCATTGATGTCATAGACGTGGGTTCCGATCAGATCATTCTCGTCGCCGTTGATAGCAAAGCTGGCGATATAGTTGGTTCCTTCGGCATAGACACGCCAGCTGTAATCGTCATCGTAATAGGTTGCTTCCACCTCGGCGTTAAAGGAGATAGTAATGGTGTCTCCTGTGAGGTTGAATCCGTCATCGTGGAAGCGCAGCATATACTTGTATCCGCGCTCGTCGGTAATGTCCGCACTCACCCAAACCTCGTCGCCTTCCACCTCTTTGCGGAAAGCAGCTTCTGCGATCTTGTACTCCGCTTTGCGGATGGAGAGATAGCTGCGCTCGAGATCTATACCTCCGTCTGCGGAAAGGTAAAGGGAGTCGATGACCACATCTTCCATGCCTACTTCGCCTTCAATAACGAGGTGGCAGGAGAAAGTATTCTCGGTATCGATCATCTCGTACTCCACTCCGCCGTCAGCGTGGCTGAAAGCGTTCGCTTGGCCTAAATCAACAAACAAGGCTTCGTACTCGATCTCCGTACCTTCGTAGATTAGATTCCATGTATTGCCGCGCGTATCAAGGATCGTTATTTCGACCTTTACGCCGTTTTCGGTTGCGGTCTTGACGAAACTTACGGACTGATAGACTACATATTCGCGCTCTGCTGCATTCCTACCGACGGACTGCTGCGGATCCATGTCTGCAAGGCGGTAAGTCTTGTCCAATTGGAGGTCTTCATCCCACATATCGACCGCGAAAATGAACGTAAACATCTGCATACCGTCCTCCGAAACGAACGAGTAGCCAACCGATTCTTGATCAACATTCGCGTGATACATGTACGAGAGCGTTACGTTTCTGGTCGAAGGTACGTACGGGCCTGCCTGCAGATCGAGCGCAAGATCCACTACATCGTATTTGTTGTTTTCGTTGATGAGGCGGAGCGTGCCGATGACAGTAGCCTTCCCGTCCGCATAAGTCGTATGGATGTTCTCCGCAGAGACGAAGACATAGTTTTCTCCATTGATCTCGGCGTACGTATATTCGCCGTCCACCTCACTTGCGAAATCTCCTGCCACCGTAGCGGAATTGATGGTAAGCAACAGATAGTTGCCGTCCGCGTCAAAGCCGGATACCTCAAAGAAGCGATTCGCTGGATAAACATCCAGCACCATTGTTTGCGAATCAAAATTCTTGGCAGAAATGACCACCTCGGGTTCGCTCAGGGTGAGTGTGTACTCGACGTTGTTCCAGCAGAGGATAGTACCTGTGACGCTGTACTCGCCGTTCTCATAAGCGACGGTGACAGAACCGGAATAGACAGCGAACAGCTCTCCGTTGACGGAAACAGAACCTCCGTTCATGTTGCCCGGCAGCGGGGTGATCGTATACGTTCCGGGGATGCCTTCCTCCTGATTGCCGTAGAAATCAAAAGAGAGCGATTTGCCGTCCGACGTGGAAGCGAAGATCTGTATTTCTCCCCATGCCTCGAACGCCCATGTATCCACCGAGAGGTCATTCGCGATGAAGTTCTCTTGGCTCTCTACCACAGGAGTAGCATAGAAAAGTGTAATCTCATATTGCACGCCGTTTTCACCGAGAACCGATGCCGTCACATCCGTCCGCCCGTCGTTTACCACGACAGCGATCGCAGCGTCCTTGGCGTAGATCGTTTGGGTGATCGGATCGTCGTATTCGTCCAGTTCGTCGGTTTGGATCTCCAAGTAGGTTGTGGTGAGTTCAATGTCGTTTGCAGCGAAAGTACCTGCAGGCGATTCTCCGTCCTGGCTGAAATACTCTAACTGAACGAAATAGGTGTTATCCTGCGCGCGGAGGAGCCAGTAGTGCTCGCTTTCGTTATACTCGCAGCCGATCAACGGACGGCTGATAGCCACCTCTATCGTATCGCCGGTAGCCACAACGGGTTCTTCGCCATAAGCGAATACGTACTCGTTCCCGAGGTCATCCGTAGCCGTCGCCGCGATATGAATATCAAATCCTTCGCCTTTGGTGATTTGGAACGTAGCGGCGGTATAGTAGTGCATGACGAGGTCGTCGTTCGCGTCGTATTCATCCCACTCGCAGCCTTCCTCCTCCATCTCAGCGAGGGTATAAGTCTTGCCGAACTCGATATTGTGTGCTCCCTCCGCCAAGGGGAATTGGTAGAAGAAATGCAGGTTCAACTCTTCATTGTGGAGACCATAAATGATACTTGTGCCTCCGGAAATGAAGTAATTGTAACGGTCAATGGTCACACTCTGCGCTTCGTGTTTGGCGCGTGGCGCACGAGCTGTTTTGCCAGGCTGCGCTTTGAGCAGTTGCTTGTATTTGTAAGTCAGTTCAGCACGCTCCTTGTCGCTTTTCGCATGAGCGAGCCTTTGCTCCAACTGTTGCTTGTCGGATTTGGCTTTCGGTGCATGCAGACGCGGCGCGGCATTCACGCTCCATGCCATCATCAATGCACAGAGAAGAAATGATATTTTTTTCATGATTAATGATTTTAGAAAAAAATGACACCTGCAAACGCAAATGTCACTTTTTCTATGAATTACTATAATTTATTTTACGATAGTGCCCTGTGCATTGTATTTCACGCCGTTCTTGATGATCAGGAGCTGGCCGTTACGGATCGCTTTGGTAACCGTAGCGTTAGCGTCAACATTGTCGATAGACTCAGGATATTCACCCAGACGGCTACTGATGCGTTGACCCCAAGTGTTGGTAGCAGCTACCTCGATAACGCCGCTCTCGGTAACGGTAACCGTACCCTCAACTATGAGCCACAGCGGAACATTAATATAACCTTCGGCATCCAGGGAGCCAGCGAACGAGCCATAGATGTACTGATCAACCGAACCGGCGCTAACCGTACCCGGATTGCCAGAATCATCAACCGCATAGACACCTGCAGCCAAACCGGTAGCACCTGCCTCTACATTAAACTCAAGAGAAATAGTGTTATTCTCTGCATCCGTAGCCTCAGCAACCAATACATTGTATTGAGCCAGATACTGGTCGTCAATCGTATAAACCGGGAAGTTGTAGTAGAATCCTGCATCCTGTGCATCATACTGATTTCCTTGCTCTTCGTAGTCCTCAACCGTAGCGGTGAGGTTCAGGGTGAACTCAATGACGTCCGAAGAATCGTAGTAGTTCTGTCCCTTCAGCGTACCGGTAATGGTAGCGTTTGTACCGGAAACAGCCACAACGATATTAGCATCAACCATGTCATAGTACAGGGTATCTGCGCCTACAAATTTCACAACATACGTGTAGTCAGCAGCCAAGTCTGCGCGACCGTACGTACCCGGGATCGAAGTAGAATAAGCAGCGATGCTTACATACTTGTCACTCGTCTGGCCCATGAACTGCCATGCCTGGCCTTGGATATCTGTGAGCGTTCCGCTCAAGCTCAAGTTCTCCTGGCTGGTAGCTTCAGGAACAACATAACTCAGGTTGAGCGTAAACTCTACGCCGTCCATGCTCAGAGCGGTACCGGTAATAACAACACCGTCTGCCGTATTGTCAATAGTAACAGTTCCGTCGAAGAGATCGATTTCGCCCTCAGCATCCTCGATAGTCAGTTCAATTTCATCCGCACCAAACGTACCCAGATAGTCGTCAGCCGACAGATAAGCACTAACGGAATAATCCTCATTACTTGCGCTAGCTATAATGATACCGAAATAACTTGCGTAAGTGTCATCTAACACAAGGTTCGAAGCGGTAATAGTTACCTGGCTCTGTACGGTCGGAGTTTCGAAGAACATCGTAACGTGGTAAACATTACCGTCTTTAGCAAGAATCCAACCCTCGAGATCAATACGACCGTCGTTGTTCTCTGTTACTACGCAGTGTGCCTCCTTAGCTTCCAAGTTATTTACGTAGGTATATTGGAGGTTCATATCGTCCGGACCGTACGTACCGACAGCCACGCCCTCAGCAGCCACATTGAACGTGAAAGCAATCTCCCAAGAGTCATTGGAGGCACTCAACTGGCACATACCTTGTGCGAAAACAGGCTTGTTCATGATCGTGGTAAAGTTAACATCAATCGTATCACCGGTGATGATGAACGGAGCCTCCTGATAAACCAGCGTGTAGTTGTTACCCAGTGTATCTGTGAAAGCAGCATCAAAGTGAACCAGTTGCTGCTCCTCGTGTGCAACCAGGGTCTTCGTGAGCGAAGCCGAAGCATACGCCATCTTGCCGTCAGCACCACGCATGTAGGAGTAGTTTGCAATCATGTCAGCCAAGGTGTAGGTCTGACCGAGTGCCAACTCATTCGTACCTTCTGCTACTACTACGTCGAAGTAGTAAACGTTCTCGTCAGCGTCGTACAGCTTTACCCATACGTCGTTGTCGGTCGTGTAGAAGTTCTCAGCGTAGTCCTCGATGGTAACGTTGTAGTTGTCGAGCTTAGCCTGCGGAGCCTTGAAAGCGACAGCTGCACGCTTTGCCTTCTCGAAACGTGTTGCCGGAAGAGTCTTGTGAGCCTTTACGGTCTTCACCTCTACCGCTTCTTTTTGCTTGCTCAGACCGAGGGTCTTAGCAGGTACTGCACTCGCGCTAAGCACAATCGTCAGCGCGCAAAGAATAGAGAAAATTTTCTTCATAAACATGAAATTTTAGTTAATAATGTTAGTTATTTTGTGTTTTTATTTGCAAAATGTAACAAAAATCACGCAAAGGTAGTACATTTTTATCATTCACACAAGTATAATGCTACAAAAGAGCGAAAAAACTGCTTTTTGCAAAATAAAGTTTACAAAATGTTGCATATTTCAAAAAAAAGCAGTACCTTTGCACCGAATACGTGCAAACACAAAAGAACATGAAAAAACTCTCCTTATTTATTATCGCGCTGGTATGCGTATGTGCACACGCGCAAGAGACACGTTACGTCGGCGGCGACATCTCTGCACTGCCGCTCTATGAACAACATAACTCGGCATATAAAGACGCCTACGGCAAGAACATCAGCGACCTGATCACCTGGTTTGTGAACGATTGCGGATGGAACACCTTCCGCGTACGCATCTTCGTCAATCCGACCCGTGCGGACCAGGACGGGAGCGCCAATCCGTCTGTTTGCCAAGACTTGGCATATGTGACCGCGTTGGGGCAGCGCATCAAAGCCGCAGGAGCATATTTCATGCTGGATTTTCACTACTCCGACACGTGGGTGGACGCCACACATATCCAAGCTCCGGAAGCATGGAAAGGCAAGTCGGATGCAGCGATGGCAGACAGTGTAGCCGCCTACACGCGCCGCGTACTGACGACGCTCAATGAGGCGAACGCCACGCCGGACATGGTACAAGTAGGAAATGAGATCATGTACGGCCTTTGCGGAATAAAAGTAAAGCCATACGACGATGCGAGCAGCAACTGGACAGGCTATTTAGGATTGTTGAAAGCGGGTTGCAACGCGGTCCGCGAACTATGTCCGCAAGCACGGATCATCATTCATACCGACCGTCCGACCAACAGCGGATACAATGCCTATTACTACAACAAACTGATCAACGGCGGTGTGAATTTCGATGTTATCGGACTGAGTTACTACCCGTTCTGGCACGGCTATCTGACGAACGAGCAGGTGGCCTCCAAGAGCGACAAAAACAACCTCGTCAAAGCCATCAATCAATTAGCCACAGACTTCCCGGACAAGAAAGTGCATATCGTGGAATGCGCTTATAACTTCCAATACTGGCCCAGCAAGGGCGTTAACTACAACACGCAGGATGTATGGGCTTGTTCCAAAGAAGGACAGTATAATTTTGTCAAGGATTTAGTGGACGCGTTAAAGCCGCTGGAGAACGTAGAGGGCATCAGTTATTGGTTTCCGGAAGAAGCAGGCAACGGCGACGACACCAACTGGAACACGTCCAATGGAACCGTCATCGTGTCATGGCAGAACCGCGGTTTCTGGAACGAGGACAAATCCACTACAGGTCATGCCATCAACAGGACAGGACAGATCACGGAGGGCAAAACGGCAGCCGACGTATGCGCGCCGTATTATATGGGTAAGTTCGTTGGTTTTGAGCCTCAGGGAATAACAAACCCCTCCGCGAACGAAGGGGTTCAAGCCGTGAAGATGTTCCGCAACGGTCAACTGGTCATCGAGCGCAACGGCATACTCTATTCTTCCGACGGCAAACGGTTGTAAGAGTCCGCTTCCGTCGCCCCGAAGAGCGAATTGAAAATATTCAGTATTTCTTGTTTGAGAGCAGGGAACATGTCTAATTTGTTCATCATACTGTTCATGGCTTTCTGCTTTATTTCAGAACGCGCCTCCAGAATGCGGTTGCGTTCCCTTTGGGAATAGTCGAAATAATGCTTCTCGATGACGGAATTGATCACCTGGTATTGGTGGAAGACCTCTTGCCATTCCCCGATGGTGTAGTTATCGCCGTTCTCCTCCACTTCTTCCGCCAACTGTTCCAACTGACGGAGCGCTTTCGCTTTTTCGGAGCAAGAGGTAAAACCAAGCGTCAAGACGCAAATAACGGACACGAATGCCATAAAACGAATTACATTTTTCATATTCATAATTTTAGAAGGTTATATTATTACTTGTTCTTTTTCCAACTCGCGCTTCGTAAAGAAGATAATCTTATACGGCGACTTCGTCTCCACGACGGACATCTGCGCCGGCATCACGTGCTTCAGTTTGCCCAATAACTGCATTCTTTCATCTTCGTCGCTTGTACGGATGAGCATCACTTGCCGCGCATTGGTGCCTTCCTTTGGTTGTTTATATTGCAGGAAGAGATCCGACTTGCGGCTTAGATCTTTGAATAACTCGCAGATATCGTCGAAATCATGCACCAGATAAGGATAAGCCTCTTTATCCTTCAGGCAAATCAAATAGTCCGCTATACTTAATGAAGCAAATTTCTCGGATATTTTCTCCAATAGTTTCTTCTTTATATCCTGCTGTACTCTTACAATACCCTCCTCGCTCGGCGTGTAGTTCTCGATGAATTCCCAGAGGTTACTGGTATCAATGATTGCTTCCTGCTGATCGTTGAAATACGATTCCAGAATACCATTCTGGATCAGCGACACGAAAGGCGCGCGTGCCTCTGCACGCATTGCTTTATGCGCATTCCGAGTATCGGAGAGCCACTGTTTGAGATTGAGAATATAATGTGAAATAGCCATATGGTATTTCTGCACATCAGATACTAATCGGTACAGACCCGAAATCATATCGCCGGCGAGATGGAATTTAGCCTCCAGCATAGACATGTTATCCTTTATCTCTTCTATTTGCAATTGGATTTCTTTTATCATTGCAGCCAACCGCCTTATCATTTCTTTGCGTTTATCTATGCGGTACCATATATAAATGCCGACAAACAAGATTGCTCCGATAACAAGCAGCACCCATAAAAAGCGCATGAGCACCTGCAACGAATCAACAGTAGATATAACATCTCTACCCAAGAGCCAACTGAAGAACCGTCCTTTCCAAGTGCCGTCGTTGATAAACATCCGCAGAAAATCCATCGGTATCCAGTTGAACATCCAAGCTATGTCTTTCCCTTTCGCCAATAAATAGTCAAAGGTGCCAAGCACTGCACTGAGAGAGATAAAATAAGACAGACCTCTGAGCACACCGCGCACCGTCCCCATATCATAACTTCTCATTATCTCCTTATGCTGTGTCTCTGTAGATATTTTCTCTTGCTCCAGTTCCTCTACCTGCAATGCCTTATGGCGCATCGCGTCGCGATAGAACTGATCTCGTTTGTTCCTATCGCGCAGAGGCAGTTTGACGGATTCGTAGTATTCCTGCAGAGCCATGTCGCTTTTCTGCAAAGCCTTCAGTTCGCGTTTCAGACGCTCCAGATGGTTCACACGAAGCGCATAGCGGATCCGCAGATCGGTCTCGGAGAAATATAACTGAGGGCGGTCTGTTTGCTTGATGGTAAAGACAGAACCCTCTATCTTCTCTATCTCTCCTCCGTCTCCTTTTATCTCCTGCGCCAACTCGATCTCTTGAATCGCCACGCAGTCCCAGTAGCCGTACTGCATCACATAATCATACGGCAAGTAGCAATAACCCCTATCACCGAAACTCTCGCCCCAGGAGTTACGCACTTTGAACACTTGCTGCTCGTCATTGAACCCGCATAACACCATCGCATGCGAGTGATTTTCTCCGGACTCCTTGAGGTGCTGTACCTCTTCATCGGAAGGCATGGAGACAAAGCCGTTTATGCCTTGTACAAAAGAGGGGAACACATCCACCGCAAAAACAACAGGAAGTCCGTCGTCCAGCGCCGATTTCAGGGCCTCAATTTTCTTCTCCACCATCACGGCTCGTTTGACACGACGCCGTTTAGCCTCGTCATACGCTGCTTCGGAGGGCTGCTCACTATAGCCCTGCTCATTATACGGCCAGGCCTCTTCGGTACATATACCGTCCTCGAAAAGTGTCTGAATAGAAGCCACAGAGCAAGACCCTTCATCGTATTGCTCTCGTCCCCTGCGCTTGCGCGCGTTATAATATAGGAATTGTTCGCTCAAATCCGGAGTCTCGATATGGTTCTTCTTCATGAAATATTCAAACACGCTGACCATCGAGAAAGACATGCAAGCGCCTTGTTGGCCCTGACTCTTGATTTCCGTGAACCCTCCGGAGATATCGATATTCTTGATCGTCACCGGATGCGGCTCGTATTTCTCCTCCAGAGGCTCTATATCATCGTCATGATGAATCAGGATAAACTCCTCTTTGTCATAAATAATCTTGCCGCCTTCGATAAGACATTTCTTCGATTCGTCTAGCTGAGTGAGATTTTGTTTTATATCCGCTATCTCGTCCTCCATCTCGCGGATGTTCGCGATATAGTTTCTCTCGCGGAACCGCAGTTCTTTCAGTTCATCTATAGGCAGTTTGGCCTGCTTGCTTTCGTCACTGAAAGGAGGCAGAATCGTGTCGTTCTCCGTCTCTTTTCTATCCAGCAACGCATTATTCTCATCGATGAAGAAATTGACGCACTGGCGCTCTAAATCAATTAAGATTGTCTGCTTCGAGTTAATCAGCGTGCTATGCCCGAAGAGCGGATCGTCCTGACCCAGGAGCACGGAGAGCAATGCTTTTTTGCGAGGAAGGGACAGCTCTTCATTGCGCAGGACATGATTGACGATGGACTGCTTGATATGATTGAACTCGGCTTCCAGTCTCGGATGAATCTGCGGCAGAATCTCCTTGAGTTGTTGCTCCGATTCACTTCTGGTCAGAATCTCTGCTGTATAGAAATCCTTGTAGATAGAGAGCCATGACTGCAGCATCTTCTCTATCTCCAATGCCGCCCAGGATATATCCACCTCGGACTCATCAATTCGTTCCTTTTCCAATATCTTGATAAACGAGTCTTGCAGCAGATACTCTTGGAAATAATAGGTATCAAAACTCAGCATGGAGATACCGAGACCCTGAACGTCACCTTTCTCTATACTTCGTCCGAAGGCATCCGTATAACTCTCTATACATAGTAGCGCGTATTCTCCCATGATACTGACCAACGACTCTGCCGTCAACTCCAAGGCGCGGGCATTCGTTTGGTTTTGCAGGACCACGAAGTTATTGATATATGCCGAGGATGCTTTCTTATGCCGCAGCGCTACTATCTCGTCGATCACTTCGCGCGTGTTTTGTTTCAGTACATCCATTCGACGTGCATACTCCGTCGCTTTGTCGGGCTCCAACACCTCTGCCAGATCATAACTCAAACCGATGATATCGATGAGGACGCGTTTGCCCTCCATCGCTTTTTGGATCTGCTTAACAAGGAAAAGTACCTGTTTCCATGTCTCTGTATCATATAGCGAAACATAGAGACAATACAACAGTGTATCCTCTCCTTCGGTATTCTGGCTGATACGTTGGTTTCTGAGTTTGACCAACTGCGATTGCAGCTCGCTCTCCAGATGTTGCTTACCAACCTTGAACTCCTCGGCATAGACGGGCACCCACTGGTCATGGAGGTTGGAGGTGAAAGTCAGGTGCTCTTCTGCTTTCTGAACCACCTTCTCCACCACCACGCCCTCCTTATCCGAAGTATAATGAAGAGCAGTGAAATAGTCGGCTGTCTCCTCGTCTGAGTACAGCGCAATATAGCGACGAAGTTCAAGTAAGACCTCCGAAGAGGCCTTACCGAACATTACGTGAATGGAATGTTGCATAAATTAGTTATTAAAAATCAACAAACTATGCTCTGCTTCTTTTGAGATAAGCTCTAATGTAGCCTTGTATTCTCTCTTTGACTGCAACATCTTCTCCGTCACCTGACAGCGGGAGTACTTGCGGAAATAGTTATTCTCCACATCTGCGCGCAACTCCTCTGTTGCTACTTTACCGATAGCCTCCAGATGCGCTGCGAAAGCGTCCATGTATTTCTTGATCAACTCTTCGTTCTCGCAGAATTGCTCGAATGCAGTCTCACGGAAGGCAGAGCCGGAGTTTACCCAGTTCTCTTTGGCGTTGAAAGCAGATTTGGACGTCAGATCCTGATACCAATAAGAACCCTTGTCGAACTTAACAAATCCTAAGATACATCCCATTACCCATGCATCCAATGCCTCATCGTAATTGGCGCTTTTGGGTTCGAACGAATATTCCTCTTCATCCATGCGCTGTTGGAGCTGTTGATCAATATGGAACGAAATCTTCGCTTGCTCCAACTCATACGGTTCTTGCATCACTTCTATTCCTCCGATGGCAAAAGCAGGTACCGGACGTTTCTGGCGATAGATGATAATACGGTCGGTCAGATTCGTACTGATGGTCTTGGCGTTCTCCGCCTTGATAATATTGCGGTATGCGCCTTCTTTCGTCAATCGACAGGTAGCTGTATCCGGCACACAGATATAGAACATCTCCTGGGTTCCTACGGTGTTTCCGTTAGCCAGCTTGCGGCCTTGCGAGTCGATATTCAGGAACGGCTGCGAGTAGTTGGCAGCACGGCGAACCACCTCCTCGAACTTCTCTTTGTCCATAGCGTTAAGCACTTCGTCTATCGTGCGGTTGCGGTATGCTACGCACTGCGGCAGGTCGCGGGTATATTGCTCCAAGGCTGCTTTGAACGCATCTTTGCTGATCTCGCCATGCAGATTCTTCGTCGGCAAGAGTTGTATAAACTCGCTCGTCAGCAGGTTATTGTCATTCTCTACCTCTACTTTGCGAATCACATCTTCTGCCAGATCAATAACCACCGTCTTGTTACCGCCGGCATGGTTCTGCAGATTGCGGATCTCTAAATCGTTCTCGTCGATAATGGTCTGCAAGCGCTTAATACCTTCTTCCACATTACGGATCTCATTGTCTATCAATTCTACCAAACGGGCGTAGAACTGTGCTGCATAAGAGCGGCGCTTTAACTCTATCTCGTTTACCAAGTACGCTTTAGCGGCATTGATAACATACGATATATAGGTATCCGCTTTACGGAAAAATAATTTTTGCATCTGAGCGTCCAACTGGCTGATACGACTCTCCAAATCAGATTTGGTGTTAACTCTCTCCGTCTCCAGCGATGCCAATTCTTCATTCATCATCTTAATGAAGATGTCGTTCACAACACCACGCAACTCGCGTAAGAAATCGTACACCTTATTGAGTGATTCGCGGCCTAACTCTTTCTCTTTCTTCAGCATGGCGGCTGAGATGGTATCATAGAGCACATCCGATTTTTTCTTCCACTCATCGTTGGAGGGCATATAGTTCTGCACATATAGATCTATCTTCGCGCCCACGTTGGCTTTCACCGTATGACGGTCAAAATCCTTTTCCGTCAAGTTGAGTGCATTGATCGTATTGATGTCGTACAGATAGTCGATCACTTGGTCTTGATCTTTATTCTCACGGATACTTACCGAGTCAATCCAGTTATTGACCTCCAGGTTCTTGTCTTCCAGATGCGCCAAGAGGTTGCGGATCAGTTTGTTCTGAGCCTTCAGTTCATATACGCGGGCAACGTGCTTGCTGTCAAAAATGATCGTGGATGTTCCTACAGCAGCAACCCATGCTGCTTTGCCGTCCACATCGAATGACTTATACGCCATGTCTATCTTCACGTTATCCCCCACGCTCTTCGCATCCTCGCCGATCTGACCGGTGGCAGCCAACAGCGCCAGGGACAACATCTCCGTCAGATTATCCATACTGCTATAGGTAATACCTATCGTGTTCCGGTTATCTACCAGAATGAGGCTGTCGAAAGGAGTCGCGCCTGTTTCTTTCTTCATCCAGGGCATCTTTACCTTGCGCTCGTCTGCTCCGTTGCTCATCAGATAATCCAACTCCCGCAGGGCACCGTACGCATTCGGCTTGACACGGGCTTTCTCTGTCGGATCCGGGATTTCCTCAATGAAGACTCCCGGCATCACAGCGTATCCGTTCAAAGTCATAATGACGTTGCTCTCGTTCTCCAACTCGCGCAGCAGATAGGCAATATCGAGGAATGTACCGCTTCCGGTTCCGCCGCATAAGGAGAACACCACATGTACATCAATCTTCGTCTTACCCGGAATACCGCTCTCTACTGCTTCGTAATTGCTCCATTTGGCGGTATAACCTTCGGCGTTGCAGGCATCAGAGATGGCCCGACGCAGACCGTCGTGTAAATTGTTCAAGTTATACATGAACGCCAAACGACCGTTAGAACGAACCTGACCTGCCCCACGATCCAAGGTCTTGATCGCGTCTATATTCTGATGGGGCATCCACTTATATTCCTTACGCTTGTACTCGAAATAATCTACCGGATCCGCTACGCTGATGCTCAGCTTCTCACGCTCGGAGAATCCTATATTCTCTACTTCTTTCGATTTCGTGGTCTTGCTGTATTCTACAATGTCGGTATCGATACCTAAGAATGAGAACATAGGCGGCAGCTCGCCGTTCTGACCATAATTGTCCATCATTACTGATTTGGTTTTCAGGATGGTCTTCATTCCTGTTCCACCCAAACCAATGAAAATACTGCGTCTAAGTTTTGTTGCCATAATGTATTAGAGTTTAATTATTTGATATTTCTATGTTGTTATCCGATGGATAATTTGACGGATTTATCGCTCTTGGCGCGCTTGATCTCAAAAGGATTCTTAGGTCCGTTGATATCGGTGATGGTACGCGGAGGGATGCGATAAAGCGGCATTTCGTCCGCACTCATCTTCTCCTGCACACCTATCCCTTCCGCTCCGAGGGGGCGTAACTCCACCTCCCTTTCCCAGAACGGGCTCACCAGATAAGCTATTCGCCCGCATAGGATCTCGTTGAAACGGCTCTGGTAACGCGGCGCATTGGAGCATATGACCAAACGCGCCTTCCGGATGGTTAGCATGTCGCTATCTTTGCGCTCTCCGCCCTCGCAATAATTCACTACCAGCGTCCCGTAGTCAAAAACAGGGAAAATGAGTCGGCGAAGAATGACAAACCATATAATAACGCAACTCGCAAAGACAATCAGAAACCAGATAATCCCCTTCAGCAAGGGGTTCATCACTTCTTCGTATTTGACCCGCCAGAGGACGCTTGTATCGATGATCTGTCCCGCTTTCGCCTGCTGGCCGTTGATCTGGTCCAGATCACCCGGATCCAGTATCTTCAGGGACAACTTGTACGTCGCCGACTGCACATCCTTCACGCCCTGTTTGTTGAACCGGAAACGAAGACGCACCGTCTCGTCTGACGGCGTGATAGTGACCAGGTCGTTCAGCACATTCTTGCCGCTTATCGTCACCAACGTTCCTGCCGGCTTGTATGTCTTGTCCTTGTCCTGGCAGTACACCACCTGCAGCACTACCGGCTTCGTGAAATGGTATTCGCCCATCTCCAACTCCAGGGTCTGCTCCGGCAGACGCTCTTTCTGCCAGTCATACCGCACGCCAAGGAAGGGTTTGTAACTCGTGGATTTGCCGATATAAAATCCCTTGTTCTCTCCGCTGCATGCCGTC
The DNA here is from genome assembly GCA_937910305.1 of uncultured Bacteroidales bacterium. Classification (GTDB taxonomy): domain Bacteria; phylum Bacteroidota; class Bacteroidia; order Bacteroidales; family Paludibacteraceae; genus Colicola. Next base: position 1,778 of record CALEPS010000010.1, on the reverse strand, counting down.
AGACAGACCAGCGCAACGATATAAAATAATCCTGCTATCTTTTTCATGCCTCTTACCGTTTGATTTTGATGGTCAGTGTCTTTTGGGCTTTGTTGACAAACTCCCACTGGCACGATCCCGTTTCCAGTTCGTTCTTGATCTGACCTTCTGCGCGCGGCTGGTCCTCTTGACGGAACTGAATCGTTATTTTCTGATTGCTCTCTTTCGGAAACTTCTGCTGCAAATCATACAGCGGATATTTGTAAACCGGCGTCACCTCGATCTCCGTTGTGCCGGCGTCTATGGTCACTACCTCGTCCAGCGTGAAGAAATCATTGGGCTCCGCATAGATGCGCACGCGCTCCTGCCCCTCAACGGGTTTGTTGATATCTACCGGAATGACACTCATCCGGACCGGCTTGTCGTATTCGCCCTGCATGACCGTGATCATGCGATTGCCCTCTATGGTATAGAAATGACTCTCGAACCAGCGGTACGGCTGGATACATTCGCTGCTCTGCAATATCTTTTGCAACTCTTTGTCCTTGATTGCCTGGTCCGTGAGCATGAAATAATAACCTTTGACGTTGTATTTCTGCGCTACGTCACACCAACTCTCCAGCATGTCCAGAAAATCCTTGCGGGATGGATTAGGATTATTATGCACGCCGTCCGTCAGCACGAACAGCATACTCTCCTCCTTCGCCATCGGGTATTTGCTGCCGTCAAACAGCGTATTGGCGAACTCGAACGGGTCGTACAGGTTCGTATAAGTCTGGTCCGAGTTGTAGAATCCGCGGATCCTGGCTTCCAGACGCCGCTTGCCTTCCGCCGTTGCCATCTCGCGCCATACATCGCCTGTCAACACACGGTCGTTGAACGGCACGATGATAATCTCGTCCTCGTCCCGGTACTCGCGTATCTTACCCACCAGCGTCTCCAATATCTGGTCGTAGATATCGTAGTCGCAGTTGTACTTGGTGATACTCATCGGCCGGTTAGCCACAATCACGTCCTTGTTGTTCCTGCCCAGATACCCTCCGTGCATGGAGTTGGTCACATCCCAGAGAAACACTACGCGGTGAACGGGAGCTTCCTGAGCCACCGAGAAAACGGAGAATAGAATAAGGAATAAGAGTAGTAACTTTTTTTCCATATGGTAGTAGAATAAAGTTGTTTGTTCTGTTCTAAAAAAATCGGGTGCAAAGGTACTAAAAATATTTGAAATATGCAAATAAATCTGCAAAATTTTATATAGGGGGCGGTAAACCGGCGTCCCAACGGTCTATGTACGGCTTGGTTAAGAGGTCTGAAAAGGTAGGCATACCTGTGTTTACGATATGCTTTTTGAGGCGGAAAGGCTGCTCCGGCTCTATAGGCTCAAAAGAGACAGGTTCCGGTTCCTGCGCTTTCTTGCGTTCGGCTTGGAGTTGGCGGTAGATAGCTACGTAGGTATATTGGTAGAAACGCGAGTAAGGTTTCATGCCCGGTTCAGGCTTGGCGCCGCCTTTGAAGACCGTATAGTAGTGTTTGAAGAACCGCACACGCCATTCGAGGGCTTCGATAGAATGGTCATGTTCGAGTGCGTGCGCCTGCCGCTGCGCCTCTTTGATCAGTTCGCGGTTTGCTACACACGCCGCAGACCAGTGGGTCGGAAAATGGTAGGTGTATAACTCATGCAATCCTGCCCGGAAACGGGATGGTCTTACCACAATGCGCTTCTTGCACCTGCGCCCATCTTTCACCATGTCCACCGCACCCCTTATGGCAGTTAAAAAGGCGCATGTATGGAAATAGTG
>CALEPS010000009.1 GCA_937910305.1 uncultured Bacteroidales bacterium | reverse complement strand
TGAGGGGTGAAGAGCTCTGCTCGATCGGACTGCCGGTGGCCGTCCGTAGAACTCCCTTGGGGTGGGGTTGTTACTTCTCTCCGAAAATGTCCAAACGGGTGATTGCTTTGTTCTTGCGATTGAAGATAAAGAAGTCAATCGCAAGCAAGAGCAATGCGATCAGCGCAAAACTCTGGAACTGCTCGTTGTAATCGGTAAAGACTTGCGTCTCAATCTCCTGCGTGCCGAGTTTGTCCAGCTCTTTCTGGATGGCTTTGGTGGCAGTATTGGTGTTGTCGCAGCGGACGTAGATACCTCCGCCGGCTTGTGCTATCTCGCGGCACATCTCTTCATTGAGCCGGCTGACTACCACATTACCGCTCCGGTCTTTGATAAAATTATTGGTTCCCGGCACGGGAATAGGACTTCCTTCCGGTTTTCCGATGCCTACCACCAGCACCTGAATACCTGCCTCCTTGGCGCGTTTGGCAACAGCTACGGCGTCGTCTTCGTGATTCTCGCCGTCGGTGATCAGGATGATGGCACGGCTGGCGTCACTCTGCTCTCCGAAACAACGGATAGAGGTGCTCAATGCCGCGCCGATAGCCGTTCCTTGGGTCTTGATGAGTTCCGGTTTAATGGAATTGAGGAACATCTTCGCGGAGACGTAATCGCAGGTGATCGGCAGTTGGACGAAAGCGTCGCCGGCGAAGACGACCAGTCCCACTTTGTCATCCACCATACTGTCCATTAGTTTGGACAGCATCTGTTTGGCACGGTCCAGACGGTTGGGGGCTACGTCCTCCGCCATCATGGAGTTGGATATATCGAGTGCCACAATGGCTTCAATGCCTTGGCGTTTCTCGGTGTGCTCGCTCTGACCGAACTGAGGACGTGCGGCGGCGATGATCAGCAGAGTCAAGGCTACCATTACGATAGAGAACTTGACCGTCGGACGGATACGGCTGGCATTAGGCATCAGCTGCTCCATCAGTTCCGCATCGCCGAACTCTTCCAACTGCTTCCTCTTGCGGCGCGTGTACCAAAAATAGGCTACTGCGAGAACCGGTACCGTCACCAGCAGCCATAGCATTTCCATATTTGCAAATCTAAACATGAATCTTCAAATTTTCAAATCTTCAAATCTTTAATTGCTAATCGTGCGTAGCACGAAATAGCGCAAAATCACCTCTAACAGCACGCATATGAGTGCGGCGTAAAGGAACGGTGCGAAGTTCTCCGTATGTTTCGAATACTCGCGCACACGCAGTTTGGTCTTCTCCAACTGGTCGATCTGTTCGTATATCCGTTTCAGGCTGCCGTTGTCGGTTGCGCGGAAATACTGGCCGCCTGTGGTCTCGGCAATCCGGCGGAGAGTGCCTTCGTCGAACTCCGAATCCATGGTCACGTACTGCCGTCCCATAGGGGTCTGTACCGGCACGCGCGTCTGGCCGTAACTGCCGACGCCTACGGTATAAACGCGGATGCCGAAACTGCGGGCGATCTCTGCAGCTGTCTGCGGGTCTATGTCGCCGCGGTTGTTGCTTCCGTCCGTCAGCAGAATCACTACTTTGGACTTGGTCTGGCTGTCTTTCATGCGGTTGACTGCGTTAGCCAGACCCAGACCGATTGCCGTTCCGTCTTCGATCATGCCGTATTCAACGGATTTGAAGAGGTTGACGAGCACCGCGTGGTCGGTTGTCAACGGACATTGCGTGAAACTCTCGCCGGCGAAGACGACCAGACCGATCTGGTCGTTAGGACGCGCGATCACAAAATCCGAGGCTACCTGTTTGGCGGCCTCCAGGCGGTTGGGCTTCAGGTCCTCAGCCAGCATGGTACCCGAAATATCGAGCGCCATCATGATATCGATACCCTCCGTGCTCTCCGACGACCAGCGGTTGGTCAACTGCGGTCGCGCGAGCGCGATACTTAATAAGGTAACGGCGGCTACGCGCAGCCCGAAAGGCACATGAAGCAGCCATATACGCCAGCTCTTCGGCTGGGCTGCAAGCGTACGCGTGTCGCTGATCTGCACGCTCGCGTCGGCTTTCCGCAACTCATAGGCGTACCAGACGATGATAGGGATCAGCAGCAATAATAAGAATAAATATCCCGGATTAGCAAATGTCATAACAATTTACCATTTATTCATTTACCATTTGTTCATTTACCATTTGTTCATTTATGCTTGGGGGGCATCTTCCTCCCTCCCTTCCGGAGAGGGTTGGGGTGGGGTTGTCCCCCTCACGAAATCGTACGCGGTGGTCAGAGACTGCTCGTTCTCGTCCGGCGTAGTGTGCCATTTGGCGAACTTCACCAGATCGGCCGTCTGCAGCATCTTCTTCAGCCGCTCATAGAGCGCTTTGCCCTCTTCTATGCTTTCGACTTTCGACTTTTGACTTTCGACTAAAAGGGGCTTCAGCTCCTTTAGCGTCTCGTCGCTCGTCTTCTCCGTGCTCTGCACGCCGAAACGGCGGCTGATGTATTCGCGTACTACGTCGGTCAGTTCGGTCTGGTATTCCTTCACCTTGCCGTCCTTCCATATCTTCTGCGCTTTGATCTCATCCAGTTTCTCCAGCGCCACCTCGTCCGCCGGACGCAGCAACTCCGGATCAATAGGCTCTTCCTGCTCGCGTTTGCGGTAACTATCATACTTGCGCCAGAGCCAGAAGCCCAGGGAAATCAACCCGCAGCACAGCAGCACGATCAAGATCCACCGGATAATTCCCCACCAATAAATCGGTGCGTTCTCAATATCTTTGATATCCGTGATAGCGAGCGTCGTGTCCAGTTCGAACGGCTGGACGACATTCAGTGCCATGGGGTCGGTACGGAAGGTGTCTTCGCCGCTCACTACGGCAATAGGACGGATGGCGAAGAGGCTGTCCTTGAAACTCGTCAGCTTCAGGTCCTGATGAATCCGGAGCCGTCCGTCGGGAAGGGTAGTGGTGTCTATGGCGGAGCGATCGACGATCTCGATCCCGTCTTGCAGACTCTCTCCGAAAACCGGCCACTGCACTTGCTCGTCCGCCTCATGCGTCACGCTCAGGTGCATGTCCGTCTGGTCACCGATCATCAGCATCGTCGAGTCGATACTCGCGCTCACTACTATCGCTAATAAAATATTAAACATTGTGCATTTTTCGCGCATCATTGCGCGAACATTAATTCTCAATTCTCAATTCTCAATTGTGAAAAAGCATCATCAGCTTTTTCACATAGTCTTCGTCGGTGCGGATCTCGACATGGTTCATGCCGGTCTTGGTGTATATCTCCTCCAGCGCGTTCTGCCGGTTTCGCCATGCCGCGGCGTAAGCGTTGCGGACGCTTGCCTCGGAGGTGTCGGTCCAAACGCGCGCACCCGTCTCCGGGTCTTTCACTTTCAGCAATCCCACATCCGGCAGCTCCGCGTCCCGACGGTCATAAATCTGAATAGCACTCAGGTCGTGTTTCCGGCTCGCAATGATGATGGGATCTACAAGGCTTTGAGCGTAGCGGTCTTTCGACTTTCGACTTTCGACTAATTTCGGGTCCATCAGATCGCTTATCAGGAACGCCGTGCACCGTCTCTTCTGCGCATTGGTGAGAAACTCCAGAGCTGCATTGACGTCCGTGCCGGCGTGTTCCGGTTCGAAACTCAGCAGCTCGCGGATGATATGCAGCACATGGCTCTTTCCCTTCTTGGGAGGTATGAATTTCTCTATCCGGTCGGAGAAAAAGATCACGCCCACCTTGTCGTTGTTTTCTATGGTCGAGAATGCGAGTGTTGCGGCTACTTCGGCCATCGTGTCGCGTTTCATCTGGCTTACCGTACCGAAATTACGGCTCCCGCTGACATCGACGAGCAACATTACCGTTAACTCGCGCTCCTCTTCATAGACTTTGATGTACGGCCGGTTCATGCGTGCGGTGACGTTCCAGTCGATCGAACGTACGTCGTCGCCCGGTTGGTACTCGCGCACTTCGCTGAAAGCCATACCGCGGCCTTTGAACTGGCTGTGATATTCGCCTGCGAAGATATTCCGGCTCAAACCGTGAGTCTTGATCTCTATCTTACGAACCTTCTGTAATAACTCTTCTGAAGTCATAAAAAATTGGATTATAGACCGTTCGCTTCGCTCACTGACAGAGTACAGATCGCAGGCCATGCCTGCTGACAGACCTATTTACCATCCGCATGGTGTAATTCGGTCTTTATTCTGTCAGCGAAGCGGTCTGTACTCTGTCAGCGAAGCGGTCTTTTAAGGTACTTGTACCGCGTTCAGCACCTCCGTAATAATATCCTCGGTTGTCATGTTGTTTGCCTCGGCTTCGTAGGTCAGGCCGATACGGTGTCTCAGCACGTCGTAGCATACGGCGCGCACATCTTCCGGAGTCACATAACCTCTCCTATGAATAAACGCGTACGCGCGCGCCGCTTTCGCCAGGTTGATACTTGCACGCGGACTGCCGCCGAAGGCGATCATCTGTTTCAGGTCCTTCAGACCGTACTCTTCCGGATTGCGGGTGGCAAAGACGATATCAACGATGTATTTCTCGATCTTCTCGTCCAGATAAACCTCCTCCACAATCTTACGGGCTTTGATGATATCGGCGGTGGAGAGGATCGGCAGAACGGTTTTCTTCTCGCTGGCTATGTTCTGTCGGATGATAGCCTGCTCCTCCTCTTTCTTCGGGTAACCGATCACGACCTTCAGCATGAAACGGTCCGTCTGCGCCTCGGGAAGAGGGTAGGTGCCTTCCTGCTCGATCGGGTTCTGGGTCGCCAGAACCAGGAACGGGTCGTCCAACTTGAATGTCTCGTCTCCGATCGTCACTTGACGCTCCTGCATAGCCTCCAGCAACGCACTCTGCACTTTAGCTGGAGCACGGTTGATCTCATCCGCCAACACAAAATTAGCGAAGATAGGACCTTTCTTGATCTTGAACTCTTCGCTCTTCTGGCTGTATATCTGCGTTCCGAGTACATCCGCCGGCAGCAGATCCGGCGTGAACTGAATACGGCTAAACGACGAAGTCGATCGCGCCCCTGCGGCAGAGACATCCGCCTTTATCAGGTCACTCAGTGTTTTAATTGCTAAGGTCTTAGCCAAGCCAGGCACTCCTTCCAACAATATATGCCCGTCACTCAGCAGACCGATTAGCAAACTCTCCACAAGGTGTTTCTGTCCTACAATCACTTGGTTCATGCCCAGCGTCAGGGCATCTACGAATGAACTCTCGCGCTCCACGCGCTCTTGCAATTCTCTGATATCTACTTGCATAATTTATATGGTGTGTTTATGAATTATCTTACAGCGTTAGCGGTCCTACAGTGTAACGGTCTTGCAGCGTTAGCGGTCTTTCAGTCCGTAGGACGGTCTGTTATTATATAACAAATTCCGTGCCAAACTCCCCTTTCTTGGTAGTTTCA
>CALEPS010000008.1 GCA_937910305.1 uncultured Bacteroidales bacterium | reverse complement strand
AATGGCAGGTCTGCGGTATTTGGCGCGGAAATTGAAGGAAGGACGATGTACGATGTACGAAGGACGATGTACGAAGTACGAAAGGTGAAAAAGTAATAACCAAACAATATACAACTATGAATACGACGAATCAAAACAACCAGAATGAAAATCTGAACAAGTTCGCGATTAACCTCTGCGAACGTGCCCGCGAGGGCAAGCTGGATCCGGTTATAGGCCGGGACGACGAGATCCGGCGTGTGCTGCAGATCCTGTCGAGAAGGACAAAAAACAACCCTATCCTGATCGGAGAACCGGGTGTGGGCAAGACGGCTATCGCCGAAGGTCTGGCGCACCGGATTATGCGCGGTGACGTACCGGAAAACCTGAAGAAGAAACAGATCTATTCGCTTGACATGGGTGCGCTCATCGCGGGCGCAAAATATCAAGGTGAGTTCGAAGAGAGGCTGAAAGGCGTAGTAAACGAAGTAGTAGCCTCAGCCGGCGAGATCATCCTCTTTATCGATGAGATCCACACGCTTGTAGGCGCCGGCAAATCCAGCGGTGCCATGGACGCGGCGAACATCCTGAAACCTGCACTGGCGAGAGGCGACCTGCGCGCCATCGGAGCTACCACTTTGGACGAATACCAGAAGTATTTCGAGACCGACAAAGCGCTTGAGCGGCGGTTCCAGAAAGTGATGGTGGACGAACCGGACGAGGCGGCGACAATCTCCATCCTCCGGGGACTGAAAGAGCGTTATGAGACCCACCATAAGGTGCGTATCAAAGACGATGCTATCATCGCTGCCGTCACTCTCTCCGCGCGATATATCACCGACCGTTTCCTGCCGGACAAAGCAATCGATCTGGTGGATGAAGCAGCCGCCAAACTAAGGCTGGAGGTGGATTCCAAACCGGAAGAGATCGATTCGCTCGACCGTCAGATCAAGCAACTCGAGATCGAGCGCGAAGCGATTAAGCGCGATAAGGACGAAGTCAAACTCAAAGCCATTGAAACACAGTTGGCGGAGCTGAAAAAGCAATCCAGCGAACTCAATGCGCGCTGGAACAAAGAGAAAGGCTACGTAGCTACCATCCAGAACGAAAAAGCACGTATCGAGACCCTCAAACACCAAGCCGAAGTAGCCGAACGCGAAGGTGACTACGGCAAGGTAGCAGAGATCCGATACAGCCAGATTCCTGCTGCAGAAGCGAACATCAAAGCCGCTCAGGAAGCCCTCAGCCATCAGCAGTCAGCAGTCAGCTCTCCGCTAATCAAAGAGGAGGTCGATGAGGACGATATAGCCGAAGTAGTAGCGCGCTGGACCGGCATACCCGTAGCCAAGATGATGCAATCCGAGCGTGACAAACTGCTCCATCTGGAGGAAGAGCTCCACAAACGTATCATCGGACAGGACGCAGCTATCGAAGCCGTCAGCGATGCTATCCGCCGCAGCCGTGCCGGCCTGCAGGATCCTAAGAGACCTATCGGCTCATTCATCTTCCTCGGTACGACCGGTGTCGGAAAGACCGAACTGGCGAAAGCCCTGGCAGACTACCTCTTCGACGACGAGAACATGATCACCCGTATCGACATGTCCGAGTACCAGGAGAAGTTCAGTGCCACCCGTCTTATCGGAGCACCTCCGGGATATGTAGGATATGACGAGGGAGGCCAGCTCACCGAAGCAATCCGTAGAAAACCGTACTCCGTCGTTCTCTTCGACGAGATCGAGAAAGCGCATCCGGATGTGTTCAACGTACTGCTTCAGGTTCTGGACGACGGCCGACTGACGGATAACAAAGGCCGTGTGGTCAACTTCAAGAACACCTTGATTATCATGACCTCCAACCTCACGGAGGAGCAGTTGCGCGCCTCCGTCCGTCCGGAGTTCATCAACCGTATTGACGAGATCATCCACTTCAGCGAGTTGAGCGAAGCAGACATCCGCGCGGTTGTCAAACTGCAGGTAGGCCGCATCCACAAGATGCTGGAGGAGCAAGGCATCGACCTGCGCGTGACGGACGACGCTATCTCCTATATCGCGAAAGAAGGGTTCGATCCGCAGTTCGGAGCGAGACCGGTCAAGAGAGCATTGCAACGGCTGGTACTCAACGAACTGAGCAAGGCTATCATAGCCGGAAAAGTGGATCACAAGAAACCTGTCATTGTCGAACTGCGGGACGGCGAGCTCCGATTCCGCAACTAAGAAAAAGCGCCCGCGCGGCGCTTTTTTTTTGTATAAATCTATACAAACTCTTGCACATGTCCCAAAAAAGTTGTAATTTTGCGGCCTAAAAAAGTTTATAATGATGAAACGGCTATTATTTATCATATGTCTCTCCCTTGTGGCAATGAGCATGGAGGCGGCTTTACCAGCAGTCAGTCTGGACGATATAGACGGAAAGAGCGTGAACATAAGTTCCCTCGCGCAGGATGGCAAACCGGTTATTATCTCTTTCTTCGCCACGTGGTGCAAACCCTGCATGCGTGAGTTGAAAGCGATCAACGAGTTATACCCGGACTGGCAGGACGAGTACGGCGTGACGGTATATATCGTCTCGACAGACCAGGCTCAGGACATTCATAAAGTGAAACCGCTGGTAAACGGCAACGGATGGGAATACAAGGTACTGCTCGACCCTAACGGCACGCTCAAACGCGCCATGAACGTACAGAATATCCCCCATCTGTTTGTAATAGACGGCAAGGGCAAGATCGTTTACAACCACATCGGCTACGCGGAAGGTGACGAGGAAGAGATTGCGAAATATCTGCGTTAGTCTGTTCTGCTGTACGAGCCTATGGGCGGGCGACACGGTGTTTGTGAGCGGAGCTATCCAGCATGACGGATTGCTGGACTGGACTCCCGTTATGTACCACAGCAACAGTTACCTCGATCTGGGGGTCAACTGGCAGAGAGGGGTTACGGGTGACGGGTTACCGGTGACGGGTGGGCGGAAGAAGACTTCCTTTCGGGAGTTAAGAGCCAAGACTCGTCTGGAGTTGACGCAATGGCCCTTACCGGGATACGAAGCGGACTTCAACGGCTATGGCATGAGCCACCTCAGCATCGCCGCTTCATTCACCTGGGGCGAGATCACGATAGGCGATGTCTATGGCCAGTTCGGTTCGGGTCTGATTCTCAACCTCTACGAAGACCGTGCGTTAGGTATCGACGGAGCCTTGCGCGGCGCGAAGATAGAAGCCACACCCTACAAGGGCATTCATCTCACGGCGATAGGCGGCAAACAGAGACGGTATTGGAACTGTTACAAGGACAACGCTTTCGGCTGGAACTACGCCCGCGACGCAGCCATAGGCGCAGACGCGGAACTGCATATAGAGGAATGGATCCCGCAGATGCAAGCCCGAGACATAAGTTGGACAATAGGCGGCAGCTGGGTCTCCAAATACGAAGCGCAGGACACGATCATTGCTTCGGGTGGCGGGTTACCGGTGACGGGTGACGGGATGTACATGTACAACCTGCCCCGCTGGATAGGCGCAACGGACGTGCGCACCGGGCTGCAAGTGAAGGGGTTTGACCTGCTCGCGGAGTTTGCCTATAAATTCAACGACCCCGGCACAGAGAACCACTTCAGTTACAAAAACGGCATGGCGGGACTCGTCAGTCTCGGTTACTCCCGCAAAGGGCTGTCCGTGCTGGCGCAGATGAAATATTCGGAGAACATGTCCTTCCGTTCTGAGCGACTGCGTACGGGTCTGGCCGGCAGGCTGAACCATATGCCGGCTTTTGCGCAGCAGCACACCTATGCGTTAGCGGCACTCTACCCTTACGCCACACAATATACCAAACAGGAATGGGCGATGCAGGCGGAAGTGCGCTACACGTGGCCGCGCAAGACCAAGATGGGCGGACGGTACGGCACTACCATGCGTTGGGCGGCGAGTCATATCCGCGTGCCGGCGGAGAACGGGCAGAACGAGGCCTATACGGATGTCAACATGGAGCTTAACAAACGCCTCTCCAAGACATGGTGGCTCAATGCCATGCTGATGTACCAGGCTTATAACCAACAGACGATAACCGGTCACGGGGGAATGATACGATCCGGAATAGCGGTCATCGACGCACGGACCCAGGTGAACACCAACATCTCCATGCGGGGTGAGATCCAGTATCTCTATTCGCCGGACCATGAGGGTCAATGGCTCTTCGCCTTGTACGAACTGACTCTTTACCGCCACTGGACGCTCAGCGGACAATGGATGTACAACATCGGCTACGCGCCGGATGCGACCAACAAACATTACTACACGGCAGGGCTGACCTTTACCTACGGCGCCCACCGCGCTAACATAGGATATACCAAAACAAGGGAAGGATATAACTGTTCCGGCGGTATTTGCCGGTACGTACCACAAATGGAAGGAGTATGCGCAAGTTATTCATTTACATTTTAGCCTTCTTCTTTACCGGATGCGAGATCATTCCGGCGGACGAACAGTTCATCCCGATCGATACGGGAGAGAGCGGAAGAAGGCATGTGCTGGTGGAATACACCGGTTTCCGTTGTGTCAACTGCCCTGCCGCGGCAGAGAAAGCACGGGAACTGGAAGAGAGGTACGAAGGGCAGTTGTATATCGTTTCCCTCCATCCGGCGTCCAACCCCTTCACGCAAGGGAAATACGACTACACTTGTCCGGAGGCAGACAGTATCTACCGATGGATGGGAGGAAACGCTTCCACCCCCTTCCCGACCGGTAACATAGACCTGAAGCCCTATAACGGCAACTGGTTTATCGATCCGCAGGAATGGGCAACCGCCCTATACGAGACGATGAAAGACAACACCGTCCCTTCTACGGAGAAGACAGAAACGGCTTACTGGCTGATAGAAGACAGCGTGAAAGGAGCACAGGCCATGCCGGACAACTCCGTCAACATGGAATACTACCACCGCCATGTGCTCCGCGCGATAGCGGACAAAGAGCCGATCGACATTCCCGAGGGATGCGACGCGAGACACCTCAGCGTCCTTGTTCTCACGCTGGACCCGAATGACAAACATATTATTCAAGCATATGAAAAGAAATTGTATTCTGACACTCCTGTGTCTTTTGTCAGTCACTAACATCCATGCGCTCACTGTAACAGTGACCGGCTATGGCAACATACCTGAAGAAGGAATGGATATCACGCTCACGGAGGCGGAAGAGGACCCTCTGACGGGCGAGATGGTGATGGGTATAAACGGAAGTCTGATTTGCAACGGTACGCTGAGTGTTTCCATCACCCGTTCCGAGACAGGCCTAACGGATGAGTTCTGCTGCGCAGACAAATGCACCGGAGGCAACAAAGAGCAAGAAGAGACTCTGCAGTTCACCCCGGGCGGCATGGCTAATTGGTATATCCACTATATGCCCGCTTCCGGTTCGGAGACCGAAATAACCTATCTTTTCTCCGAAGGAACGCAGTCCAGAAAACTCACCGTCCGTTACAGCTTCGGAGCACAGGCACTGGAGAGCGTCCGGGAGGAGACCAAGACCACCAAAATCCTCCGAGACGGCATCCTCTATATCGTCAAAGATAACAAGGTTTATCATTTGTAATTTGTGGTTTGTGATTTGTAAATTGTTAATTATATGAAAAAGATTCTTTTCAGTACATTGTACTTGGTTACTCTGTTGTTTTTTGCGGCCTGCGAGCCGAACACTCCGGACAAAGAAACCCCGCAGGAGGAAACAATCCCTACTTCTTTCCCCAAGAAGCACCTGATCGAGGAGTTTACGGGTCAAGGATGCGGCTATTGTCCCTACGGAATGGATTGCATCCATGAGTTCGTCGGTAATGACACCAACTATGTTCTGGTGCTGCACCACTACGGCTACAGTCCCGACCATTTCTCGGTGAAGGGGAGCAACACGATCACTTCGGCGCTGAAGGTAAGCGGAGCCCCCAACGTGACTGTCAACCGCGCAGCTACGCAATACAAGGATGAAAACGGCAGGAGTCAAAGCGCTGTGGTCTTCCATCCCGCATACTTCCTGACGACAAATGCCTCCCAGTTCGAGAAAGAGACCTACGCATCCATCCTCATCAATAACGAATACGACCCTGCCACCCGCGAACTGACAGTCCGTCTCTCGGGCAGAATCCTCAAGGAAGAGCATCCGGAGCTGAAACTAACCGTGCTCGTGAAAGAATCGGGTATGATAGACACCCAGGCAGACTACTACAAGACCTTCGAGGGATGGAAGGAGTTCCGCCATACCAATGCCGTCCGCGCCTTTCTCTCTGCGGCAAAAGGCGACGACATGCTCATCATTGATGGCAAGTATTCGGATATCTTTACCCTGACGCTGGACGAGAAATGGGTCCCGGAGAACTGCATGGTGGTAGCCTTTATCAGCGAGGCTTTCCAGCCGATAGTGCAGGCAGAGCAGAAGCCGGTTGTCAGCGGCACGCAAGGCGGAGCGGACATTCTGCACGGAGGTATCACCCCTGTATCCGTGCCGGATTACTACCCGGAGCCGGATGCCGTCTCAGGCCCCGGCGATCTATCGGGCAACAAACATGAGACCCTCACCACCACGCAGGCATACTCGGAGGCGGAGGGCGATCTGCGTCTCTGGACACTGATGACATACGACGCAACCGCCAACATCACTGTCTCCGGCGCGGCATGTGTTCCGTTCGCCTATCTCTATCTTGTCACCTCAGCCAGCGAGACGACGATCCCTGCCGGGACCTATGAAATAAACGCCTCAGGAGAGGTGGGTACGGTCTATGCCGGCTATCGCGACAATGAACAGCAGCTGATAGACGGATCTATCTTCTATTTTACCGACAAGGCATATTTTAACGAGGGCTATCTGAATCCTGCTGCGCAATGGCTCATTACGAGCGGCAGCATGACCGTGACCGACAAGGGTTGGAGCCTCTCGGGACAAGCCCTCAACGGAGCAAGCATCCATCTGGAAGGCACTACACCTATCACATACCCTAAATCAAACGCACCTGCTAAACTGAAAAGGAAATGAGTTTCACACATTTGCATGTTCACTCCCACTACTCGTTACTGGACGGACTATCCAAGGTAGAAGAGATCGTGGACAAATGTATCGCCTCCGGCATGAATGCTGTAGCGCTTACCGACCACGGTAACATGTACGGTATTAAGGAGTTGCTGGACTACACCAAAGGGCTTAACAAGAAACGCAAAGCCGCCGCCGAAGAGCAAGGCACGCCGTTCGAGCCTTTCAAGCCGATTGTGGGCTGCGAGGTCTATTGCGCACGGCGCGGACGCCACTCGCGCGGCGACGACAAAGCCATGAACGGCGAGGGACGGTCCTATTATATAGACCGTTCCGGATGGCACCTCATCCTGCTGGCGAAGAACATGACCGGCTATCACAACCTCTGCCGCATCGTCTCGCAGGGATACATGTCCGACGCTTATTACTACACCCCGCGTATCGACCGCGAGCTGCTGGAGAAATACCACGAAGGAATCATCTGTTCGTCCGCCTGCCTCGGCGGCGAAGTGCCGCAGAAGATCCTGTCAGGCCTCGCCCAATTCACCCCGGCGAAAGAAGAGTTGAGCGCAGAAGAGATGGTGGAGCAAGGCGTTTTCAAGGAGGCGGAGGAGACGGTCAAATGGTTCAAAGATCTCTTTGGCGAAGACTACTACATCGAACTCCAGCGGCATGAGACGCAGAAGCCCGACGGCGACCAGGAGGTGTATGAGCGGCAGAAACAAGTGAATCCCTTCCTTATCGCGCTCGCGCGAAAGTACGATATTAAGGTCATTGCCACCAATGACTCGCACTTTGTCAACGAAGAGGACGCCGAAGCGCATGACCGGCTGATATGTTTGAGCACCAACCACTTTGTCAACGACGCCAACCGCATGCACTACACCAAACAGGAATGGATCAAGACGCCCGAAGAGATGGCTGCTATCTTCTCCGACATACCCGAGGCGCTGGAGAACACCCAGGAGATTGCAGACAAGGTGGAGATATACGATATCGACCATGGAGCTATCATGCCCAAATTCGACATCCCCGCTTCATTCGGCAAGGAGGAAGACTATCCTGACCGTCTGGCGTTCGAATCCGCATACCTGCGCCACCTCACTATGGAGGGCGCCAGAACCCGGTATGGAGAAGAGCGGCTGGAGAACGACGAGGAGTTGAAAGAGCGTATCGAGTTTGAGCTGAATACCATTATCAAAATGGGGTTCCCGGGTTATTTCCTTATCGTCATGGATTTCATCCGCGCCGCCCGTGAAGAGCTGGACGTGTCAGTCGGTCCGGGACGTGGTTCTGCTGCCGGTTCGGTAGTAGCCTACTGCCTGCGGATCACCGATCTGGACCCGCTTAAATACGACTTGCTGTTCGAGCGTTTCCTGAACCCCGACCGTATTTCCCTCCCTGATATAGATACCGATTTTGAGGATTGCGGCCGCGGCAAAGTGCTGGATTATGTCAGCCGCAAGTACGGCGAGACACATGTCGCACATATCGTCACCTACGGCAAACTGGCTACCAAATCCGCCCTTGCCGACATGGGGCGCGTGCAGCAAGTACCCTTACCCAAGGTGAACGAACTGAAAGCGCTAATCCCCGACCGCGAGTTCCCGGATTCGGTCATGAGCAAACTGCCCAAAGGAGCCAAGAAGCCCAAGGTGAACCTCCGTTCGTGCTATGAGTTAGTGGACGAGCTGGAGCACGAATACAAATACGGAGACCCCAATATCCGCTCTACGCTCGAGTATGCGGCACGGCTGGAAGGAACGATCCGCCAGGTAGGTGTACACGCTTGCGGTGTTATTATCGGAGCGGACGATCTGACCAATTTCGCCCCGCTTAGTTCGGTAGAGGACAAAGCCAGCAAACGGCGTGTGCTGGTAACCGAATACGACGGCCATGTAGTGGAGTCGGTCGGTCTGATCAAGATGGACTTCCTCGGGCTCATCACCCTGACTATCATCAAAGAATGTCTGCGGAACATCAAGAAAGCCCGCGGCATTGACATCGATATCGATCATATTCCTATTGACGATGCAGAGACCTACAAACTGTTCCAGGAAGGGCGCACGGTAGCGGTCTTCCAGTTTGAGTCAGGAGGCATGCAGAAATACCTCCGCGAACTAAAACCTACTGTCATCGGGGACCTCATCGCCATGAACGCCCTCTATCGTCCGGGACCGATGGATTATATTCCCCAGTTCATCCGTCGCAAGCAGGGTCTGGAGCCTGTCACCTACGATCTGCCCGTCATGGAGAAATACCTCAAGGACACCTACGGCGTAACCGTCTATCAAGAGCAAGTCATGCTTCTGAGCCGCCTGCTGGCTAACTTCACCCGCGGCGAGAGCGACAAACTGCGTAAGGCGATGGGTAAGAAACAGTTAGCCGTACTGGCTTCGCTCAAGGACAAATTCATGGAAGGCGGCAAGGCGAACGGACACGACCCCAAGATACTGAATCAGATATGGGAGAAATGGGAGAAATTCGCTTCTTATGCGTTTAACAAATCGCACGCGGCATGCTATTCATGGGTAGCCTACCAGACCGGCTATCTCAAAGCCCATTACCCCGCTGAGTTCCTGGCAGCCAACCTCACCGTCCACAAGGACGATATCAAGGAGGTGACCAAACTGATGGACGAATGCAAGGCTTTGGGACTGAGCGTGCTCGAACCCGATGTCAACGAATCCGAACTGTCCTTCACAGTAAACAAAGACGGCGCCATCCGGTTCGGTTTGGGAGGCATCAAGGGCGTAGGAGAAGGAGCGGCGGAGGCTATCATACGCGAACGAGAGGCACACGGCAAATACACCGGAATATTTGATTTTCTGGAGCGTGTCAATCTGCAATCATGCAACAAGAAGACGATCGAGAACCTCGCCAAAGCGGGTGCTTTCGAGTGCTTCGAAGACATCTACCGCGAACAGTTCTTCGGCACGGACGAGTATGGCGACACAGGGCTGGAACTGCTGATGAACTACGGCAACAAATGGCAGGCTGACCAAGCCTCCAATGCCAACTCGCTCTTCGACGATTTCGACATCGCGGTGGAGGTGAAACACCCCGATCTGCCGCAAGTACCGCGGTGGAACACGATCGAGCGGCTCAACAAAGAGAAGGAACTGATCGGTATCTATCTCTCCGCCCACCCGTTGGACGAGTACGAATACGAGGTTCGGGAACTATGCAACCTCACCGCGCATGAGTTGTCGCTTTTCGATATATGGCGCCGTGCGGATGCGCGTGCAGACGCCGAATACCACATACGGGCTGCCATTGCGGAGATGACCCCCAAGGAGGACCTGCCGCAGGAAGAGACACTCGACTACGGTGCTCCGGAAAACGAAGAGGACGAGGTGCCGGTAGTAGTGGCACAGAAGCCCGTACAACCCGCTGCACCCGAAGAAGATAGACCGGTGTTGCCGTCCGAGTTTATCGCGGCGCACAAGAACCAGATCAGCCTCTTCGGAGGTATCGTTACCGAAGCCGAACAGCGCATCAGCCAGAAAGGAAACCCCTACGGCAGATATACAATAGAGGACTATTCCGGCAGCTATACCATTACGCTCTTCGGTTCCGCCTACTCCCAGTTTGCCCACATGATGCTGAAGGATCTGTATGTCCTCATTACCGGCGTCATCCAGCAGAAAGGAGCCGGACAGCGGTGGTTCAAGGAGCAGCCGGAGGAGAATGCCGAATATGAGTTTATGGTGCAGAAAGTAGAGATGCTGAACGAGGCTCAGGAGAAGCGCACCGAGGGCATAAACATTACTCTCCCGCTGAACAGGCTGACGCGAGAAGTAGCCGACGAACTGGCGGAGCAGGTACGTTCCTCCAAGGGACACGGACGGCTGCATATATCGGTCTATAACCCTACCAACCGCCAGACGGTAGCGCTCACCAGCCGAGACCATGCCATACATGTCACACCGGGTTTCTACCGATGGCTCTCCAGACGAAGACAAGATGGGATTTTGGATTTTAAAGTAGTCAGCAACCAATGAAAATAGGTATTTACGGAGGCAGTTTCAACCCCGTGCATTTCGGGCATACAGGGCTGGCAGAATGGGTGCTCGGGCATACCGATCTGGACGAGATATGGTTCATGGTCTCGCCCAACAACCCTCTCAAAGAGGCGCATACCCTCGCCCCCGAACAGGAGCGGCTAGAGGGAGTACGCAAGGCGGTGCAGGACATTCCGGGGCTCAAAGCATCGGATTTCGAGTTCTCCCTACCCCGTCCTTCATACACCGCCAACACCCTGCGGGAACTACAGAAAGCCTATCCGCAGCATGAGTTCTCCCTCATCATCGGCGAAGACAACTACCGGATCATTGACCGGTGGAAGGAATACGAATATATCCTGTCCCATTTCCGCATTTTCGTCTATCCCCGCCACGGGGTCCAACCGGAAGAAATGCCTCAATATTCAACGTACAATATTCAACTCCTCTCCGGCGCTCCGCTTTTCGACATATCCTCGTCTTTTCTCCGCGCCCAGGAGTACCTGTATGCTTCGCGTCCGCCGTTTCATATCGTAGGTGCCGCAGCCTACAAACCGGGTTTTGACAACATGCTCCGTCTCATGGCGCATTTAGGCAACCCACATGAGCAGCTGCGCGCAGTACATGTAGCCGGTACAAACGGCAAAGGCTCCACTTCCCATCTTATCGCCGCAGCACTACAGGCTGCCGGACTCAAAGTGGGTTTGTACACAAGCCCCCATCTCGTCTCACTCACGGAACGCATCCGTATCAACGGCACGCCGATCCCAAAGGAAGAAGTGGTGCGTTTTGTAGAGCAGAACAGGGCTTTTCTGGATGAGATACAGCCTTCTTTCTTTGAGACAATGACCGCTATGGCTTTTGCCTATTTCGCGCAGGAGAAAGTGGATGTAGCGGTGGTGGAAACAGGGTTAGGAGGACGGCTGGACAGCACTAACATACTGACGCCTATCCTGTCTGTCGTTACCAACATAGGTATGGACCACACCGAGTTTCTGGGTTCTACGCTGCCTCAGATAGCTCGGGAGAAAGCCGGAATTATCAAACCCGGTGTCCCCTGCGTCATAGGAGAGACCCATCCGCAGACGATGAATGTCTTCCTCGATCGCGCGCGCGAGTGCGGTATATTAGGAGAAGGTCTCGAAACGATCCGCTGCCGCATCTGGTTTGCCGACCAGTGCGGGTATCTGCGTTCACGCCGGCTTCGCGAGGCACCGGAATGCGATCTCAAAGGAATCTACCAGGACCTCAACCTCCAGGCCGCATATGTGGCACTGCAGGTATTACGTAATTATGTAATTACGTCATTACGACACTACGAGAAATTCACGCCCTTGGGTCGGGAAGCCATCGCGGAGGGTTTCGCCCATTGCGCAGCAATGACCGGTCTGCACGGCCGGTGGGAGACGCTCCGTG
>CALEPS010000007.1 GCA_937910305.1 uncultured Bacteroidales bacterium | reverse complement strand
GTGACACTCCATGCGTATGCAGGAAGCGGAGCTCCTTCGACGTTCCTGCGCCAGCCGATGTGAAGGCTATGTCAACATCCTTGAAGTCGTCGTTGTGTTGCAGCAGCTTCACTTCATACTCCTTGCCGCGGAATGTATATTTAGTACCTGCTGAGCGCTGTGAGCCAAACAGCACCAACTCATCGAGAGGGAAATTTCTTTCATCGAGGACGCGGAGAAATTCCTGTCCTACGGCGCCTGATGCGCCAACAATTGCTACTTTCATTTCTTTTTTAGTTGTTTGTTGTTATCGTTTTGCTTGCAAAAGTACAAAAAAAATGTGAAATTGCATAGCTTTTGAAAAAAACTTTCAACTTTCAACTCTCATCTTTCGACTTTTTAGTACCTTTGCATCAGATTTTCGGCAAAATTACAATGTATCTACCCATCACCAGTCCTACGATAGCATTCTTCGTTGTGCTCATCATAATACTCATTGCCCCCATAGTGATGAGCAAGTTGCGCATCCCGCATATCATAGGCATGGTGCTGGCTGGTGTCATCATAGGTCGCTACGGGCTCAACATCCTTGAGCGCGACTCGTCATTTGAGCTTTTCGGACGTGTGGGACTGCTCTACATCATCTTCCTTGCCGGCATAGAGATGGACCTTGAGGGACTGAAGAAAAACCTGCGCGACGTGGGCATCTTCGGCATGCTCACCTTCCTTGTGCCTTTCTGCATCACCTACGTGGCAGGCATCAGCATCCTCCACTACAGTCCCTTGGCAACTACGCTTCTGGCGTGTATCATGGCGTCAAACACCCTCATAGCCTACCCCATAGTGGCGCGCTACGGCTTGCAGAAGCACCATGTCACCACGCTCTCCGTGGGAGCCTCCATGCTCTCGCTCTTCACCTCGCTGGTGGTGGTGGCGGCTGTCGTCGGCATGGGGGGCGAAGGCGGCGGCGAGTGGTATTTCTGGCCATTGTTCTTTGTGAAGCTCGTGGGCTACTGTGCCGCCATGCTCTACGTCATACCGCGCCTTACGCGACTCTTCCTGCGCCGCTACAGCGACTCCGTCATGCAGTATATCTTCGTCATGGCGATGATGTTCATGAGTGCCGCCTGCTGTGAGCTGATAGGTCTCGAGGGAGTGCTCGGCGCCTTCCTCAGCGGACTCATCCTCAACCGCTTCATCCCCATCATGTCGCCCCTCATGAACCGCATAGAGTTCATCGGCAACGCACTTTTCATACCCTATTTCCTTATCGGTGTGGGTATGCTCATCAATATTCGTCTGCTCCTCATGCCCGAAGTGCTTTTCATCGTTATGGTGATAGCCGTAGTGGGCACCATAGGCAAGGCGCTGGCGGCATACATCTCCTGCATAGGCTTCAAGATGTCGTGGCTGGAGGGTCACCTCATGTTCGGTCTCACCTCAGCCCATGCGGCAGGAAGTATCGCGATGGCTATGATAGGTGTCAAGATAGCCCTGCCAGACGGCGGCTATCTGGTCGATGACGGCATGATGAACGGTATCGTCACCATGATACTCCTCACCTGCATCATCTCCACCATCACCACCGAGAGCTCTGCCAAGGCGCTGGTGCTCAAGGAGGAGGAGAGCAAACTGAGCGACAAGCAGCGCTTCTCCGACAGCTTCGATGACGAGAAGATACTCATCCCGGTGAAATATCCCGAGACGTGCGACACCCTCATGCATCTCGCCATCATGATGCGCAACCGTGAGCTCAACCGCGGTCTGATAGCCCTCAACGTGGTCTATGACGATGACGACGTGGAGCAGAACCAGCGCAAGGGGCAGCAACTGCTGGAGCACGTCACCCAGACCGCCAATGCCGCCGACGTGAGGATACAGACGCAGGTGCGCCTCGCTACCAACATAGGCAACGGCATCAAGCATGCTTTCAAGGAATACGACTGTTCGGAGATAATACTCGGAGTGCACATGCACCCCAATTCGCGACGTGTGTTCTGGCACGGATACTCTGACTAATATCTCTACGTATGCGGCATATAATGCTTCTCCGGCTACGATAGCGGTGCATTTCTTCGGAGCGAAAGACACAACGGTTGAGGTGCCTGCGAACAGCCTGATGGTAACTACTGACGATGGTCGTCCGGCGTCGGTATATACCGCAATAACAGAGGAGGAAGAAGACATAACTCCGGATCCTTTGGCATGGGATCTTCCATATCCTAATCTGGCGTTGCATAAACCCGTGACGGTCTCGTCCGAAGAGAACGCAGGCTGTCTGGCGGTAAACTTGACAGACGGACAGACAAATACCCGTTGGGGATCAGCTCATCGTGATAATGAATGGGCGATGGTGGACCTTGGCGAACAATGTTTTATTGATCATATAGTGATGCGATGGGAAGCGGCATATGCTTCTACTTATGAACTGGCACTGAGCGACGATGCTACTACCTGGAAAACCGTTACGTTGTCTTCCTCCGGCGGAGTGGAAACGATATATCCCTCCCTTGAGTGGAAGGATGGAGAGAACTTATCCCGTGCCCGTTATATTCGTATCACAGGAGTCGAAAGGGCAACTACCTATGGCGTGTCGCTTTACGAACTTGAGGCCTACGGCCGTCCCCTAACCGGCGATCCGACGAAGATATTTGCCGTTGCTCTTTCTGCTACCGACACCGTCCTCTATCAGGGGCAAAGCACGACACTTACTACCACGGCGTATAATTATAACGGAGAGGTGATGTCTGTCCGGAACGAGACACTGAATTATTCCGATTATGGGATCTATACCGTGACGCGCAGTGTCGAGGGTTGCGAGGCTTCCTTGTCCATCGTGGTGCTGGAGACGGAGCAGGCTGCGTCAGTAGAGGTGTCACCGGAGGAAGTGACAATACCGTTAGGCGATACCCAAATCTTTGACATCCGTATCGTAAACCAGTTCGGTGAGAAGATGGACGGCTGTTCGGAGTCATTCCGGGCTACCCGGGTGGGGGACACAACGGTGGTCTTCGATTGTTATGGGGACGAGGTATCGGCACTTGTGCATGTGAAAGATTATGGGGAGGTGAATCTTGCGCTCGGCAAACCGGTTACGGCATCAGGTGCCGAGGGGGAAGGCACATCAGCAGCAAAGGCAGTTGATGGCAACATGGAAACACGCTGGTCCAGCAGATTCCTGGATAATGAATGGGTGACGATTGATTTGGAAGACTGCTATCTGCTGACAACGGTCAAACTCTATTGGGAAAACGCATATGCCACTTCTTATGATATCGAGGGAAGCGATGATGACACCAATTATCGTCTGCTTAAATCCGTAACGAATGCAACGGGTGGTGTACAAACAATCAATATACGTGATAATGAAGAGCCTGTAGCGGCGCGGTTTATTCGTATATTATGCAAGACCCGTAATACCGGCTATGGTTCGTCCCTATGGGAGATAGAGATCTACGGCGAATCAAGATGTGCCAATCAGGAGACGGCAATCCCTGATCAGCCGGTGGTAAATGATAAATGTTCAAATGGTAAATTTATACGCAACGGGCAATTATATATATCGCATGACGGAGTTATTTATACTGTCGGCGGTTTTGTCTTCATGCGCGAGAGATAAATAACCGTTTTGCCCGCAAAGGCATAATACTGCAAATACTTATTGAGTTATGAAAAAAATAGTTATTTTCGTTGCGCTTTGTGCGCTGAGTGCCTGTACGGCAAAGCTACCATCCACCCATGTATGGCTTACATCTGCGGCGGGAGACAAATGCGCAGAGCAGCCTGCCGTGACCTTCCATGAAGGGTCTATGGACGGGGCTGTAGTTGTCTATCCGGAGGATCGCCGGCAGACAATTGACGGTTTTGGCGGATCACTCACAGAAAGCTCGGCATTCGTTTTGGCCTGCCTGTCTCCTGAGGAACGTCAAGCGGTGCTGGAAGAGTTATACGGCGAGAAAGGAGCGAACTTTACGCTTTCCCGCACCCAGATCGGTGCTTCCGACTTCTCCGTAGAAGGCAAATACTCCTTGGCGGAAGAGGACGGAGATATAGAACTCAAATCGTTCTCTCTGGATCGCGACAAAGAGGGTTTTTCTCGCAGCATTTATCCGCAAGTGAAAGACTGTAACTACGATCTCTATCATCTGATGAAGGACGTATGGAATATCAAGCAATCCCAGGCGGATAAAGCCTATCGTATCTTTGCCAATACATGGACGGCGCCGGCATGGATGAAGGAGAATAAGAAATACTATGAGCGCGAGAACGGTTTCCATCGCGGGGGCGCTCTGCTACCGGAGTATTATCAGGTATATGCAGAGTACCTCGCCAAGTATATTGAAGCATGGCGTGCCGAAGGCGTGAATATTTGGGCAGTCACGCCGGTTAATGAGCCGATGGGGAATGACGGCGGCTGGGAGAGTATGGATTTCTGGCCGGCAGTAGAGGCACAGTTTATCGCCGAGAATCTGGGACCGACCTTCGAGAAACACGGCCTGAGCGATGTGGCTATCTATGGCTTTGACCAGAATATCTTTGAAATGGGTCCTTATACGGCAGCCATCTATGGCAACGAAGCGGCGAAGAACTATACAACGGGAATGGCTGTACATTGGTATGGATCCACTATGGATTGTTTCCCTGCTACCCTGGATAGCATCCATGCTCTTTATCCCGACAAGACCATTCTGCATACCGAAGGATGTATCGATAATTTAGGCTGCGACCCATGGGACGGCGTAATGGACCCGGAGGGATTTAAAGAATGCTGCTGGTTTAATAATGATGAATTCTGGTGGAGTCCTGTAGCTACCGACTGGGCATATTCTACCCGCTGGGCAGGCAAGACGCATCCCGCATACGCACCCGTACATCGCTACGCGCGTTATATCATAGAAGGTATGAACCACTGGCTCACGGGTTTTATCGATTGGAATATCGTCCTGGATTCGATTGGCGGACCTAACCACGTCAATAATTTTGCGGCAGCGCAGGTGATGGTTGACTACCAGAATGATATCATCTATTATACACCGTACTATTACGTGCTCAAGCAGTTCAGCCGTTCTATGCGGCCGGGAGATCAGGTATTGCGGGTGAAGAACCCGTATCTGCTGCAAGGCGAGGATCTGCATGTATGCGCTTCGGTAAACGAAAAAGGCGAATATGCAGTCAATATTCTCAACACGGGCGGAGCACGTTTGTTGCCGCTGCAGATAGGTAATTACTACGCAAAGATAAATGTACCCGAAAATTCGGTAATGACGATAGTAGTGCCTCTGTCGGCTTATACACCGGCTCCTGCGGCTAAAGTAGGAACTGTTGTGCGCGATACGATACAGGGTACGCCATGTTGCGTCTATTTGCCCAATCAGTATGAGACGCGTGCGGCGACAGAAGTGTTTCCTGTTCTGTATCTGCAGCATGGTATGTGGGGAAATGAGAACGATTGGGGTGAGCAGGGAAATTTGTTGCACTGTATGGACTCGCTTCTGGCATTGAGAGCCACCAAAGAGATGGTCGTCATCATGCCGGATAACTGTCCGCATCGTGCCACTTCGGATGAAGAAAAGGCCAATGCCATGTCCGGTGCATGGGAGGCGAACTTCCCGCAGTTCATCGCCGAAGCAGAACAACGCTACAGTATTAGTTCTGATCCTGCCCAACGTGCAATAGCAGGCCTCTCAATGGGAGGTTTCCATACCATGCATATATCCCATTATCTACATGGCCGTTTTGCAAAAGTAGGTCTCTTCTCTCCGGCTATTCGCGCTCCGCGGGAGGCTGAGGTGTATGATCATTGGGAGGAGGAAGTACGGTTGCAACTGGCCGAAAAACCGCTCTATTGGATAGCTATCGGCAGCGAGGATTTTCTTTACGATAATGTTGCAGAGTACCGCCGTTGGCTCGATGAAAACGGGTTGCCTTACACCTATTTTGAGAGCGAAGGAGGACATACTTGGCACAATTGGCAGGACTATATGTGCCGCTTCCTTCAGATGATCTGATTTCGGTTTTGGCACGGTATTTGTTATTTTGGCTGTGAACCATTTAAAAATTGACGATTATGAAACGATTAATGATTCTGGCCATCAGTGCCATCCTTGTGGCTAACATCAGTGCACAGGAACAGAAAAAAGAAGTAAAAGAAAAGAAGCAGTTCACTAAGGAAGAACGCGTAGATTTCGAAGTAAAGCGTCTTACTCAGGAACTGATGCTCAGCGACCAGCAGGCAGAGAAGTTTGCTACTACTTACCGCGAGTATCGTAACGAATTGGATGAAGTGTTTCAAAAAGAAGAAGAGAAGAAGCAGTTCGAACCCGGTAAAGAGTTAACGGACAAGGAACTGGACCAACTCGCTAAGAAACGCTTTGCTGAAATGAAGAAATTCGCTGCGGTACAGGAGAAATTTTACGACAAATTCCGTAAGAATCTTAGTGCGCGCCAGGTAGAGAAGGTTCTTCGCCTCAAAGACTCCTGTTGCGAAAAAAACGGCTGTGGGCAAAAATGCCACCAACACGAAAAAGGGAATGAGAAAGCCCATAAGCATGAAATCCGGAAGTAAAAAAAGACCTCGCACCGCGAGGTTTTTTCTTTTTCTCTTGCATATGTCAAAAAAAAGCAGTAAATTTGCACCCGCAAATTGTAGCAATATAAATATACATGCAAATGGAATTCAAATATGCACCAATGTTTCAGCTCGGGAAAGACGAGACTGAGTATTATCTGCTGACCAAGGATCATGTGTCGGTCAGCCAGTTTGAAGGACACGAAATCTTGAAGATAGAACCGGAGGCACTGACTCTCATGGCGCAGCAGGCTTTTCATGATGTCAGTTTCATGCTCCGGCGCAGCCATAACGAGCAGGTGGCAAAGATTCTGCGTGACCCGGAGGCCTCTGCTAATGACAAATATGTGGCACTGACCTTCCTGCGCAATGCGGAAGTGGCTTGCAAGGGACAATTACCCCTCTGTCAGGATACAGGAACAGCTATCATCCATGGCGAAAAAGGCCAGCAGGTTTGGACAGGATTCTGTGACGAGGAAGCACTCTCCCGCGGTGTGTTCAATACTTACACCCAGTGTAACCTGCGTTATTCCCAGAATGCCCCGCTTAATATGTATGACGAAGTGAATACCAAATGCAATCTGCCTGCGCAGATTGATTTGGAAGCAACTGAGGGGGCGGAATATCGTTTTCTCTGTGTGACCAAAGGCGGCGGTTCGGCTAATAAAACCTATCTCTATCAAGAGACCAAGGCGCGTATCCAGAACCCCGGAACACTCATTCCTTTCCTCGTGGAAAAGATGAAATCCCTAGGAACAGCAGCCTGCCCTCCGTACCACATAGCGATCGTGATCGGCGGAACGAGCGCGGAGAAGAACCTGCTGACGGTCAAACTCGCCTCCACCCATTACTACGACTCTCTGCCGACAACCGGCGATGAAACCGGACGGGCTTTCCGCGATGTAGAGTTGGAGAAACAGCTGCTGCAGGAGGCCTATAAGATAGGTCTCGGCGCGCAGTTCGGCGGTAAGTATATGGCACACGACGTACGCGTAGTGCGCCTGCCAAGACATGGAGCTTCCTGTCCGATCGGCTTGGGCGTAAGTTGTTCTGCCGACCGCAATATCAAATGCAAGATCAACAAGGACGGTATATGGATTGAGAAACTGGATAATAACCCGGCTTCCCTCATTCCTGAAGAACTCCGTCAGGCAGGCGAAGGCGATGCGGTACGT
This sequence comes from uncultured Bacteroidales bacterium, assembly GCA_937910305.1. Lineage (GTDB taxonomy): Bacteria > Bacteroidota > Bacteroidia > Bacteroidales > Paludibacteraceae > Colicola. The sequence goes on along the minus strand of CALEPS010000007.1, from coordinate 9,352 downwards.
ATTGATCTGAACCAGCCGATGAAGGACGTCTGCTCAATCCTGACGAAATATCCGATCGGTACGCGTCTGAGCCTTAACGGCACGATTATCGTAGGACGTGATATAGCGCATGCGAAGATCAAAGCCCGCCTCGATGCCGGAGAACCGATGCCTGAGTATCTCAAGAATCATCCTATCTATTATGCAGGTCCGGCTAAGACTCCGGCAGGCATGGCGTGCGGTTCTATGGGACCGACCACTGCCGGCCGAATGGACCCGTACGTAGATGAGTTCCAGGAAAACGGCGGCTCGCTCATCATGCTTGCGAAAGGAAACCGCTCCATTGATGTCACCAACGCATGCCAAAAGCATGGAGGTTTCTATCTCGGCTCCATCGGCGGACCTGCGGCTATTCTGGCACAGAATAATATCAAGTCGATTGAATGCGTAGAATATCCGGAACTGGGTATGGAAGCAATCTGGAAAATTGAGGTGGAGAACTTCCCGGCTTTCATCCTGGTGGATGACAAAGGCAATGACTTCTTCAAACAACTTAAACCCTGTGAAGGTTGTACCATTTTGTAATCCCGTAATTGCGTAATCCCGTGAATAATGGCAAATAAAAGACGCAAATACAGGTTGGCGATGCTGGACGACCTGACGCTGCGCGAGGTGTTTCACTTCCGCGTCAGTCTGTTGGGTGCCATCAGTGTCATCACGCTCTCCATTCTTTCGCTGATAGTACTGCTCTCAGTGCTGATTGTCTATACCCCGTTGCGTAATATCCTGCCTGGGTATAGCGCCAGTCTGCGCCAGCAGTTGATACAAGAGTCTGCCCGCGTGGACAGTTTGCAGTCGGATCTCGCTATCCAACGCCAGTATCTGGATGTGATCAAGCAACTTACGGCGGGAGATATTCAGTCGGACAGTGTACAGAGTCTGGATAGCCTGCAGCGCATTGAACGCACCCAGATAGCAGAGCAACGTAATGAAGCTACGGATGCTTTTATGGCGCAGTATGAGCAGAAAGAGAAAGATCGGCTTCTCTTGTTTGATAACGCATTGCCTACCGGAGTGAGACGTTTGTATCGCCCCGTGAGAGGAACGATCGTACAGCCTGCGAGACCCGACTTGCATATTTACGGTGTCACGATTCATACTACCCAAAATGAGAATGTACTCGCTTCAACGAGAGGGACTATCCTTTCTGTCGAACGAATGGAAGACAATACTTTCTCTCTCATACTGCAAGACGGTGTTTATGTTACTATTTACCGACATGTAGGCAAAGCGCTTAAACAACAAGGCGCGCAGGTGGAAGGCGGAGAGTCGATAGGACTTACCGATGGTGATCATGACATCATAATCGAACTGTGGGATGGAGGTAAATTTGTAAACCCAGAAGAAGTAATAGTGTGGTAAAACAACTCTGTATATTAGGTTCTACGGGTTCTATCGGCACGCAGACGCTGGATGTGGTACGTGCCTACCCGGATCGGTATAGCGTATATGCGCTTTGTGCACACAGGAGCATCGATGCGCTTGTCGCTCAGGCGAAAGAGTTTCATCCGGAAGTGGTATGTATAGCTGATGAGAGTTTGTACGAGCCGCTTCGCGAGGCTTTGGCGGAATTGCCGGTTAAGGTATGGGCAGGACCGGATGCTATAGCCGATGTGGTTACCATGCCTTCGGTGGATGTCGTAGTGGCTGCGATGGTGGGATATGCCGGACTCAGACCTACAATGGAAGCTATCAAGGCGGGAAAAACCATTGCCTTGGCGAATAAAGAGACATTGGTTGTTGCGGGAGAGATCATTTGTGACTTAGCGGTTAAGTACCATGCTCCTATTCTTCCCGTGGATAGCGAGCATAGCGCTATCTTTCAATCCCTTGTGGGTGAAGACGGCAACGAGATAGAGAAGATTCTTCTTACTGCCAGCGGCGGACCTTTCCGCACTTTTTCTCTTGACCAGATGCGCTCGGTGACTGCCGCGGATGCACTCAAGCATCCTAATTGGGAGATGGGTGCGAAAATCACTATAGACTCCGCATCCATGATGAACAAAGGATTTGAGGTCATTGAGGCGAAATGGCTTTTTGGAGTGCCGGTAGAGAAGATTCAGGTGCTGGTCCACCCGCAGTCTATCGTCCATTCGGCCGTGCAGTTCACCGATGGCGCCATTAAAGCGCAACTGGGTGCACCCGACATGCGGCTTCCTATCCAGTATGCTCTTTCATTCCCGGAAAGGCTATGCAGCAGTTTTCCCCGTGCAGACCTGCTCGCACTCAAAGATCTGACATTTGAGGATCCGGATCCGGACCGTTTCCCTAATTTAGGTTTGGCATATGAAGCTACTCGTCGCGGAGGCAATATCCCATGCGTACTGAATGCAGCGAACGAGGTGGTAAACCTGGCATTCCGGGAGGGACGATGCGGCTTCCTGCAAATGAGTGATATTATTGCCGCAACGATGGCGAAGGCGGAGTTTATCGCAAAACCGTCTTATGAAGACTATGTTGCAACAGATGCTGAGGCGCGCCGCCTCGCGGAGCATCTGGTAAATAGTAAATGAATAAAATTGTAAGTTAGTCAATGATACAAGCAATACAATTGATATTGGCCCTTTCGTTTCTTGTGTTGATTCACGAGTTGGGGCATTTTACCTTCGCGCGTATTTTCCATGTGCGCGTGGAGAAGTTCTATATGTTCTTCAACCCCCGATTTAGTCTCCTGCGGGTGAAGAAGATAGAGGGTAAATGGCATGTGAAATTTTTCGCCAAAAACGAGGACCCGGAATGGGAGGCTCACCCGGAAAATACCGAGTGGGGAATAGGATGGCTGCCATTTGGCGGCTATTGCGCTATAGCCGGAATGGTCGATGAGACCCACTCAACCGATGATTTGGCTTCCGAACCGCAAGAGTGGGAGTTCCGCTCCAAGCCGGCGTGGCAGAGGCTGCTGATTATTCTCGGCGGTATATTGGTGAATTTCCTGGGGGCACTGGTTATTTTTTCGATGTTGTTATGGCAATACGGTCAAGACACATTGCCGCTGCGCAATGTGACAACCGGTCTCTATTATTCGGAGATTATGGTCAATGAGGGATTCGAGCAACAGGATCGGATTCTGTCCATAGACGGAGAAGAGCCTGAGACGCTGAGCGATGTAGTTGAATCTCTCATCATAGAAGGGAAACGCGACGTAGTAGTGCTACGTGGGGCGGATACAGTAGCTCTGACGATGAGCGAAGATTTAGGCACTCGCTATCTGGCGCAACAGAACGCGTTCGACAAAGCCGAGAGGGAGAAACGCCGTGCGGACCGCAATTACGAGAAGCGGCGTTTCGTGCTGATGGCGGAGTGGATTCCGGCTGTGGTGGACTCAGTATTCCCGGACAACGCCGCCTATTATGCCGGCATGCAGAAAGGAGATAGTATCGTTGCGGTGAATGGGGTGCCTACGCCTTCCAACGTACAAATGACCGAAGAACTGCAACGCCATCCATGTGACTCTGTGACGATTGATTTTTACCGTGCTGACGAAAAGCATACAGCGCGTCTGTTTATAGGTGACCAATGTAAGATAGGTGTCTCTATCCGATGGAATATATTTGAGTTGGAGCACAAAGAATATTCGTTCCTGGAAGCCATTCCGGCAGGTGTTCAATACGGATGGGATATACTCGCGATGTATGTTAAGCAGTTCCGTCTTGTCTTCACCAAAGAGGGCGCACAGTCACTGGGCGGATTCGGCGCTATCGGATCCATGTTCCCCTCTTTCTGGAGTTGGTACGCGTTCTGGCATATGACAGGTTTCCTCAGTATCATCCTTGCCTTCATGAATTTCCTGCCGATACCGGCATTGGACGGAGGGTATATACTCTTCCTGTTGGTGGAAATGATCACCCGTCGCAAGCCAAGCGACAAGTTCCTGGAGAGAGCCAATGAGATCGGTTTCTGGCTGCTGTTGGCGCTCCTCATCTTTGCAAACGGAAATGATATTTTGAAATTGTTCTTCTGATGGAAAACAAGGATTATTTTGTACATGAGTCGTCTTATGTGGACGAAGGTTGTAAGATCGGCAAAGGTACTAAGATATGGCATTTCAGCCATATCATGAGCGGCTGTGTCATTGGAGAAAACTGCAATATCGGTCAAAACGTAGTTATTTCGCCCGATGTAGTGTTAGGGCGCAACTGCAAGATCCAGAATAATGTGTCGGTTTATACCGGCGTACGATGCGGGGACGATGTGTTCCTTGGTCCCTCGATGGTCTTTACCAATGTGATTAACCCCCGTGCTGCTGTGAGCCGTAAGGACGAGTACCGTGAGACGGTGATCAAGCGGGGTGCGTCGGTAGGAGCCAACGCCACAATCGTATGCGGTCATACATTGGGTGAATACTGCCTCATCGGCGCCGGCTCTGTGGTGACCAAAGACGTACCGGCGTATGCGCTCATGGTCGGCAATCCCGCGCGGCAGATAGGATGGGTCAATGCACATGGAGATAAATGCGCTTCGCTCGAAGAAGCTATGAAGAATGTATGATTTATAATTGATGATTTAAGATGATACAAAGAATCCAAACCTTGTATTTGTTATTAGTAGTGGCATTTGGAATAGCTCTCGTATGGCTACCCGTAGCGGAGTTCGTCTCCACCGCCGTGATAAACGATCAGACAGACAACCAGGCGGTGGAAACAATACGGACATGGCAACTCAAAGCCTCGGGTGTGAGTGTAACACATTGGGTACAAGATACCGGGGTGTATAATGAACCGGCGCCCGTCCAAGGTATATGGGGGTTGCTTTTAGCCACGCTGATTATTCCGGTACTGGCGCTGGTAGATATCTTCCTTTATAAAAAACGCATTCTCCAGGCACGGCTGAATATTTTCACCGTCATGTTCTGCCTTGGCTGGTATGGTGTGCTGTTTATTTATATATGGCAGGCCAAACTGGCACAAGGAGTGGAGTGGTATATTATGCCATGGGCGTCTATCCCATTGGTTTGTATGATATTAACCCTTATGGCTACGCGGGCTATTCTCAAAGATGAAGCTCTCGTTCGCGCCGCAGACAGAATACGATAACTATGTTATTTTTACAAGCTACAACACCCTCTCCCGAAGAGATTCAACAGCGCAAAGACTCGATAGAGCGAGGCGTGCAACATATGATCGAGTATGCCAAGACTGACCCTGACGGTTTCTGGCAGCTCTTTGTAGATAAAATGATTCATTTTGGTCTCCAGGTTCTGGCAGCGCTTCTTATTTTCGGTATTGGTATATTGCTCATCCGGTGGGTGAAAACTATACTGCAGAGGGTGTTTACCCGCCGAAGGACCGAACCTACCATCGCTTCTTTCGTTTCGTCCTTTGTATCGATCTCAATGACCGTTATTCTGGTTATTATCTCGATCAGTGCGTTGGGCGTCAACACAACCTCTTTGGCTGCATTGCTGGCAGCCGGAGGTATGGCCATCGGTATGGCGCTCTCCGGAACTGTGCAGAACTTTGCCGGAGGAATAATGCTATTGGCATTCAAGCCTTTCAAAGCCGGAGATTTTATCGAGGCACAGGGTGTTTCCGGCAAGGTGGTAGAGGTTAATATCACGGCTACCAAGATTCTCACGGTGGATAACAGAGTGGTTATCTTGCCGAACGGAGCCTTGTCGAACGGAACAATAAATAATTACAACGGTCGCCCTTTGCGCAGGGTGGAATGGAAAGTCAGTGTCTCGTATGGCGTGGATGCAACGGCTTGCAAGGATGCCATCATGACTATCATCAACAGCGATAAACGGGTTCTTCAGGCTAAGACGGATATGAAGAAACTGTACAAGGAGCTGAAAATCTCCCATTACCAGCTCACTACGGTCAATTATCAGATGAATGCTATTCCCGCGCCTTTCGTAGGACTGTTGTCGCTCAATGAGAATGACATCACTTTTGTTGCGCGGGCATGGGTCAGAGCCAATGACTATTGGGATGTCTTCTTCGACCTCAATGAGCGTTTCTATACCGAACTTCCGCCGCAAGGATTCACTTTCGCCTATCCCCACGTGGATGTCACAATGCTTAAAAACGAGTAGTTTTGGAGCCCCTTTTAGGCAAAACATTGGCAGAACTGCAAGCGGTGGCTTTGGCAGCCGGTCTGCAGAAGTTTGCGGGTAAACAACTCGCAGAATGGCTCTATGTCCGCCGTGCCACTTCCTTTGACGAAATGACCAATATATCACTCAAGGGTCGTAAAGCACTCAAAGAGCACTATACCATTGGCCGTCATGCACCGGTCAAAGAGGCGGTCAGTACGGACGGTACACGCAAATATCTCTTTGAGATTTCAAGTAACAATCCCCAGTTCGTTGAATCGGTCTATATCCCGGAGGACGACCGTGCAACGCTCTGTGTCTCTACCCAGGCGGGGTGCAAGATGGGATGCCGTTTCTGTATGACCGGGACCCTTGGTTTTCACGGTCACCTGCCTGCTGCGGAGATCCTGAACCAGATCTTCGAGATAGATGCGATGGCGGTTGCAGACGGGCGCGAGCCGCTCTCCAATATCGTCTATATGGGAGAAGGAGAGCCGATGGATAACATCGATGAGGTGCTGCGTTCGCTGGAGATCATGACTGCTTCCTATGGCTGCGCATGGTCGCCTAAACGGATTACGGTCTCTACCGTAGGTGTGCCTGCTATGAAGCGTTTTCTGGACGAGAGCGAGTGCCATCTGGCAGTATCCTTGCATAACCCCTTCAGCGTAGAGCGCGCTCTGATCATGCCGGCAGAAAAGATCATGCCGGTCACGGAGGTCGTGGCGCTGCTCAGGAATTATGACTGGTCCCATCAGAGGAGAGTGAGTTTTGAATATATCTGTTGGGCAGGACAGAACGATACCCCCCGTCATGCGAAAGAGCTGCTGCGCTTGCTAAAGGGGCTTAACTGCCGTATCAACCTGATCCGTTTTCATGAGGGAGTGGAGACTGTGGCACGATCCGCCAAAGAGAGCCGGCATTTCCCCGGCTCTGATGAGAAACAGATGGAATGGCTTAGGGACTACCTGACCTCCAACGGGCTCACAACGACCATCCGCCGCTCCCGCGGAGAAGACATACTGGCTGCCTGCGGTATGCTGGTCAATTCGCTTAATACTTAATCCTGAAACACAACGCTTAAAGCAGTTTGCTCAGTTGCTCGTAGTATTTCGGCGAGACGGGAACGGACTTGCTGTCCTTGATGTCCAGTTCTGCCTGGATGAAGCCTTCCTTGTCGCGCCGCAGTACTGTCACGTGGCGGGGGTTGACAAAATACGACCGCTGGCATCGTATAATCCCGTGTTTTTCCATTAACTCTTCAATTCCACGCATAGACTGACGCAAGGAATATTCTTTCATCTTTTCTCCTTCCATATAATGAATGGAAACATAGTTCTCTTGCGCTTCTACGTATAGCAATACATCATGTGCTATGACCAGTTTGAGCCGTCCCGTACTGTCTGTAAACCGTACGAGATCCTCTTCTGCTGCCTCTTTCTCATCGGGACGGATGAGCGCAAAGAGCAATGCGAAAATGATATAGGGGTAGGGGAGAATGGCAAAGGATAACTGCAGACATTTGCCTAAAGCAGGGAAATAGCCTATATTGCCATACACCAGCGCCATGTACAGCGCAGCAAAGCAGGAGAAAACAACCACTTCGGCGAACGACCATAATGAATATTGCCACCATGACATATGAGGCCTGTTCCGGACGGCGGTCATCGGGATGCGCGAGCCGCATAAGATACCCAGCAATATGCAGGTCAGCATCAGTATATTGAACACAACGCCATTCCCTGTTCCAAGAAACGCTGTTGCCCACCGGCTTTCGTATATCAGTACAAAACCTAACAGATATACAGGAATGACGATGATATGCACTAACATCGCCGCTACAGACAGTAGTGAAGTAGGAATTTTAGTCATAATTTAGTCTCCTTTTATAATGTGACGAAAAGACAATTCTTCGTTTTTCGTCACTATATTTGCATTTTAGTCACCAATAACTGTGTTTTGGTCACTATTTTTTGTCACTTATCACATTTCTTTGCATCCCTCCGAATAAAGCAGTAATTTTGCATCGATTTTTAAAGATCACCTGTAACAAATATTGTATAACCTAATTAAAAAACTGCAAATATGAAAACTGTTAAACGAATCGGATTTGACCTTTTGGTCGCTTTATATTGCCTTCAATTACCGGTAATTATTGCTTATTTGGTAATGAATCTATAATTGTTAATTAAACTTATTATTATAAACTACTAACTCTTACTACTATGGACAAGACGATTCTTATTCAGCCCGAGAGTGGCTTGCATTTCGACTGGAAGGCTATTGCCTCAAATCCCAGCGGACATCACGAACCACAAATTGACTTGGTGGCCTATAAGGCGCTTTATACTAATAAGATCGCACAGGCGCGTGCGTGCGGTCAGGAGCCGGTGTTGGTCAGTCTGCCTATCATGGACGAAGACCGCTATTTCGCATATATCACACGCGGCATGAGCATGCAGGAGCGCAAGAATGTGCTGTACTGGCTTGGTGGCAAGACGGAGCGGCTCCGCAATATTCATGCGATGTATAACCTGTCGCTCTTCCGTCTGGCAGCAGTGCAATGCGTGCACCTGGTGGACATCACCTCTCCGATGCTGGCCAGCACCCATTATGACGAACTGCTGGACCAGGACGGAGTGACGCTCTCTCCCGCCGGAGAGGCGATGGTGAATAGGGAACTAGCGTCGCTTGCCAGCCGCCTTAGCGTTCTCGCGAGCTAAACGCTGTTGCTCTCTCTGCATCGCTTCCAAGCGAGCCATGAAGCCGGATTTCTTCTTTCCGGCTTTCTTCTTTTTGTTCTCTTCCATCTCTTTGAGCATCTTCTCGTCGTTCAGGGTCCAGCGGAAGATCATTGTCTGCAGGATCGTGAAGAACAGCGAAACGAGGTAATAGTAACTCAGACCTGCGGCGTAGTCATTGAAGATAAAGAGGAACATGAGCGGCATTGCGTACATCATGTACTTCATGAATTTCATGTTCGGGTCTGTCGCCTGGGACTGCATCGTGATATAGGTGTAACCGATGTTACAGATCGTCATCAGCAGGCAGAACAGAGACAGGTGGTCTCCCAGCAACGGGATATTGAATCCCCAATGGAAGACGGCGTCATAGGTAGAGAGGTCCTTTGCCCATAGGAGCGATTTGCCTCGCAGTTCGATAGCCGTAGGCAGGAACCAGAACATAGCCATCAGTACCGGGAATTGGAACAGCATCGGCAGACATCCGCTCATGGGGCTGACACCCGCCTGTTGGTATAGCTGCATCGTCGCCTGCTGG
>CALEPS010000006.1 GCA_937910305.1 uncultured Bacteroidales bacterium | reverse complement strand
CTCCCCCTCCACAATCGAGGCAACGATAGCAATCTCGACCGGAGTCAATCCGATAGAATCAGCTTTAGCTCTCCGCGTCTCATTCCAAAAGATGTCATATTCCTTTTGCATGCGGTTGAAAAGTTGCTCGGGGGTAATATTCCAATACACTTCGTATGTATTAGGAATAAAAAGACATCGGCTGGTCTCTTTATTCAACCCATATTGGCTCAAGAATGCGTCATCCTCCAGATACTGAAGCAGCGTGAGACTGTCCATCATCAGATGTCGTGTCACTTTGCCGGCCAGATCTTCCCTCGTGCGTACGAAATTATTCCAAGTGATACGCACCGGTGTCTGATAGCCGTATTTGAGCCGTTCAATGAGTTCACGGTCACCTATCTGTGCAGGGAAGATATAGTGTCCCGGTTCTGGATGATTAAAGACGAGAAAACGCATATGCAAGTTCAGATCGGTCTCGGAACTAATCTCGTAGTCGGCGCTCAGAAGTTTCAGCACCGAGTCGGTAGTAGCCCCCGGATAGATATCATAACTATGCGGTTCTCCATCCAGTGCATGGAAGTTGCATATATGCCATCGATAGTATTGCTCTGCGACAAAAGCGCAAGCCAGCAAGGCAAAAATACCGATGACAATCAGGATTGTACGAAGTATATAACGTTTCTTTAGCATCTTATTTTCCTCCTACTAACCGTTTGATTTCCGATAGTTTATTAAGCGCCTCCAACGGCGTCAGATTATTGATATCCAGGCTTTTAACCTCGTCTCGAATCTGCTCCAGAACGGGGTCGTCGAGTTGGAAGAACGAGAGTTGCATTCCTTCCCGGCTTTCTCCTATATGCTCTATCGGTTTGGCTATCTCTCCGTTTTTAGCGGCATTCTCGAGGTCTTTCAATATCTGTGTAGCCCGTTCCACGATAGAAGCCGGCATACCAGCCAGTTTGGCAACATGAATACCGAAGCTATGTTCCGACCCGCCTCGTACCAGTTTGCGCAGGAAGATGACTTTGCCGTTCACTTCGCGTACGGAGACATTATAGTTGCGAATCCGGTCGAATGTCTTCTCCATTTCGTTCAGCTCATGATAGTGGGTGGCAAAGAGCGTTTTGGCATGGCCTTTATTCTCGTGGATATATTCCACAATAGCCCATGCAATACTTATGCCATCATAGGTACTGGTGCCTCGTCCGAGTTCATCGAAAAGGACCAGACTCCGTTCGGAGAGGTTATTCAGAATTGATGCCGCTTCATTCATCTCGACCATAAAAGTGGATTCCCCGAGGGAGATATTATCGCTTGCTCCGACGCGTGTGAAGATCTTGTCCACGACGCCGATAGAAGCGCTCTCCGCCGGAACGAAAGATCCCATCTGAGCGAGTAGCACAATCAATGCAGTCTGGCGCAGCAGAGCTGATTTACCGGCCATATTCGGACCGGTGATAATAATGATCTGCTGCCCGTTATTATCAAGCAGCACATCATTGGCGATATACTGTTCTCCGGGAGGCAGTTGCTGCTCAATAACGGGGTGTCGTCCCTGCCGGATATCAATAACAAGACTGTCATTCACATCCGGACACACATAGCGATATTCCGCTGCAGCCGTAGCAAAAGAAAGCAGGCAATCGAGTTGCGCCAGCACATTGGCATCCAGTTGCATTTGCGGCACCCATTCGCATAGAGCCAGCATCAATTCTTGATACAGACGGTTCTCGATGATCTGAATCTTTTCCTCTGCCGTGGTGATCTTCTCTTCATAGGTCTTCAGCTCATCCGTGATATACCGTTCGGCGTTGACAAGAGTCTGTTTTCGAATCCACTCCGGCGGCACCTGGTCCTTATAGGTATTGCGTACCTCCAGATAATACCCGAATACATTGTTATAACCGATCTTCAGGCTTTGTATGCCAGTCCGTTCGATCTCGCGTTGCTGTATCTGTAGCAGATAGTCCTTACCATCCGACTGGATAGCACGCAGTTCGTCCAGTTCCGTATCAACGCCCCGCGCGATAATATTCGGCCGTCCTTGCGCCAAGGGTGGATCAGGCACTATCTCGCGCTCAATCCTCATCCTCATCTCTGCACAAGGGTCCAGTTGCTCTCCCATGAGAGACATATACGCGTTCTCTTTGGCTCCTTCACATATGTCTTTAACCGGTTTTACAGCTCTCAATGCCCGGCCTAACTGTACCATTTCGCGCGGTCCGATACGTCCGGTGGATATCTTGCTGACGATACGTTCCAGATCTCCCACCTGCCCCAGCACTTCACGCATCGTTTCGCGTGCTTCGGGGTTCTTAAACAGATATTCCACAACGCTCTGTCTGTTGCGGATAGGACGGATATCTTTCAGCGGGAATGCCATCCACCGATGCAGCATTCGTCCGCCCATCGGTGTTATTGTACGGTCAATAATATCAAAGAGTGTGCGGCTCTCTTCGGTCTGACCTCCCAGCAGTTCCAGATTGCGAATCGTGAAACGGTCCAGCCAGACGTATTTGTCCTCCTCGATACGGCTCAAATGCTGTATATGGCCCGTTTGCAGATGCTGTGTCATGTCCAGATACATCAGAATCCCCCCAGCCGCAGTCACGCCCGCAGTCATCTTTTCCAGCCCGAATCCTTTGAGGGAAGATACTCCCCATAATTTCTGCAAACGCTCTTTAGCGGTGCTCTCCACCAGCATCCAGTCTTCCAACTCGAAGGTAAAGAACTTAGAACCGAAAAGATTTTCCATTTCGGCTTTGCGTCCGCGCAGGTGCAGCACTTCCTTGGGCGCAAAATTAACGAGTAACTTGTCGATATAGTCGCTGTCGCCTTGTCCGGCAAGGAACTCGCCGGTAGAGATATCCAGAAAAGCGACACCGATCACGTGCTTCTCAAAATGGATACATGCCACCCAGTTGTTCTCCTTCTGCGTAAGGGTAGTGTCCGAATAGCTCACTCCCGGAGTTACCAACTCCGTCACACCCCGTTTGACCAGTTTCTTCGCCAGTTTGGGATCCTCCAGTTGGTCGCAGATCGCAACACGCAAACCGGCACGGACCAGTTTGGGCAAATAGGTATCCAAGGCATGGAAAGGAAATCCAGCCATTTCCAAGGCTTGCGCAGCCGTACTGCCGCCATTGGAGCGATGGGTGAGGGTAATATTCAGAATCTTAGCAGCTTTTACCGCGTCTTCCGCATATGTCTCATAGAAGTCGCCGCAACGAAACAACAGCATCGCATCCGGGTATTGTGTCTTGATATCCCGGAACTGCTTCATCATAGGGGTTAACTCATTTGCCATTTTGTCATTTACCATTTTTATTTATCGCAAATCTACTGTTATTTTCAAATTATATCTTCTTCCGGTGAGGTAGTTGGGGCTGGCCCACTGGTTGTTATAAGCATCGGCTACCCAGAAATAAGAGTTGACGTTTTTCCACCCAACAAGGTTGAATACCTCGAACTGAATCGCCCATTGTTTGACATGCTTGGCGGATGGCGCGCGCATGAACTTGGCCGTTTTCTCGTTGAATACATAGGTAGCGCCGATATCTATACGTTTGTAGGTGGGCATACGTCCCCAGACCTGATTGTTACGCGGGGCATAGTATGGCTGGCCTTCCGAGAACTGCATCTTCAGATGGAATTTCAGCTGTGGTAACTGCGGGATATAATCCTGAAAAAGCATCGAGAAATTATACCTCTGTTCCGTAGGACTGGGAATCCACTCCGGACTTCCTAATAGGCGTTGCCGTGCAACCATCGTACTGAAAGAGATCCAACTGTCCGCTCCGGGCACCAGTTCGCCATACAGTTTCAAATCCAATCCTCCGGCATAGCCTTGGGAGTCATTACGGCCGGAGTAGCGCACGCGTACATTATCGACCGTATAACTTTCCATCCTGTCAATATATTTATAGTAGCCCTCCGCTGTCAGTTTGAACGGTCTTCCCCATGCGCGGAAATAATAGTCTCCGCCCAATACAACATGCACCGACCGTTGGGCTTTCAGATCCCGGTTCAGCTGAATACGTGTCACTCCGAGCGCATCTGTCAGTGTATCTCTCAACTCCTTGTAGAAAGGAGCCTGATAATACAGACCTGTAGCCAACCGGAAGCAGAAATCCCTTTTCCAGCCTGGAATCCATTCAACAGAGGCACGCGGGGAAGGCAGTACTTCGTTATTCCAACTCCACCATTGAAGCCGTCCTCCTACGGTCAGAATCCATTGCCCGGAAACGGTGTTCCATTTATGCTCGTTCTGTATGTACCCCTGTACGCGTGCGGAAGTCATACCCGCATCGCCGCGCAGCGTGTAATAGAGGTCCATGCTGCGGCCGTCATCCGGCATAGAATAACCTGCTGAATCACGCCACTCCCATTCGCTGATATGGTCTCGTATCAACTCTGCCTGACCGCTAACACCCCAGCGCAAGGTGTTATTTCCGCTCACCCATTTCCCTTTATGAGACAGGGTTATCACACCCGCCTCCAGGCTGTTCCGGGCATGTTGGTGGAAAATACCTGTGCCCAGTACGTCTGTCTGACCCGTCGAGGGGTCGATCTGTTCGGAAGAAACAGCACCTGCCGAGTTGCCATCCATCGGGGCATTGGATAGTACGTATTCGCCTGTGATGTCAAAATTCTCCCGTTCGTTGGTATAGAAGCCGCTGGCGTCAAAGCCTATTTCTACGTTATTGCCTACATGACCTCTTGCGCTTATAGCGGCGAAGGCGGTCAGAAATTTGTCTTTCTCTTGCCCTTCATAATAGATATTCAGGTTTTTGGCATTTTGTCCGCCGAATGATTCACTCAGCGAATCCGGTTGAAAACGGTAGTCATTCTGGCTCACGTTGCCTAAAAACGACATCGTCCAAGGCTGATTTCTGACGGCTGACTTCTGACGGCTTCCTACCTTCCACGTGATATACGTCTGGTAGTCAATATATGTAGGCTGGTAATTGCCGGAAGTGGCAAGTCCGCCCAGCATATATTTGCTTGTTTTATACCTCAGACCGTGCATCTGGCTGTATGTGCTGTCGCCGTGTCCAACGTACACCTGCGCGCCCAAAAGACTTGCGCTCAGGCTGGCTTCGAAAGCCCGTGGACTTTTATATGTGATATCCAGTACAGACGACATTTTGTCCCCGTATTGGGCACCGTAACCGCCTGCGGAGAAACCTACGTTCTCAACCATTTCAGGATTGACGAAACTCAAACCTTCCTGCTGACCGCTTCGAATAAGAAGCGGACGATGTACTTCTATACCATTGACATACACGGAGTTCTCATCAAAAGAACCGCCGCGGACGTTGTATTGGCTGCTCAGTTCGTTTGTCTGGCTCACACCGGAAAAAGTGATCAACAGGCTTTCTATGGATCCTCCCGTGGCATCCGGCATCACTCTGGTAGTACCGGCGTCGATATGATCCATTGTTCCTTGGGTCCGTTTCAGACCTCGTACCTCAATCTCGGTAAGCAGCTGTTCGTCTGTCAGCAGTTGTACATTGATATTCAGCACGTCTTTGAAATCGATAATCCGTTGCTGCACAGAGGTATAGCCGATCATCGAGAAGGATAGAACAACCGTATCCGCTTCCTCCAGCAAGAGCTCATAATAGCCGTTTTTGTTGGTTGCCGTTCCGCCCAACAACACCATTCCTTCTCCCTCCCTTGAGGGGTGAAGAGCTCCGCTCGATCGAGCGTCCTGTGGACGGTCGTAGAACTCCCTCGGGGTGGGGTTTCCCCATGCCGCTACGTTTGCCAATTCGATACCCACATTATCTTGATCCACGACATACCCGTACACGCGAGCGTTGCGCGCGTACGAAAAAACGCAGCACGCGCAGGCAAGCACAAAATGTACTATTTTTAAGATTTTAGGCATTGTTTTCGTTTAAGCCACTTTTAGCGGTTACTTACGACTCGATTAGCACTCATTCAGCACTCGTTTAGCACTCAAAAAAAATGTATTGTTTTTAAGATTTTACCGTTTCGTTCAATTCTTCAATATAAGCGGTCAACTCTTCGCCGCCCAATTTGGTTTCTGCGGAAGTAACGAATACCGGCGGCAGTTCTTCCCATTCTTCTAACAGCCGTTTCTTATATGCTTCTACATTCTCTGCCAGACGCACGCGGCCTAACTTGTCACCCTTTGTGAAAACGATAGCGAACGGTACACCGTTCTCGCCTAACCAGTTGATGAACTCCAGATCTATCTTTTGTGCTTCATGACGGCAATCAATCAGCACAAAAAGACATACTAATTCTTCCCGCAACAGGCAGTACCGCTCTATCATCTTCTTCAGCGCCTCGCGTTGTTTCTGTCCTGCCTGTGCATACCCGTATCCCGGCAGATCCACCAGATGCCATAATTGCGACATCTCTTTCTCCCCTCCTTTTACGGGTGAAGAGCTCTGCTCGATCGGGCGTCCGGTGGACGGCCGTAGAACAACGCTGGGGGTAGGCTTGCTTTCCACTAAAAAATGGTTAATCAGCAGCGTCTTTCCGGGTTTCTGACTCGTCTTGGCCAACTTGGGATTATGGCAGAGCATATTAATCAGACTGGATTTGCCTACGTTGCTCCGTC
This sequence comes from uncultured Bacteroidales bacterium, assembly GCA_937910305.1. Classification (GTDB taxonomy): domain Bacteria; phylum Bacteroidota; class Bacteroidia; order Bacteroidales; family Paludibacteraceae; genus Colicola. The sequence goes on along the minus strand of CALEPS010000006.1, from coordinate 10,480 downwards.
CGATAAACGCATACTCCGGCAGACTGCTCTGCGGACAATCCTTTACATCTGGAGAGGAGATAATATATTTGGCAGAACTAATCATATCATGAGGCTCTTTTCTTTGCCCAATAGCAGAATCCGATGAGGCAGCCGAATGTTACCAAGCCGGCGATGAGATAACCTATCCATCGGTATTCAGGTGCTATATTCAGTCCCTCCGGCGCAATGAGAATATAACTGCTGCATACCATTGTCATGAATAACGCCGGAATCAGCGCAATCAGATACCCGTAACGGTACTTTCCTCCCTCCCTTGAGGGGAGGGCTGGGGTGGGGTTATTTTTCTTGTAAAGCCAGCACGTTCCCGCCCACAGCGTGAAGACGGCGAGCGTCTGGTTGGTCCATGCGAAATACCGCCAAACGACATTGAAATCCACAAACACCATTCCGAACACACATAGGAAGAGCGGGATAGCTATCATCAGTCGCTTCGGAATAGGCCGTTGGTCCCATTTCAAGAAGTCCGCTACTATCAGTCGTGCGCTACGCAAAGCGGTGTCTCCGCTTGTAATTGGAGCCGCAATAACACCTATGATGGCTAATATACCTCCTACGGTTCCTAACCAGCTGCGGCTCACTTTGTCTATGACAAGTGCTGCGATATTCTCACCCGGATGCTGCGCCGCAAAGGCTTGCAGACCGTCAATGCCATATAGGCCTTTTTCCGGATCAGCAAAGAATGTCCCGGCTGCGGCAGCCCAGATAAGCGCTAAGATACCTTCGGCAACCATCGCTCCGTAGAAAATCCACCGGCCTTGGCGTTCATTGGTACAGCAGCGCGCCATGATAGGGCTTTGTGTGCCGTGGAAACCGGAAATGGCACCGCACGCAATGCTCACAAACATCATTGGGAAGAGAGGCAGACCGTTTGTTTGTCTATTTTGCAGACCGTCAAATACTTCCGGCATTTCAGCGCTGTGCCATCCTAACATGACTACCATAATACCGATTCCCATAAACAACAGGATTCCGCCAAAAATAGGGTAGAATCGTCCGATGAGTTTGTCCACAGGTAGTACGGTTGCTAAGGCATAATAACCAAAGATTATTAATACCCATACAATAGGTATCATTCGTCCGCTGAACTGCATCGTTCCTAATCCGGCGAGACCTTGTAGCAACGTAGCTGGTCCGCTCAAGAACGTAGTGGTCAGCAAAATCAACAGCACCAGACTTAAAACACGCATGAAGAGTTTGACGCCTCCTCCTAACTCGTCTCCGATAATATCCGGCAACGAAGCACCGCCTTTGCGGATAGACAGCATTCCGCTTAAATAATCATGTACGCCTCCGGCGAAAATAGTTCCGAAAACGATCCATAGGAATGCCGCCGGACCATAGAAAATACCCATAATCGCACCGAAGATAGGACCGAGGCCGGCGATGTTAAGAAACTGAACCAGAAAAATACGCCATGGTGCCATCGGCACGAAATCCACACCATCCGTTTTGGTCAATGCTGGAGTTTGACGTTCCGGCTCAATGCCGAAAATCTTCTCTACCAATACGCCGTAGGTGAAAAATCCTACAACCAGTAATATCAAAGCAATAATAAATGTAACCATACGTAGCCTAATTTACAATTAGGCTGCAAAGGTACTACTTTTTTTTGACATATGCAAGTAAAAAAGAAGATTTATGTCCGTGATGCACCAAAAAAAGAGACCTCTCAGTCTCTTTTGTGGGCGTTTACGGATTCGAACCGCAGACCCTCTGCTTGTAAGGAATAGTGAGCAGACACTATATCAATAAGTTACAACGGAATTTTATTTAGTTGCACTTTTTTTGCACTCTTTCTGGCTGTTTGTTGTTTATATTATTCCTTATTATTTATGCGCGCGTGCGCGTGATTATGGATTAGTTAGTTGGTTAATCTGTTGCTCTAAGCGCGTAATACGCGATTCAATAGAGGAACGATTATTGTTTTTGTCTCCGGTCCCTCGAAGCAACCATTCGGCGGATATGTCCGGGCGGACTTGCAGAATGGACAATATCGTCGTAGCGCTGATTTTACCATTGCCGTTAATCTGGTCGTTGAGTGTAGTCTGTCGCAGGCCCAATTCGGCGGCAAACTTATTGACGCTGGAATTATAGTCTGACTTGACAATATCGGAGACTCTCTGCTTTAAGTCCTGTTCAAGTTTTGTTCTGTTCATTCCTAATTACGCAACATAATGGTTACAAACTTTTGGAAATTTTTAAAAATCATTTGCAGCATTTCTTGCATGGTGTGCGGTGCTGGGCTTCGGCTTCGGAGAGAGTGATCTGCTTAATATCACCGCTACAACGCGAGAGGCCGGAGCATTTGGGGTTCACATGGTAGGCGTATGCCTTGGAGCCGGTGCAGATATATACCTTCTGCGGACTATTGTTCTCTACAACAATAGACGATGCTATAAAAAGCAATATACATAATAGGTGTTTCATAATACTAATTTACAATAAAAGCATCTACTTCATTTACAACCTTAACCTCAAGAGGTTCGCTGATAGTATCACCAACGTACACATATTTACCATCAAAGAACTCGTAAATATATAGACCGGCAATAGTCCATACGCCAGCGGCGATTACGCATAACATAATGCGTTCAAAAGTAATGTGTTTCATAATGATTTAATTATTTATGGATATCTTAATTCATCTTGACGCTCTTTAGCCTCTTCTAATCGAAACTCTCTTTCGTCAAAGCAATTTTCACACACATTACATCCTTCATACTCGGCAATAAACAGGAATGTCTGTTTCTTCCTGTGATGGTTGATATTTTCGCAGTCTTCATATAGATGGATAGTATTTGTACTTGTATCTACATAAATAACTTCAATCTTGTCTGTTACATAGTAGAATATAAAGAAATACGCTAATGCAATAACGACAACTATGGTTTCTCGCAACCATTTTTTAGTAAATCCAATTTTATCAAACCAGAGATTAACGGTTTCATCTGACTTCGCGAAATTCCTATATAGTACATATCCGAAAAGAATAAGCACCACATAAACACATATTTGAGTAAACCTGTAGAAAAACATAATGGTTACAAACTTTTGGTTATTTCAAAATATCCAGTTTAGCAGCTTTGCCAATCCAAGGCAAATAATTAGATTTATTGCTGATGTAAGAAGTCTTCCTGGAGTTATAAAGCCGCCAAAGAAATCCATCAGACCGACACTCAATCTGTCTTTGAATGACGAGCACCCATGAATACAGCGGTACTCAACAGGAGACATCTCTATAGGAGACGGTTCTTTCCCTATATAATATCCGTGCGCAACTGCTATTGCTCCCCATAAATCAGTTAGAAAGAAACAAATAAGAGCGATGATTCCACTACTTGAACGTAATGCGTCATCATCCATATTTGAAACAACAAAATAGCAGAACAAAGTAAATGCAACATACCCAATGATTGCAAGTGTAGCAAGCCACCAATATCTTTTACTAAATAGTTTCATGTCACTCTCCTTTCTTTTCGTATTTGTCCGGGTAGATGATAATATCAACGAGAGAGACCTCCAGAATATCCGCTATGCGCTGAAGCATGGAAAGTTTCATATCGCCGGATTCCGTAAAGTAACGCGAGTAGGAGGGCTGCGCGATACCTAACTTATCAGCCATCTCGGATTGCTTAATTCCTTTTTTCTTTCGGATTGTTTCAATGTTTTGTAATATTTTATTCATAAAAATAAAGTTTTTTAGCAAAAAAAGTAATAAATATTTGCATATATAGGATTTTTGTTATATCTTTGCATCGCTTTTCAGTAAGGAAAGTTTGCAAACGTACTTTTTTCGGAGTGGCGGGTGTCCCTAACACACCTTGCCACTCTTTCTTTTAGGCGACCCAACCGCACATATTATATTCTGCGCAGCGGTTGGATAAACGGCTGCGGTTTGGATATTACGCGGTCTCGGCAGAGCGGTGCGGCATAACAGTAGCCCCTTTTAGTTCTCTGATACGCTCATACAGCCCATCAATCTCCCGTTCTGCGCGTCGCAGCCGTTCCCGAAGTTCTTCCGTCTCGCTATCGTCCCGTATGTGTCTCGTATGCGTCTCGTGCTGCGGCTCTGTCAATAGCATTGAGTCAGTACCAAGAAGAATCCAAGAGGCAGATAGTTCCGGTTTATAACGGAGTAGTGCCTGTATAGCTTCTACACTTAATTTCGAACTACCATTCGTCTGTTGGTAGATAGTTCTCTCATTCATACTGCAAGTTTTTGCAATAGCGTAGGCACTTATACCTAATTCTTTCATTGCATCTTGCACTCTTTTCTTAACATCATTTTCTGCCATAATTTAGTTTTTTTTAACGAATTAAACATTGGTTTTTGTGCAAAAAACGATAAAAAATCATTTTATTGACATTTTTTTCCTGAAAAAATTTGCAGGAATAAAATATTTGTTGTATCTTTGCACTCGATTTTGGTAAAGTTGTTTTCCGATTGTATAAAAACGGCTTCCGGCGAAAGCGTTCGCGGATGGGTACAAACAACCTAAAAAGGGTACAAAAAGTCCATAAAAGACCAACAACTCAAAATTTCACATAACTTGGCGGTTAGATTGAAATTTGCTGCAAAGATACAAAAAGAAAATAACTTTACCAAATAATTTGAAACAAAAATAATAAAAAAATATCAACATCATGGCTACAAAGTTTAATTCCAGTTCTTCCATTGACAATTTCAAGGAGAAAGTTCAAGTGGAGATCAGGCGATTGCGTGGGTTGAATCCTCACGTAGTCGTCATGGGTATGGGTTGGCAGAAACTCGTAGCTCAGGCTCGTGTCAATGTATGTTCGGCACACGGGCTGAGTATTCCTGTGTTTAACGAGGTACTCCAGTCTCATATGGTTGGCATGGACGCAAGTATTGTAATCAATAACGGAGGTGAGGTATGAAAGCAACAGATTTAATGATTGGCGATTATGTATTTTGTGATTGGGTCACACATAAAGTATATTTTGATGGTGACGTAATGACTGATAGAGGCTATAAGGTAAGTAGGCGCATAATAAAAGTATCAAGTGTTAATGAAGGCGGTATTACATTCAAGTCACTTAAAGATGGGTCACAAATATCTATAAAAGAAGAAGATTTGGTTCCCATTCCGCTAACACAGGAGATATTGGAGAAGAATTATGGCAAAGAGACGCAAGTAGGCATATCTGATAAGCCTTGCTGGGGCGAAATGGGTGCTATATGGAGTACAATGCTATGGAAATGCGAGAATAGTTTCTGGCTTGAAGTAAGCACTATCGCAAGTGGTTTTGTGAAAAAGCATATCCTCTACGTTCACGAACTCCAGCACGCGCTGCGGCTGTGTGGAATAGAAAAGGAAATTGAGTTATGAAAGAGGAAGAATTGCAATATAGAGCAGAGAAGGTGGCTGCGGCTATAGAGGGATTGGAAGTGATGGATGCAGTAGAGGTTGTAGGAATAGCCATCAATATCAGTTCAAAGAAAGACAAAGCACACGCCCTCATCAATATCTACGCCATCGGCAAGATGATTGAGTCGATGCACGCAGAAAAGGGGGTAATCAAGCTCAAGAGGGACGGTTCGTTATCGTTCGAGATAATTGCCGGAAAAGAAAAGAAGTTAAGTATATAAATCAAAAAACAATATAGAATATGAGTAGTCAATTTGAAACGGTACATTTTCAAACGAGGAAGTATCTCCAGTCAATGGTGGTTGGCGAGAAGAGGGAACTACCGGCGCGGACATGCAAGTACACTTCGATCAAGAGCACTTGCACGCAACTGAAGAAAGCCGGTCTTGGCGTATGGAGCGTGCATCACTCCAAAGCCGACCATTCCGTCACGCTGATCACGCGGATACAATAATCCAGCCGAAGCGTCGGCGGAGGCAAGTGAGAGTCTTGCAACAAGTAACTTATTGATTTTCGTGAGAGCGGTCGTAAGGCCGCATACGGTAGTGGCTGAGTGGTCGAAGGCTGTACTGTCTCGCAAGAGATTTCGTAGCATCAAGACATCTTCGGGTTGTCTTCCTCTTCGGAGATCATCGCGGGTTCGAATCCCGCCTACCGTGCCAAACAAACAAAAAACAAGACCATTATGGCAGGAAGAGTAAAAATGAAGGTGGTACCATTAAGCGACAGATCGTATATCTTTGGCGATAGCGAGCTGATGGGTTACACCAACGAGCAGACATTGGCTTCTCTCAAAAAGCATTATCTTGATCTGGGACTCAGACCACGTATGAGAGGGCGAAAGAAACTCTATCTTAAAAGTGAGGTGGACAAGTTCATCGAGGACCATGACGAGTACCAGGAGGTGAGTGTCCGTCCGGGCAGAAGAAAAACGGCAGAGTGCCGGTAGTAAACATAAAGTTTAATTTCTAAAACCAACATCATTATGGCAACAACAAGTATTTATGCAGGCAGTGTGACTGCTTGGAACCACCAAAAGAACGCAGCAGTGGCATGGGTATCGAGAGAAAAACGCGTAGCAACCCGTCAGGCGAACCGCTTGCGGACCGTCGCAGTATTAACCGTATTATCGCTTATTGAGGGCGCAGCAATGTACATGGGAATAATGGAGACATGGCTGGCAGCGGTAGCCGCCGTGTGTATATGTATCAACATACCGCTCATCGGACGGCTGGTGTACCTATGGTGCATCGAAGAACGCCGTGAAGAACAAATCCGGAAACAAAGTAATAGGAGATAAGGTATGAAGTTAGTGATATTAAGTCTGATCATGACCATACTTGTTTTCGCAGCTTATTCATACGGCTATTACAAAGGCTTGGAGAGAGGCGGAAGTGTTTTGCTGGAAGCGTTAAATAAGTTTATGGATAAACGGATCGAGAAGAAACAAAAGGAGGAATAGCCATGAAAGCTGATACCACATTACGCCAGCAGTTCATCCGTGACTTTATGATACAGACGCAGCGTCCTGTGTCCGAACTGCCTGCTTTCCTACAAGCCTTTGACAGCTGCGAGGTAACAACGACATGCGAGGACATCAGCAAGACCGTCTCGCCGGAAGAAGTGTTCCAGATGAAGAAAAAAGAAAAACAGGAGGACTAATCATGGCTATTAAGAAACTACAAAACAATTACACCACCCCGGAGCAGTCAAAGAGGCTGTTAGAGTTGGGCGTGCCTGACGATAGCGCTGATTGCTGTTATTATGTAAAAGATAAGTGTTGCCCAATAGAAATAATACCACCAGGAAATAGAAATACACCACACACATTTTCAACATACGCAAAGGGTTATAATGATGTTTTCTATCCAGAAAATCCATCCCTCTTTGAATGGGATAATGTAGATGTCCTTCCCTGCTGGTCGGCTGGTAGGCTGATTGAAATGTGGGAAATATGCGTTGGTGTGAAATTTGACAGATGGTCAAGGAATGGCGTGCTATTACCTTTAATCAAAGATTGCATAGAGCATATAGAATTTGCTCTATGCCTATACAAAGGTAGATTTTGACTTTTCAAAATTGGAGGAATGAGTATGACACGAGAAATTAAGTTCAGAGGAAAGACCAAAGAAGGCCAATGGGTGATAGGTAGTTATTTCTGTATGCACCACAATGATGAACGAGACCACATCCACCATTTCATCATTCCGGAGAACACACCTATTCCAAAGAACACGACTATCGGAGAAATCCAAGTAGAGGTTCAACAAGACACCATCGGTCAGTTTATCGGCTTGCATGACAAGAACGGAAAGGAGATTTACGAGGGGGATATAATTCTCACTTATGGTTCTAAAGGTGACGAGATAAAGCACGCCGTTTATTATTCAGACAAGGAAGCGATGTTCTGTACAAAACTAATCGGAGCCGATATGTTAGGAGGTGGTATTACTCAACGCTGGCTTGATGAGTTTGAATTTGAGGTCATCGGCAATATCCACGACAACCCGGAATTATTAAAGGAGGAATAACCCATGGACACATTCATGCAATTAGTCAAGCAGTTCGGAGGCAATCCGGATGACAAAAACGTCAGCATCGACAAACCGAGCGGCGCGATAACCTGCAAAGACCACCATGCGCTGGTAGAGGCGAATTTTCTATCTTCGTACTACGGTACTGCAAGCATAAACGAGCCTGCGAACACGGTCACGGCAAAACCGAAGATGAACCTCGTCACGGTTGAGCAAAGCCAATTCCTTATGAACCCGACCTATCGCTCAAAAGGCGGTAGCATCGACGATCCAAGCTTCACGCTCGTAGCCCGCATGGATAAGACACCGCCCTATCTTATAACGACCAAAAAGGGAGAGTTGGCGGTCGTCATCTATAAGGACGATACGGAAGCGATGATCCGGATCAAAGAATTTATGGCGATGTTTGGTATTGTGGATATAAAGATGCGCATGCTGAACGTCCCGGAACTCAAACGCATCATGGGCTTCGGTACTGACTATACGCTGATTGGCACGCAGACCGAGCAGAAGAAATACATCGGTAATGCCGTAGAGGTAAATATGAGCACGGCCCTCTGTGAAGCATTAGCAAAACGTATTAACGAATAACCCAATATGACAGAAGAAGAAAAATTTGATGCATTATGCGAACGCTACCGAGCCATGTGGCATTCCGTTGAAGGCAAGTCGCATCAGGAACAATTAGACGCTATCAATAAGTTCAGATGCGGAGGATGGCAAACCCAATAACCCTATTGAATATTATTTATGAAGTAGAACAATCAAACAACACAACAATATGAAAAATAGAATTAGACACACCGCTATTGATCGTCATTCCAGAAGAGTAATACTTGCTCGCTTTGGAAGTAAGTCAAACCCTTTTTATGCTGCTGATGCGGCGTATGTTATCATACGCAAATATAAACTATATAAAAACTAATAATTATGACTGATTACACAGGAAAGAAAGTTATCATTCGTGCTGACCGTGCCGGAGTATTCTTCGGCACTCTCGCAGAGCACGACAAAACAAATGGAGTTGTTGAACTGCATGACTGCCGCCGCATATGGTATTGGTCCGGCGCCGCATCGCTATCTCAGATGGCAAACGAAGGTGTCAAGGATCCGGACGCTTGCAAGTTCACGCAAGTCGTACCGAGTATGCAAATCTCCGGCGTCATCGAGGTTCTTCCTTGCTCACTTGAAGCCGCTAAATGTATCGAGGAGGTTGTAGTATGGCAATGTTAGAAGAAAAGATTAAACACTTCTTGGCTATAGGCTCTGGCTATGGCTCTGGCTATGGCTATGGCTATGGCTCTGGCTCTGGCTATGGCTATGGCTATGGCTCTGGCTCTGGCTATGGCTATGGCGATGGCTATGGCTATGGCGATGGCTATGGCGCTGGCTCTGGCGCTGGCGCTGGCTCTGGCTCTGGCTCTGGCTATGGCTATGGCTATGGCTCTGGCGATGACGTAGAAATCTTCAACGGACATCATGTCTATCGAATAGACTACACACCAACGCTAATCTACAGCATCCGTGGTGCTATCGCTCGCGGTGCTATCTTACGTGACGACCTCACGCTCAAAGACTGTTATATAGCCAAGGTAGGCAACTCGTTTGCTCACGGCGATACAGCCCATGATGCCATGCGTGATGCTACCGCCAAGGATATGGAGGCACGTCCGTTGGAAGAGCGTATAGCGGAGTTCAAGAAGCAATATCCGACCCTCAGAACGAAGGCAACCGGCAAGGAGTTGTACGATTGGCATCATATCCTTACAGGTTCATGCACGATGGGCAGGGATGAGTTCTGCAAAGCCAAAGGAGTGAAGATGGATGAGAAATACACCATCGAGTATTTCCTAAATCTCACGGCTGATTCGTATGGCTCTGATGTCATCCGTCAAGTACGAGAGAGTTATGTTTAATTATTAAAACCCCGAAAGATTATGATTTTTCATGAAGTAAAGGCTGTTTATGAGAAGCAGACCGGCGAGGACAACCCCGCCAAAGTAAAAGAAACCTATCTCGTGGAGGCGGTCAATTGCGCCGACGCAGAGAAACAAGTGATGGACGAGATCAAGCCGTTTGTCTTCGGCGATAGCGAGACACCGCAGATACGCAAACGGCATCTATTCGACATCTTCCCCGGTGACGGTGAGAACTGGTACGAGGCAAAGGTGGAGATGATCACCATCGACGGCGACAAAGAGAGCCGCAAAGCCGTCAAAGTGCTGGTGCAGGACAACACCATCGACGGTGCGCTGAAGGAGTTGCATTACAAACACCTTGCGGCCTTTGACTGCGAGATATTGTCGATTGCCAAGTCGCCGGTGCTGGACATCCTCCGCCCGGAGAATAATATAAAGTAATAACCAATTAAAACAAAACAATTATGAACCCAGAATTATTAAAGAAAGGACTTGAACTTTCTACAGAGATTAACAATCTCAAAACCAAAGCAGTTGCTTTTGTCAAAGAAGAAGGCGGTAATATGCCGTCACTCCTTGTTTTAATGGCTGCTGG
>CALEPS010000005.1 GCA_937910305.1 uncultured Bacteroidales bacterium | reverse complement strand
ACCCTCCACTATGTAGATCTCCCTATCAACCTGAAATACACCATTGGCCTCAGCAGCCTCGCCAGCGTTTATATCGCAACAGTGCCTCAGTTTTCACGGAACGTAGGTGACCGCAACTGGAAACTTTCTAACTACCAAGGCTTTACAGAAGACTGGGAACTCAAGAAATCTGAATTCTCCTGGAACGTAGGTGCAGGTGTCACTGTCCTCAGCCATCTTCGCGTAGGCTACAACTACAACATCGGTATTGGCGAAACCGCAGAGACCACCGTTATCGGCGTTGGCAATCAAGCCATCAAGGGAAAACTCAAGAACAATACCCATCAGATTTCTCTGACCTACCTGTTCTAAACACATCAGAAGGTTCCGTATGATACGATGCGGTCGCATCCCGAAAGCATCATGTTTGCAGACATCATCCTTCCTATCCCTTTCGACAGCTTCACTTATCTCGTCCCACCCACCCTCCAACCCACACGAGATTTGCGGGGCTGTCGAGTTGTTGTACCCTTCGGAAAGAACAAAATCTACACAGGGGTAGTGCTTCGTGTGCACAACAACAAGCCCGAAGGCGTGGCATCGTCCCTTTGTCCCTTATATTGTTGCTCTCGTGCCAAAAACAGCAGCCTGCTCCCGAGCCGGAGAAGGACAGCAGTGCGTTTGTCAATCTGACAGACATCATTCCCGATGCGATTTTGGAGATCCGCTATTACAGCACGTATAATTTCGTAGGCGAACGTATCGACGGCTACGAGCAGCCGGTGGCGCTCATGACACGCCAGGCGGCAGACTCGCTCAAAGCCGTCAGCGATGAACTGAAAGCATACGGCTACCGCCTCAAGATTTGGGACACCTACCGCCCGCAGACCGCCGTCAACCATTTCATCCGCTGGGCGGAGAACGTGCAGGACACGGCGATGAAGAAGATTTTCTACCCCATGGTGGACAAGTCGCTGCTCTTTGAGCAGGGCTATATCTATGCGCGCTCTTCCCATTCGCGCGGTTCGACGGTCGATCTGACGCTCATCGATGCGGCTACAGGCAAGGAGTTGGACATGGGCTCGCCGTTTGATTGGTTCGGCGAGGAGAGCCACCCGGACTACCCCTGCAAGCTCTACCGCCAGTCCGAGAACCGTCTCACCTTGCGCAAGGCGATGCTCCGTCACGGCTTTGAGCCGATAGACAGCGAGTGGTGGCATTTCACGCTCCGCAACGAGCCTTTCCCCGATACTTATTTTGACTTCCCTGTAAAGCAATTATAGGCAATGACCGCTCCCCTGCTACATACCGACGCGCTGCACCGGATGGCGTATGCCACGGACGCGAGTGCCTATCGCGAGATGCCGCTGGCAGTGGCGTACCCCAAGACGGAGGACGACCTGCGTGCGCTGATAGACGAAGCACGCCGGCGCAAGACGCACCTCATTCCCCGTGCCGGCGGAACGAGTATAGCCGGTCAGGTGGTGGGCAGCGGTATTGTGGTGGATGTGAGCCGGTACATGAACCGTATCCTCTCCATCGACCCCGAACGGCGCATAGCCCGCGTGCAACCCGGCGTAGTGCGTGACGAACTGAATATCGCGCTCCGTCCGTACGGGCTGTTCTTCTCGCCGGAGACCTCTACTTCCAACCGCTGCTGCATAGGCGGCATGGTGGGTAATAACTCTTGCGGCACGCACAGCCTCGTCTATGGCTCCACGCGCCACCATGTAGTGGGACTGCGGGTCATGTTAGCGGACGGAACAATGCACGAAGTGCAATGTACGAAGAACGGATGTACGATGTACGAAGGAGAGGGGGCTTTGATGGATGCTATCTTGGCGCAACTGCGCGGATGGCAGAAGGACGGACAAGTGATGCAGGCGGTACGGGATGCCTTTCCGGACGAGTCTATCCGCCGCCGTTCGTGCGGATATGCGATAGACGAGTGTCTGGATGTCTATGGCGAGGGCAGGGACCTCAACCTGCCTGCACTCATCACGGGCTCGGAAGGCACCCTCTGTTTCGTGACGGAGATCACTCTCTCATTGGATGTCTTGCCGCCGAAAGAGCAGATGGTGGTCTGCGTACACCTGAACGGAATGGACGAAAGCTGGCGCACCAACCTTATTGCATTGGGTTGCCAGCCTACCGCCGTGGAACTGGTTGACGGCAAGATCATCGACCTCGCCCGCACGAACATAGAAGCAAGCAAGAACCTCTTCTTTGTCGATGGCACGCCGGCTGCAATCATCGTGGCGGAGTTCAGAGCCGCGACACGTGAGGCGCTGGACAAGCAGGCTGAGGCGTTCATGGAAGCGATGAAGCAGTCCGGCATTCCGCATACCGTCACCACCGTCTATGGCAACGACGTGAGCCGCGTATGGGCGCTGCGTAAAGCAGGCTTGGGCGTGCTGTCAGCCATGTCGGGCGACGCCAAACCCGTCGGCGTGGTGGAAGACACCGCGGTAGCGCCGGAGCGGATGGAAGCCTACATGAAAGACTTCCGGGCGATGATGGCGGAACTGGGACTGGACTGCGTCTATTACGGACATATATCTACGGGCGAGCTGCATCTGCGCCCGGTGCTGGACCTGCATAAAGAGCATGACCGCCAACTCTTCCGTCAGGTGGCAGAACGGACTGCGGCACTGGTGAAGAAACACCATGGCTGTCTCTCCGGCGAACACGGCGACGGACGCCTGCGGGGCGAGTTTATCCCGCTGATGTACGGCAAGGAGGTCTATGAGATGATGCGCAGCCTCAAACGCACCTGGGACCCCGAAGGGCTATTCAATATGGGTAAGATTGTGGACACCCCGCCGATGGACGAATATCTGAGGTTCGCTCCTCAAGGCACAACTGATACTCCGCAGTCAGTTCCCCCTCCCTTGGGGGGAGGGAAGGGGAGGGGTTGGCTCCCTCTGCTTGAGCAATGCAACGGTGCCGGGGACTGCCGCAAGTCGGCGGTCATAGGCGGTACGATGTGCCCGGCTTACAAAGCAACGGGCGACGAACTATTCTCCACCCGCGCGAGGGCGAACGTGCTCCGTGAGATGATTGCCAACTCGCCGGACGGCATCTATTCCGAGGAAGTAAAAACGGTGCTGGACTCCTGTCTGGCGTGCAAAGCCTGCCATAGCGAGTGCCCGAGCAACGTGGACATGACGCGTCTCAGAAGCGAGATCCTGCAAGAGCGGTACGACCACTCGCATGTGCCTTTCCGCACATGGCTGGTAGCGCACATGGCGGACATCGAGACGCTCGGAGGACTTATCCCCGGTATCTATAATTTCTTTGCTACCAACCGTTGGACCTCGGCGGCTATCAAGCGGATAGTAGGCTTCGCTGCCGAACGGCATATTCCCACCCTCAGCCGCCACTCCATGCGGTGGCTGGTGAATAATCAACTTTCAACTTTCAACTCTCAACTTTCAACTAAAACCGTCTATCTCTTCGCCGACGAGTTCACAAACCGTTCGGAAGCAGAATTAGGATTGCGTTTCGCCCAACTCTTGACACGCTTCGGCTATCATGTGGTTATCCCCAAGCACGTAGAGAGCGGTAGGGCGGCAATCAGCAAGGGCTGTCTCAAACAGGCTTCTCGCTATGCAAAACGCAATGTGGAACTGCTCAAAGACCTCATCTCCGCTGACACGCCGCTGGTGGGTATCGAGCCTTCGTGCATCCTCTCCTTCCGCGACGAGTACCCGCGTCTGGTGCCCGAAAGCCTGCGTGAGGATACCCGACAACTGGGTCATAACTGCCTGCTCTACGACGAGTTTCTGATGCGCGAAGTGGAAGCCGGACGGCTGTCTCAAGAAGCTTTCGGCGAACTGCAAGGCGAACTGTGGCTGCACGGCCATTGCCACCAGAAAGCGTTGGTAGGCATCGAGAAAACCGCCTCGCTGCTGCGGCTCGTCAAAGGATTAGAGGTACATGTCATTCCTTCCGGCTGCTGCGGCATGGCGGGTTCCTTCGGCTACGAAGCGAAGCACTATGAGGACTCCATGCGCGTAGCCAATACCACGCTGGTACCGGCTCTGAAGAAAGCCCAAGCATCGAATCCCTCTATCTATGTCGCTGCACCGGGCACCTCCTGCCGCACCCAGATAGCCGACACCACCGGCATACACGCCTACCATCCCATTGAGATTCTTTGGATGGCAACGGATGGAGAATACACAAGAAAAAACAACTGACACACAATACACAACAATGAAAATGTATCGACTGACACTCCTGCTTCTTGCTTTCGCCGGACTGCTATCAGCTTGTTCCGGTGGTGAGGACTTTCGGGAGCCCAAATCGGAAGAGGATCTCACCGGCCTTGTACTGGCAGCCTCCAACGGCAGTTATTACCAACAGAAGTACGAGAAACGCACCGACGTGCAGCTTTTTCTTGTAGCCAATGAAGCCGATGGCGTGCAGGCTGTGCGGCAAGGGCACGCCGATGTCTATGTGAGCGACGAAGTGATGCTCACTAAGGCGGATATGAAGCGTCTGGGCATGAAGAAAGCCTTTGTCGGCGACGAGTGTTTCGATGTGGCTTTTGCCATCCGCAAAGGCAACACCGAGATAGCCGAGCAACTCAACGCTTTCCTTGCCTCTGCTCCGCTGGAAGACATCACCAACTACTGGATTAACGGCGGACCTTATGTGGAGGAGCCTGCCTATACCATTCCCGAGGGAGCCAAGCCCCTGTATTGTGTCTGCGCCGTGAATATAGCCCCGATCAGTTATGTGGGCGAAGGCGGTAAGTGGCAAGGCTTGGATGTCGATATCCTCCAGCGTTTTGCGCATTCCGTCGGCAGACCCTTTGAGATACAGCTTGTGGACATCGGCTCGGCTATCATGGCAATCAACACCGGCAAGGCGGATGTGTTCTCCGGCTGTCTTTTTATCACGGAGGAACGTCAGAAATCGATGGATTTCACCAACCCGTACTATAAATGCCACCCGGGCTATTTCATCGTGGACCACTCCCATGACGCACGTATGGGGCTGGGTGAGCGCATTCACATGAACCTCATCAAAGAGAACCGAATCAAACTCATCTGGGACGGCCTTGTGGAGACTATCAAGATTACGTTCTTTGCCATTCTTTTAGGTACTATTCTCGGCATTGGTGTATGTGCCTGCCGTCGCTCCAAGCGCAGATGGCTGCGCGGGCTGGCGGACCTCTACGGCGATTTCATCAACGGCATACCGACACTCGTCCTGCTGCTCATCCTGTTCTATGTAGTCTTCGCCAACTCCGGCATGAGTGCTACACTGGTCGCAATCATAGCGTTCGCCATGTGCTTTGCGTCCTCGGCAGGAAGTATCTTCGACACCTCTATCTCCGCGGTCCCCAAAGGACAGACCGAAGCCGGACTGAGTCTCGGTTTCACGCCCTTCAAGACCTTCATGGGCATCGTCTTCCCGCAGGCGCTGCGCAAAGGTCTGCCGCTCTACACAGGCGAATGTATCTCGCTGCTGAAGAACACCTCCATCGTGGGTTATATTGCTATCGCCGACCTGACGCGTGCCAGTGACCTCATCCGTTCCCGCACGTTCGATGCGCTCATCCCGCTGCTCGTCATCACAATCATCTATTTCATCCTCGCCTGGCTCATCCGCAAGACCCTGAGCCTGTGCCTCCTACGCAAATAATCGTACATTCGTAAATCGTACATCCTATGATAACCATCAAACATTTGAGCAAAACCTTCATCAATCCGGACGGCTCGTCTCTGACTGTCCTCAAGGATGTGAACTGCACCATAGACAAAGGCGAAGTAATCTCTATCATCGGTCCTTCGGGCACCGGCAAGAGTACGCTTCTCAGGGCCATCAACATGCTCGAACCGCCCACCTCGGGCGAGATCATCGTCAACGGCGAGAACATCACCGCGCCCGGCTATCCGCTGGACAAGCTGCGCCGTAAGATGGGCATGGTCTTCCAGTCCTTCAATCTCTTCGAGCACATGACCGTGCTGGAGAACATCACCTACGCCCCGATGCAGCTGCTGAAAATGCCTGAGGCACAAGCCAAGGAGGAAGCGATGGAGCTGCTCAAGAAAGTAGGCATGGCACAGAAGGCGGATGTCTATCCGTCCTCCCTCTCCGGCGGACAGAAACAGCGCGTGGCCATCGCCCGTTCGCTTGCCATGCACCCGGATGTCATCCTCTTCGACGAACCCACCTCGGCGCTTGACCCGACGATGGTAGGCGAAGTACTCTCCGTCATCCGCCAGTTGGCGAAAAGCGGTCTGACCATGCTGATTGTCACCCACGAGATGCGTTTCGCACGCGACGTGAGCACACGTATCTTCTTCATGAACGAAGGTATCATCTACGAGGACGGCACGCCCGAACAGATCTTCGAACACCCCGTCCATTCGGCTACCAAGGCGTTCGTCAACCGCATCCAGAAACTCGTCTATGAGATTGACTCGGACGACTTCGATTACCTGCAGATCCACACCGGGCTCAACCAGTTCTGCCTCAAGTACAACATCACCGAGAAAGCCGAATTGGCTTATTCGCTGGTCAAGGAGATGCTCTTCACCCACATGCAGTCTTTCCGTCCGCTCACGCTGCGCCTGACGCACACCGAACTCTCCGGCGTGACGGCATTGGATTTCATGGTGGAGCACCTCAGCGCCTCGCCTCTGACCGACGCCGCCCGTGCATCACTCCGTCCGCAGGTGAAGGAACTCATCGAAGAACCCACCACCCGCGGCTTCCGCATCAAACTGATTGTCGAGTGACGTAAGTTCTTACATCCGTACTCCCGTGCACCGAGCGAAGAGCGACTCACAACCGAGAGATGACCGAGCGACTATTCCGGCCATCTTTTGCCCAAAATCGCCTCCCCTCTCATCCATCTCTCATCCTTCTCTCAAACAAGCAGTATCTCTGCATTGTTTTTGCAGCCAATCCCGACGGTCAGCCGACGGTCAACCGATAGTCAACTATTACGTGTATATCGGCAAATGAAATCGTAAAAACGGCGTTTTTTGCTGCTTTTTGCGTTCTTTGTAACTTGTTGATATATAAACGATTATAGCAGATTTTGAGCAACAAAGTCTAGGATGGTCCTGAAACGCCCCCTATATGCCCCTTACGCGCCCTCAATGCGCCATCGAAAATCCTCTGAAACAAGTTTTTGTCCGGTCGGTATTGGCGGCAGAAGGTCGAAACAACGAGACGGGAAAAATGCCACAAAAATGATGTACGTTCTTGCGTATGTCATTTTTTTGTTGTAACTTTGCAAGCCAAAAGAAAAACACGATGCCGGTAACCAAACAAAAACTCATACGACATTATGCTTTAGACCGATGTTTGATGTAGAAGTGCTCCAACCGGCTGAATTGCGGCAGCAGATAGCAACCAAAATCACCCAAATGCACGATTTATATAAATTGATAATACATTCAACGATGGCTAATATAGAAAGAAATTATCAGGAGATTATTCCGCAAGAATACCCTCATTGGCGTGACGAAATCATTTCGCTTATTGAGCGTTCAAAACTGCAAGCCGTTCTCAATGTAAATAAAGAGATGCTTGCGCTCTATTGGAAGATCGGAAGTGACATTCTGCTCAAGCAAAAAGAATTGGGATGGGGAACTCAGGTCATTAAGCAATTATCACAAGATTTACGACATCGTTTTCCTGAAGATGATGGTTATTCGGAACGAAATCTTGGTTATATGAAGCAATTTGCTGCCGAATATCCCGATTTCCCATTTTTGCAAGTCCCGCTTGCAAAATTACAAGAGGATGAATTTTGGCAAGTCGCGCTTGCCGAGAATGACAACACACCAATTTTGCAAGCGCCACTTGCAAAATTAGAAAAAGATGGTGAAATATTTGTGCAAGTGCCGCTTGCACAAATTACATGGTATCATCATATATCGTTACTGCCTAAGGTTAAATCTCTCCCTGAACGTGCGTTTTATATTATGGAAACAGCTGCACAGGGATGGAGCCGAGATGTGATGTTAGCTAATGTGGCAGCCGGCTACAAGAATGCCAAAGGCAAAGCGATAACCAATTTCTGCGGCACACTGCCTCCAATAGATTCCGATTTTGCACGGTACGCTTTCAAAGATCCATATAGTTTCGGGTTCTTAGGTACAAAAGAACTGAAAAACGAACGTGCCATCGAGGATAAACTTACAGAACATGTGGTTGAGTTCCTAATGGAAATGGGACGTGGCTTTGCTTTTGTAGGAAGGCAATACCGCATTATGGTAGATGGTGATGAATATAAGATGGATTTGTTGATGTATCATCTCAAAATGCATAGATATGTAGTTATTGAATTAAAAGCGGTAGAGTTTATTCCCGAGTTCGTTAGTAAACTGAATTTCTATATCTCTGCCGTAGATGAATACCTTAAATCACCACAAGACAATCCCACTATTGGTTTGCTGCTTTGTCCGACCAAGAGTAATGAGAAAGTTCGGTTCTCTCTCCGTGGCTTTAGCCAACCGATGGGTGTCGCGGAATATGAGATTAAGCAACTTATTGAAGAGGTCCAATCCGCCCTTCCTTCAATAGAGGAAAAAGCATCGCTAAAAAAATGGGAGACGCGTTTCACTTTTTTGCACGATTTATATTCGTAGTGCAAATAGGTTGCACAACAACGCAGTACTTTTGCAGCGAATTTTACTTTAAGAATGGTTGCAATTGCAACTAAATTTGAAGCAAATAGTGACATATGTAGGTGTAATTCCTTTTTTACTTGAAAAGGTGATATAAAAATCCTCCTCCTAAGTTTACTTTTCGCAAATGGATGACATTAATAGATGAACGATCACAACGGAGAGTGCCGAAAGAATTGTTCATAACTTTCACCGACCAATGAGCGGGAGAAGACCGAAATATAAAAAGAAAATATTTACATACGGAGTAAGCCGAAAATCCGCTGAAACAAGTTTTTGTCCGGTCGGTATTGGCGGCAGAAGGTCGAAACAACGAGA
>CALEPS010000004.1 GCA_937910305.1 uncultured Bacteroidales bacterium | reverse complement strand
CGTCCTCGCAACTCGTTTGCGAGGTTCCCACCCTGTTTCAAGAATACCTCAAGGGTGAGCGCTTCGGTTAAGTAGCAAACGCAGTTCCCGAAAGAGGCTGACGGGCGCGAAGCCGCCGCACAGGAAAATGCCCAAGGGCGCAAAACCTACCCTACGCACGCTCGGGCACGCAAATGGGTAATAAGGAACGCACGAAGAATGAGCGCATATATGGGGAACACGGTGTATGCAATACGCTGTGTTTGTTTATGTATCCTCTGCTCAGGCGGTCATACAGGATTTGTTTCTCTTTTTATTCAAAACAAAAAACGTGAGCGGAGCGAAATAATCGACAGAGCAAAGCGGCGGAGAACCGAACAAGCCGCGAGAGAAACGAGCACCTTATTATGGGGGAAAGAAAAATCAACAAACAAAGACCTGAGCGATAGCGAAGACCTTATTGAAAAGGGGAAAAGCAAAAAGACTAAGAGAAAAAACGGCACAAAATCCCCAGTTCTCAAAAAAACAAAACTTTTGGTCAAAAAGCCCCTCAAAAACTTGCATGTTTCAAAAAAATGTAGTAAATTTGCAGGCGCAATGTAGAATACAGTATAAAAATTACTACGTGCATCTATTTTGTAATTATAAATACATACTTTAAGTTTAATCTATAAAATCATTTTATTTATTATGTTAGAGATGAGTGAATATACCCCGTATCAGAAATTTTATCTGGTTAGTGATCAATATCTAGTTAAAAGAGGGATTGAGCCTAAGGATCTTTATAACTATCTGTTCCATGGTTTTGCCATAATAAGAATGCCAGACGGTCCGTATTATGTAAATTATGCATACCCCGGTCAGAAGTTAATTACGATTAAGAAAAACGAAGATAATGATAAGCTTTTCATCCAGATGAACGAAGAAAATATATTTTCAAAGTTTATCCAATTGAGTGTAAAGATAAACAATTTAAGTATACATGAAGGGGATGTACCTGAAGCTCACAAATCTATAGAAAAATTTCTAGAAGATTACCATGAAACATACCTCGCTTATCAACATACGATAGACTTCATCATTAGCGTAAAATTTCCGACTTATTCCATCTAACAATATGAGTCGATAACATAGCAACATGTCATTTCCTTAATATCTTCCACATATAGCCATAAATGAAATGATACATCCCATTCATTACATCGCTATTTACGATCCATCAAGTCCTGGAATATTACCGGCTTTACCTCCTGATAGCTTCGTTTCTCCGATATTGCTCAATATCGGGGAATATCCTTTCTCTTTAGAACATATAATAATGGGATGTGATTATTATATTAATACTCTCTCCAACAATGTTGTTGCTGGTTATCAACTAGATTTTGTCAATGTTGAGACCATTGAAGATAATAACGGTTCTTTTATTCTCCCTGATACAATCAACATAATCATATTATCAATAAACTCCAACTATATTCAAAAAGCAGTTATTGAACTATCTCGAGTAATTACTAAAGATTGCTATATTCTTGTAGAGAAAGATATTCATCACCTAGTGCCTCTTCCTAGGACATTTGTAGATAAAGACGAATTATGGAAGGTTCTTTATGAACGTGCCTATAATGTATTATCCGCTAATACTGATTATCCGTCTTTTTGTGTCCCCTTGTTTGCTAAAGATTTAGTACCACAAAAAGAATTTCTTCCCGCGAATGTAAATAGTATGACCTTGAATCGTATAGCAGGGAATTGGAATGCAAACTTTGAAAATTTGCCGCCCGCTGGTGCAGAAGAAGGGCACAGCGAACGCCAAGAATATTTGTCTTCATTAATAAACAAATTCTCCGCTATCGAACTATTATCACACGAACAATTAGGGAAGCCTATGGTCACATTTCGCGACCAGTTTCGTGCCCCACTCATATTAGCAATGCCTTTTTCATCTGTTGATGCTCGAAAGAACAACTTTCAACAAATTCATTATAGTAAGGATGAAAAAAGTTATATAAAGGCTCTCCAATATGTACAAGGACTAGAACAAAACACAAACTATGTTCAGTACGTTGAAGAAGGATGTCCTATAAAAGATCCTAAAATAATTAGTTTTTTGCTTTGCGAACTATACAAAAAACGGTCGCTTTTCTTGGATTTTGTGGGTCAACTTCATGCGTCTTTTCGTTTTTCTCCATATATTAGACTACCTTTCATTGGAAAAAGCATTAATCAAGAATTATCTTATGTGAGCAGTAAAAGTGGTACTGCATTAATGGTTAGGAATAATGTTTCTGAAATTATTAACACCATATCTGCAATAGGTTCTACAATAGCCAAACATACAATGGTTCCATGTCTTCAAGAAACAATTAAAGATTCAGAACGCCAAATCGTTGCTATCACAGACCTGCCTATCGAATGGACAATTATTGATGGTGTCCCTCTTGGTTTTAGTCACGATATATGTCGCATTCCAGAAACACCATATGGTGCGTCATTAAGCCATTATGGTATTTCCAGACTTTGTAGATTACTAAGAATCCCTAAGAATATTACACAACGAACTTTAGTCGTGTTTGGGACAGAAGACGATTCCTTCAAGTATTATCAGGATATTGCAGAGCAAGTTTACACACGTCAATTTGGAATTCAGACAGCTCGTTGCCAATCCATTAATGATCTAGAAGTTGCTATACGGCAGCACAATCCTTTTCTTTTAATTATTGACACACATGGAGGAACTGATTTGAAGAATCATCAATCGTTCATTTGGATAGGGAAAGATCAAGTTTATCCACAAGATATAGTAAACAAGAAAATATCTGCACCCTTAGTATGGTTATCCGCATGTACAACAGCCCCCGTCTATAACGATATAAACTCACTTGCTAATGGTTTTTGTGAAGCTGGAGCTCATGCCGTTACATCAGCATACATGCCACTTGATATTGAGGACTCTTCAATATTATATATCCGAGTTATCCATCAATTATCGCAAGCAGCAACACAAAAGATACATAAAAATTGGTTAGCCTTTGTAAGCCACATCTTACGCTCATCATACATCACCCAGCCATTAGCCAAGCAAAAGGATCCGAAGCAAGAAGTAACTATAGAATCAGCAAAACAAGACGGCAAACCTGCTGCGAGATCAATGTATTTTCAATATCGCCGTGAAGTATATAAAGACCTACAAGAAGGGAAGCCTATAGATGGATATAGCAATGACTATTCGAAGATACTTCCTCATTATTTATTATATACAACTATCGGAAGAGCAGATCTTATTGAATTTGAGAGCTTTTATTCCTAATAGTTTTCAGACTAATAATGAGTAACCCAATCGTTTCAGTGGAGATATAAATATATCTGTTGGAAGACATCCAACTCAACGAACGACGTAATAACCGACTAATAGTCGGCGCAAAGGAAGAATCTTCAATCGCGTTTGTGAATGACAGCGGATTCGTCAAGGTGGAGAGCAGATTGGTCGTCGAAGGGAATCCACCAGATTTCTTTGATTTTGTGGCGGAGGTGTTGGCGGTTGAGGAAATTGATCATCCATTCCATGCGCATGAAACTGCGCTCCAAAAGAAAGAACTCACGCCATTGTTTGTCGTTCAACTCCACAATGTCAAATGAGGGAGTTGTTGCTGTGTAATATCGGAATCTGACGGCTAAGAGCATGGCAATTTATTCTTTTGCGTAGAAGGTACGAGGATTTGGAATAAATCGTTCTCCCAGTGGATGGAATAATCGTTGTCGCGGATGAAACCTTGGATGAGTTCAATTTTGCGAGTGTTGAAATTCCATTGGTCATCTGCCGAGGTGTTATCCCAATCTTTGGAAGGTTTCTCCCAAGAGGCAATACCTGATTTGTTACGCACAATAACAGGTAATGTTGTGATGGTTTCTTTGGACTTCTTGAAATGGCGCTCCATATCAGGTGCGGTGTAAGTCCAAGGGCATGAGTTTCCTAAATATGGTCGGGTTTCGGTCAGATAGTTAATGGTAGAAATACATTGATAGCACAATAGGTAATCGTTCTTTTTAACGAGCGGTTGCAAGTGTACCATCAAAGTGTCTATTTGCGCAGCTTTTTCTGGAGAGGTGTATGTTGTTGCCAATGCTGCCTGTGGTCTGGCTGTTTTCTTAAGACGCGAACCATGATCGAAATAGCAGTTGAGACTTGTGCTGTACACCGTTTTACCTGCAAGAGCAAGAATGAACACACAAACAAAGATACGTGCATTCCTGTAGGTTATACTATCGCGCTCTTGGAGCAATTTATAGAGAAGACCCATCGCAAGAGGTGTGGCTATCCAAATACAACTCGGTCCCATATTTCCAACACCATAATCGCTTCCAAATGGAAGGAAGAATAGGATGATTGAGGCAATTGAGATGAGGTATATTGCATTCTTATCTTGCGGGTGCTTTAGTATGTATACGCAATAAACAAGGTAACATATACCATAAATCATAAATGTGGATTCCGCCATTTTCCATATGAATAGGAAATAGAAAGCAGCGGCAGTCCATAGGATTATTTTGCGATATTTCTCGTTGTGTATCAGTTTGTTTGCAAAATACACATACATGGGTACAGACAGGAAGAATGCCAGTTGCTTGAAGATAGTATAATAATTACCTTTGTATATTCCAATTGTACGTGAAAGACTATGCGTGCTATCACCTGCTGAAGCAGCCGAAAAGCCGGAAGTAATACTATCCACAAATACATCAAAATGTCCCAAGGAATAAATCAAAAGCATTTCAATGCCTATTCCAATAATCACGCCTATTATTGCTGACAATGCAATGCGAAGTGTTGCACGGAAGTTTTTTATGTAGAGGTAATACGGAATAAATACCAGTACCAGCGCGAACATGGAGACATTCGGGATACGACTAAAGATATTGATTCCAACCATTATTCCGGCAGAAAGCACCCACCATTTGTTTGACTCGGACAAGCCTTTGTATAGGAATAGTGCTGAAAGCGCGACTCCAAAAGCAGCCATCCAATTATGATGGAAAACCATGCCATATCCCAAGTTAAAGAGCATAATACCGACGAAGATACACCATCGATTGACTTCCTTACGTAACATGAAATAGACAATATAGGCGATAGCCGTTGAAAACAACGCACCTAATAAACGGAAACCAAAGTAACCCAAAGAACCAAAAACGAGATTCCACAAGCCGCCAACAAGTAGTGTATTGTAGTATAGGAATTGATATTCACACGCTGTGGGGTCATTGAATATCTGTTGGTACGCACTTAATCCCCAGCCTTCGTCGCACATGTCGAATCCTTGTATTCCAACAATGGTTTTGTAACAAAAGAGTGTTCCTAAATAAATCAATAGGAATGCCCACTCGGGGAGAGTCTCTAATATATTAATTAACTTCTTCATTACTTGCTCTTTTTGTAATTACTATACGCCTCTGCCAACATATCGGCATCGTTGTATTTTGGTTGCCAACCTAAGTCCTTCTTCGTTTCGGAGATATCAAGGATATATTCCTCGTCTGCTATCATAAACTGCTCCGGGTACATGAGTGTCAAGCCGATATTATCAAAGAACCGCAAGGTCGCTTTAACTAACTTGCCGGGAGTCGGAATAACGAACGAATGCTTGTGCGCTTGTTGAATGGTGTTTTGTAATAACGCACGTACGTCAGGGGCATTCTCTGAACCAAGGTTGTATTCTTTGTTGGGTATGCCTTTATCAATTGCACAAAGCACTGCACTCACACAATCAAAAACAGAAATCATTTGATAGTGATTGTGCCCCTTTCCCACTGTAGGAACTGGCAAATTGAGATCTATCAGTTTGAATAGTTTGAGCAGAATGCCTGCACGTCCCGGTCCCATAATCATACGCGGACGGAATATGGTAATATTCATTCCCTTTGCGCGATACTCACGGCAAAGTCGCTCCGAGAGCAGTTTGCTTTGTCCGTAAGGTCCAAACGGATTTTGTGGGTGCTTTGTATCTACCGGTAGATATTGCGGTTTGCCATAAGTCATGTCCGTGGAGAACATGATATATCTCGTGCAACCATTCTGCTCCATCATAGCCAACAAGTTACGAGTTCCTTCTGTGTTGACGCTACGGAAATACTCCTCGCGGTTCTTGGGTACTTTTGTGTGGTATTGGTTGGCGGCCATATTGATGATGATATCATCTTTGGCTATCGGCAATTTAGCCAGCACTTCCGCGTCTCGGATATCCACGCGCAGATACTCGCACGAGGGTTGAATGTCCTTATGCAATGTATCGTGCAAGTCGCAAACAACCACTTGTTTTTTGCACTCTATTAAAGCATTTGCCAAGTATCTCCCAACAAAGCCGTTTCCTCCAAAGATCCAATACTTCATATCAACTGCGGGAGATTAAGATAACACCAATACAAATCACAACGATACCGGCAATGCGGATAGGCGTAAGATTTTCGTTAAACAACGCGTATCCTGCCACAGCGGACACTACATATCCTACACTCAAAAACGGATACGCATAACTCACTTCCACTTTGCTCAAAACCGACATCCACAAAAGGATACTCAGCGCATAGCACAGCATTGCCCCCCATAGCCAAACGTTTGTAATCATCGAACCAACATGGGATAACATGTTTTGCATGCCTACTTCGCCTTCAATCAACATGCCTTTGCGTATCAGCAATTGCGCTGCGCAGTTGAGCAAGACACTCAATAAAATCAGAATTATATTCATTGTCTAAATTGTTTGTAATGTTGTTCGTCTGCAAATTGCAGCAGTTCTTTATCGCCTTGACTGTCTCCGTAGGCAAGAAGGTAGTAGTTGCTTCTTTCGGGATAGGCACTCAATAAGCGGTTTACTTTCTCTTTGCCGTAACAGTTAGCCGTGAGGAAATGACCTGTGATTTTGCCGTCTCGTACCTCTATTTGGGTTGCAAGCAACTTGTCGGCTCCCAATGCTTCTGCAAAATGGCACACCCAATTTTCTATGCTTGCAGAAATAATAACGATCTCGTCACCTTGCGCTCTGTGCTTAGCGATTTGAGTTTTTGCTTCCGCATAGATGAGCGATTGACCTTTCTGTTCAAAGAACCTACTGCACAAGTCATCAAACTGCTCTATCGGCATACCTTTGAAATAGTGTGCAAAGATTCTCTCTTTCGCCTTTTCGTTGGAGTAGAGTTTCAGTTTCATCAAGACCAAAAGCGGAAAATAAAGTGTAAATACGGCATAGAACCGCGCACTTCCACCGGTAAAACGCAAAAACTCAATCAACGTATCCTTGCGCGTTATGGTTCCATCGAAATCAAAAGCTGCTATTTTTTTCATATGTACAAGATAATAGCAAAGACTATCAGCCAACCTGCGATACACAATTGGATAAACCGATCTTTTAGCAATATCTTTGTCGGGCTACCGCTCTTGACATCCACAATGGCGATTTGTAAATAGCGGATTATTCCTGCCAATACGAAGATAGAAGTGATATAGAGGTATTGGTTGCCGATACGCTCAATAACGCTGTCCGAGATTGTGTACATGATATAGCAAACCATCGTCAGTGTAGCAACGATTGTCATAGCTTGGTTCATAAAAGCAGTGTTGTACTTATTTATGCCTTTACGGCGAGAAGTACCTGTTGCTTCCCATTCTACAACATCGTCACGGCGTTTGGCAAAAGCGAGAAATAAAGCCAACAGGAATGTCATCAGCACAATCCACGAGGATATGTAGATATGCGCATTAATACCTCCGGCAAACACGCGGAGCACGAAGCCGATAGCGATGATGAAGACATCCAATATCGGAATCTGTTTGAGTTTCGTGGAGTACGCAAGGTTCATTACTACGTAGAAAGCAATGATAGCCCAAAGGAGTGTGTGATTGCTGAAAGCGAAGTAATCCGTCAAGATTAGTCCTGCCGATAGAAG
Organism: uncultured Bacteroidales bacterium; assembly: GCA_937910305.1. Lineage (GTDB taxonomy): Bacteria > Bacteroidota > Bacteroidia > Bacteroidales > Paludibacteraceae > Colicola. The sequence goes on along the minus strand of CALEPS010000004.1, from coordinate 8,389 downwards.
CCAACAAAGAACGGTAATAACATAGCCTTCCGCGATTGAGATAGCACCGGAAGCAATGGGACGTTTGCATTTCTTCGGGTGTTGTCTATCTGTTTCTACGTCATAAATGTCATTGAAACAATAGATGCCACTTGCCGCAAAACTGAATGCAAAGAATGCAATCAAACTCGGTTGCCAATACTGCCATTCGAAGAAATGACGATCAAAGAACAACGGCAAAAACACAAAGGCATTCTTAGTCCATTGTTCGATACGCATTAAGCGTAAGATGTTGAGGATTTTATTCATAGGTCGAGTATTTCAAAATCCATTCGCAGGTTTACTACGATTGTCTGTATTTTTCAAAAAAGCACATAAAAAGGCGTGAGCCTTTCACGATTCTTTCATTTGGATTTTGAGGTTCTCGACTACCTTTACAGACCAAACTATTTACGGACAAAGCCCACGCGCAAGCGTGAGCGTTTCTGTAGCTTTGTCCTTGGTCTGTAATTAGATTTGAAACTGTCGAGATTTCAAAATCCAAGTCTCTGGCTAAAACGCTATTTTATGTATGTCTTGCGTAGTTATCTACGCGGGGGTGTTAATTACTTTCTGTTTCGTTGGTGTATTAGGGTTTTGTATTCTATTTTGAGGTTGCAATTTGTGACCTCAAGTCTATTTTACGGCATTTAATACCACATCCGGATTCCAATCCATACGCATGATAGCGGATAATTTCTTGCCTAAATCCTTGACGGAATGACCGCAATGGTAGAGCGTATCATCGACGATGATCCAACGGTCGTGCGAGGAGTTTGACCACTTATGCGTGTTGATCGGTTGTTTACCTTTGGACGCATTATGCGCATCACGAAGGGATTTATGCTCTCCATCGGAATAGATGTCAGCGGTAACACCTTTCGCACGCACGTCAAGCATATCAAACGTAGCTGCATCAATATAGCCGTCAATGATGACGACACGCTTCTTTGCCATCTTAATCAACTTCTCCAACAGCACTCTTGCCTCAAAAAACTCACCATCGAAGAAGATAGCTTCTTTTGGAGCAGCAGCACCTTCATCCAAACGCCGAAATACCTCTTCGAACTTCTTGTCGTTTTCCGCAAGATGTACATTGAGTGCCAACTGATTGCGTTCGATGATTTCGAGGCGTTGAAAAGCCTGCGCGTGGGATGCAATAAAATGGCGCATAGTAGTGAACGCATCCATGATTTGAATGCTGACACTAATAGCTGTTTCGCTATGCAATACAGTAGAAAGCATAGCTACTCCTTGCTCTGTAAAAACGAAAGGATTTACACTTGAATGCTTTAGCATTCGTAACCGGTCACAATTTGTGACCAGTTCATTTCTTTCCATATCCGTTAACTGGAAACGGAAATGTTCTGGGAAGCGATTGATATTACGTTTTACTGCTTGGTTCAATACTTTGGTATCTACACCATATAGTATCGCCAAATCGCGATCAAGCATTGTTTGCTTACCACGAACATCAACTATCAAATTTTCGATATGATTAGTTGTTGATAACTGCTCCTTTTCAACTTTTACTATTTCGTTCTTCTTAGCCATATCGTGGTCTATAACTGGTCACAATTTGTGACCGGTTCGAACTTGTGCAATTTTTGCACAGGTTGGATTTTGAGTATTTTCCAAAATGGAATGAACTGAAATCGCACAAAATCGGGTGCAAAGGTACGAAAAAAAATTGACATAGACAAATAAATACGTAGATTTATTTGAAAATGTAGGGGAAATACTTGCATATCTCGAAAAAATGTAGTAACTTTGCACGCTTTTTACGGAAAAATAACCAGTTATTGATATTCTATGGCAGCATTTGCGATTTACAATTTTTCATTCCATGAAGTAAAGAACGTGGGTATGTTCCTCGGACAAGGGGATGACACTACTCCATTACCCACTCCCAAAGACAAACAAGACTTTATACAAAAGATATTCCATGACGATCTGAACGGCGGTCGGCAATTTGAATGCTGCTTGCTTGAAACTACCACATCTTCGGGAGAGAAAAACAAAGAACGAATATTGTACGGCAGCAAAGTGGTATGGGAGAACAACGGACTGGTTATACTCATGATTTCCAACCCTCGGAAGACCATCACCAAACATGAGAATTTCCGCAAACACAAAGAGAAAGATGAGCCATGGTGTCACGTGCTGATTGATAACCGGTACGACCGCGAGTTTATAGCCATCGAAAAGAATACTGCTTTTAGCAGTCCTGACTTTGTGGCGGCTATATTGGAAGCCAGTTTGAATGCTCGTTTGGCACCGCACCACGTTAGCATCGAGATTAAGAACTCATACGAGCCGGATGCTTTCTGGGAGACGGTTGACAAATACGAATACCTTGGAATCAATGAGGTGGCTTTCCGTTTTGCGGCACCCAATCCTGCATGGCAAGCGGATTTGATCGGTAGTATATCGACTGCTGCCAAATCCATGAAAGCCCGTCCTACAACAGTGTTCACCTCTCCAGACGGTTCACCGATAGTACTTGACAAATCCAATGAGGAGTTGTTTAACTATGTGGAAGCTTGCGGATTGAGCGGTGAAGATATTATCATCAAAGTGAAAGGTATCCGTACGCGTATCCATATCAAGGACGTTAAAGACAAATACGTATTCAAGCAGATGTCCGAAGATACTTTCCGGCAGATATTGGACGGTGACCCGGATTTATTTGACGAGAACTTTGATTCTTTGGCGGCATTCCTTGATCAAATCAAAGCAAATAAAAATACCAATACCGAGCAACAATAATGTATCGCCTTTTATCCGAAGATAAGAAACTGGAACTGCGGCAACAATACGAGTCGCGTCAAGAGTATATGGTGGCATACAATGCTATCAATGTTACCAGTGAGCGATATGAGGATTTAAGTCCTGAAGAGATTTGGAATGAGGCTATAGCAGTTGTCGAGGAGATTCGCAAATCGGCTCATCGCGAGTGGAAAGTGGATAAGGTTTTCAACCAACTTAAACGCAAATATAGCGTGTTTGTGGATGAAAGCGATACCCGCGTACAACGCTCTGAAAAACAGCAGGAAATGACAGCTACTTTGGTGCTGTTTGACGTGGTGTGCATGTTGTCGTTGGCAGAGCGCGTCAAGCCGGAAGAAGCCGAGCAACATCCTTATTTTGAGTACATGCGAACGATACTCGGTTACTTCTGCGAATCCGTGCTATTTCAGGCGATGTTAGCCGTGCTAAAACATGATGAGGAGGAAGTGGAAAATATCGTCGGGCATGATTTACAGGAAGTGGATTATATGAACGGAGTACCAGCTGCCAAACCGGTTACAAAAGAGACAAATTGGGATGATGACAAATTCCGTCGTTCGTGTTTGCGCAAGATATATGCGGCTTTGAAGGAGCAACTGAAGGAGCAGTTCAAGGGGTGGTAGTCAATGGTTCTATGTCTATCGCGTGATGGCTGATCTCACGATCTATGCAGATAGTTCATACAAGCCTTTTGCATCGGACTTGGAAGCTATCAGAGTGACTAAGGAACACATGCCAAACACGAACACTTTCAGCCGTAAACAAAATCAGTTAAAACAAGACACTCGTTATCCTAATTGGCAAGTCAAAACAGGAGGCAAACAGACCGTTTTGGATGAGGGAAAACGTATCGCTCAAATAGCTTTTAACATCATCAACGCATAAGCAGATTTTTGCTTCGTACAGAGACCTACAGTCGTAAGATTGTGGGTCTTTTTGTTGTGTCCATGTGTGAGTGAAGTGTGAGCAAAAGTGTGCGTAAAACCGTCATCGTTCTGTGAGTGGAAAGATTGTCTGCGATAGCTTCTGTAACTCATTCATTATTAGCATAATACAGTTTTCCCAATCCAAAAAAAGCTGTAATTTTGCACTGAATTCGATGTTGAATTTGTGCGGCTAACAGAGAGCCAATCAGATTAACGGCTACCGGTAGCCATAGTTTTTAACAGCTAAAAAAAATGTTTGAATTATGGCTGACAAAAATTTTATCATTTATCCGAATCCGGATTATACGCCGGTGACGGACATGCTGGCAGACGGAACACTCGTCGCGCACGATGAGGTATCCGGCAACTGGAGTACACGTACTGGTTGTATCTACCGCAAAGGCAGCAACCGTGCTTGGATCAAGAAGAACATCTCTATCTGGGACAAGTACGTGCGCAGACCTAACAATCACTCGCGTTACCCGCAGATAAGCGGTTATCGCAAGCCTATTGACGTGCATGCCGTTGTGGCAAGAGCATGGCTGGGTCCGATTCCTGCCGGTTATCAGGTGGATCACATCGACGGCGACAACAAGAACAACTGCGTGGACAATCTGCGGTTGGTTCCGACATGGCTGAATCATCGTGACGGCGGTTTTATCAAGAAACTGCGTAATCAAGGGATTAACCCGACGTATTACGCGGTGAGGTTCTTGCTGCGGTTCTTTGAACGGATGGCAGAGTACAAAGCTACGCACTCCGTGAGCGAGTACACGAACCTGACGCGCAAGGAGTTGCTGAAACTGCTTGTTGAGCCGGAGTACACAGTGGGCGATCCCGGTGAGCAGATGGAGTACGAAATGACTCATCACATGGAGGTGTGAGCGGAATGACATTCCGCGCAACGGACGATGTGAACCGACATCAGATGTCGGGCTAATTAACAAAGAAAAACGGGATAATATCCCTAACTATTAACAAAACAAAAAATTAGAATAACAATGAAAGCTATAGAATTAAGAGCAGCGCTGATTGCTGCAAATGACATTAACCTGAATGGTGCGGATGCACTGGTAGAAACCTCCGTCCTTAAACAACTTATTGAATCGTGCAAGGCGCGGGTGGATGAGTTGGAGCCGGAAGCCAAGAAGTTGGCTGAGCAGAAGTTGGAAGAGAAAGGCGAGACGAGTGGTAAGTTTGACCACGAGGGACATCACTACACATTGGATGTAACGCCAGTGTTTGACATCGTTGGAAAGCCGCAGAAATACACGATGACAGAGGGTGTGGCGTTCCGGCAAAAGAGTGCCGAGCAGACCGTGCTCAAAGCCAAATCGGCGGCGATCACCAAAGCACTGAAAGCGATTAAGGATGCCTTCCCGGAGACGCACCCGAACATCGAGCCGGATAGCGTGGAGTTCACGGTGGTTTGCGTCGATTAGAGCGGACGATGGCATCGTCCGGATATATTGACAGATGCCGAATAAAGAACAAAAAGAAAAGTAGCAAAAGAATAAAAAAGAAACGTAGTAGGGTGACACCCTGCATAGATATACACGCTATATATACCCCTCTATAATCTCCCCGGAGGATGTCACCCCACTACTTTTTTTGAAAATTAAATTTATGGAAGCTTTAGACGACATACTGAAGAAGCGTAGAAGTTGGGCGGTTATGCTCGATTTGCTAAAGCCCTACATCGCTCCGCAAAACGAACGGATGATACGACCTGCCGAGGAGCAATGGAATGCTATTCCGCTGCAACGGCAACGGCAGATTTACGTTACCTTGTGGGAGCAGAAACTGCGCGGTGTAGCCATCAAAGATCATCCGTATTACGCCATCAAAGACTGCGTGCCGATGCCTTTTAATTGGAACGGAACCGAGCATATCAAGAGTATGATGGCGAATTTTAAGATGGTTAGTGCCAAGTACTACAACCGCTACGGCATCTACACCGTCCAAGCCGCTGAAGCGTTCCAGTTAGAAGATGTGAAACCGTTAAATTTCAAGGCAAATGGACTATCCGTTATATGATGTACCATATTTGGCACGGGACCCGAATGAGTACCGGATGTCGGAGAAACGGCATCAGATAGAAGTACGCAATCAAGCCGTGGTGGATGATTATTTCCTTACGAGAGACAAAGGTGCATCCGCTGAATGTGCACGGCTTATGGTTGCGCAACAGAACGGAATACCCGTCATCCGAGTAAACAACTGCCTGAGATGGTACTACCAACAGGCTCTCAGGAGGGGAAAATATAGTTTTTTATATAAATTTCCACCTTCCGAGGAACACATTGTTCACTTTTGAACTATCTTTGCAGCGGATTTTGAAAAAGGTCCGCTGTTTTTCGTGAATGAGTCGTAAATGAGTCGTAAATGAGTCGTAAAAGTTAACATATGGCAAGAGTAATAATTCGTCCGGGAACGGACATCAAAGCATTGAAGAAAAGGCTGAAGAAACGAGGTTATGTGTTGCGGGCGTACAAGCAATGCGACGGCAGCATCCTCTACAGACTTCACAGGAATAGTTATCTGCCGGCAGGAGAGGCGGCAGATATTATGGAAGAAACCACCTAAAAAAAGAAAAAAAACATGGACAAGCAAAAGATTTACAAGATTGTCGCTACGGCCCTAACGGCTGTGCTGACATGTCTGGCGATTGCCTTGGGGCTCCAGTCCTGCAACGTCACCAGGACCATCACCACGCAGAGCCAGTATTACCAACGAGGCGACACCACCTGCACCATCGTCACCAAGACGATTGAAACCTACGATGCTTCCAAGAAGCTGTAGCGTCCACCTGACGGCTGAAGGCTGACGGCAGAACGCCACGAAAACAACATCTACTTACTAACTTTTTAAACCCCCTCACGGCGTAGGGGTCCGAACAGATGCAATTAGGTCTGTCAGTGAGTGAAACGAGCGGTCTGTCAGTGAAACGGTCTGACAGTGAACGTAAGTGAACGGTCTGTCAGCCCGATGGGCGGTCTGTTCGGCAAACGCCGAACTTGTATGGCAAAAGTAACTTATTCCGCCGGCATCGACCATGTGTCGGGTGCATTGGCAAAACCGAGCAAGAGCGGTCAGCACTCCTGCACCAAGATGCTCTTGGCAACCCACCGCGTAGCGGCTACCCAGAGCAATGCATGTAACCGTCTGTATCTCCGTCCGAAAGTGGAGCGCAGCACGCAGCCCTCTGCCAAAGAGTTGGCGCTCCGTGAGCGCTTCACCGAGGTGCGCGCGATGGTAGCAAGCCGCCGGAAGGATCTGAACAAGATCTCGCAGGACCAACTGGACTTCATCGCCCAGAAGCATTCCCGAAAATATTTAAACATTTTTCACAATATTCTTCAATAACTTTATCATTATCTTTTATATCTTTTATTTTTTCGGAAATTATATCTGTTATATTGATTACATATTTTACTTTTTTATTCGATTGAAAATTCGTAAGAGATAAAAAAAAGGTTTCGTCGAATATTTGTAAAGAAAATTTCGTGTCGAAAAAATTAATGAGAAGAAATAAGGAATATGTATAGATTAAATTTTCGAAATTTTTGGGGGATATTTGATTGAATTTTTCGACGCATTTTTCGTCGATTAAAATATTCCAGATTTTATACGCGTATTTATTATTATTTAATTTGATTAATATTTGATATAAAAATTTAAGACTATAATTGAAAACATTTGCATCCTTTGTATTAATATTTTGATATTTAATAGGCAAATTTAACAAAAGACAAAAATATTTAAATAAAGGCTGGTTACTTTCTTCGTTATTATTATCGAAAAAATCTTCGATTAATTTCGAAGGGATAAATCCTTTTATATTGTCTATATAATTCATTAAAATAAAATAAGTACAAAATTCTAAGTTATTATCAATTAAAGTTAAATTATTCTTATGCTCTAAAATAGTATCTAAAGATTTGAATATGCCTTCTAATAATTTATTAATCTTATTTTTTTTTATGTCAAAATACTCATTAAATATTTTATTAAATATTTCCTCGATTAAAACAATACAAGCTTCTTCTAACAATTTCTGGCCTTTGGATATATTTATTATTTGCTTTATCATGAAAATAATATTATCCTCTGATAAATTGTGTAAATTTAATAATATTTTATACACGAACAATTTCCCGCTTAAAGCTGCTAAACGAATATTATTCTTCTCATGTTTAGGAACATATGTTTCTTTTTGAATTCCTTCTAATAATTCTGATAAATTTATTTCGCTAATGAATTTATCTAGAAATAGTTGTAATGCAATACCAAATCCTTTACGTAATTCAATCGCTGTTGAGCATATACCTCCTATTAAACGATTAATTGTGTATAATAAATCTTCACTTTGTGTATTAAATACTTTTAAATAATATTTATATTTTTCTTTATTCACTATAGTTTTTTCTTCCTCTATTGATAAAGAGGATATTATATTATTCGCACTTGAGAGTATATTTTCTTTAGTATTGGAGCTATTAAGATTATTAAACCAAGAGAGGAAATCTGAATTTTTCATTTAGATATATATAAAAATAAAAAATAAAAAATAATTAAATTTAATCTTTATTAAATAAAATTTTAAATAAAAGATTAATTATATATATGGGGATTGGGGATTGGGGATTGGGGAT
>CALEPS010000003.1 GCA_937910305.1 uncultured Bacteroidales bacterium | reverse complement strand
GACTATCGCACCAACATCCACCATACCTTGAAGCAAAAACCGATGCGCCGTGCAGACCTTGATGATTTTGTTGCTTGCTATAATGCCGATGACATCACCAAACGTCAGGAGACCTACAACGTAGAGACCAACCCCAACGGGCGTTGGCGCAGATACTCCGCTGCCGACTTCCTTAATACCGACAAAATCGGTATGGACATCACATGGATCAAGTCGGATAATGGGGACAATGATATGAGCCTTGCAGAAATGCTGGACACCATCGGTGACAAAGCGGATAAAATCAGCAACGCCGTCAAGGAACTGCAAGCACTATTAGCTAATATCGAAGAGTAAGCATGGACACCAAGTTACTGAAACAGAAGATTCTCGATCTTGCTATCCAGGGCAAACTCGTACCGCAAGACCCGAACGATGAACCCGCTTCGGTTCTCCTTGAACGTATCCGTGCCGAACGCGAACAACTCATCAAACAAGGTAAACTCAAACGTTCCAAATCCACATCCGATAATCAGCATTATCAGAATGTGCCGTTTGAGATACCGGCAAGTTGGGAGTGGGTACCTCTAAAAAATCTCTGCAAAAGATTTTCAACAGGACCTTTTGGTTCGATGCTCCATAAAAGTGATTATATTGCCGCAGGTGTACCGGTCGTAAATCCTGCCAATATAGTTAATGGCGCAATCTGTACAGACAAAATAATGTATATCTCTTCCGCAAAAGCACAAGAGTTATCTAAATACCTTCTTTCAAATGACGATATTTTATTAGCGCGTAGAGGTGATTTATCAAAATGTACAATTGTAACCAATAACAATGTGGGGTGGTTATGTGGAACAGGTTCTTTTGTGATGCACCTTTGCTTAGTGGAGAGTCGTTATTTTCTATACGTTTATGCGACTCAATATATACAGAGTTTCTTGAATGCAGCAAGTGTCGGAGCCACGATGGATAATTTGAACCAAGATGCTTTTAGTAATATCTTGATACCTATTCCTCCGAAAAATGAGCAACAGCGAATAATAAATGAAATCCGACACTGGTTCGATTTAATTGATAACATAAATAACTCTAAACAAGAGTTAGTAGAAATTATCGGGACTACTAAATCTAAAGTACTCGATTTGGCCATCCACGGCAAGTTAGTACCACAAGACCCGAACGATGAGCCTGCACGCGAGTTGCTAAAGCGCATCGCGCCGCACGCCACTCCTTGTGATACCTCACATTATGAGAACTTGCCGAAAACATGGTGCTTGGCGCATATGGGAGATGTGTATAATCATACAACAGGAAAAGCACTAAAGAAAACGGACTCGACTGGTGAATTACGTCAATACATATCGACCTCTAATGTGTATTGGAATAATTTTGATTTTACAGAAGTGCGCTCTATGTATTTTACCGAGAAAGAACTTGATAAATGTACCGCCCATAAAGGAGATTTACTTGTATGCAATGGAGGAGATGTAGGACGCGCTGCAATATGGGATTATGACTATGACATTTGCTATCAAAACCATATATCGCGGTTAAGACCTAAATCTGATGATATTGTATTTAACCCATTCTATAGTTATCTATTTAGATACTTAAAAGACAAGGGACAACTCAACGGGAAAGGGGTTGCTATTACCTCTTTATCTGCGGTAGATATACAATCCCTTCCTATTCCTCCTCTTTTCGAGCAAAAACGAATAGTTGAACGAATAGAAACTACCTTCGCTCAGTTAGATAGCATCACCGCAGAGCTTTGAACCTGCGGTGATGATTTTATTTACCAGTTCACTACCTTATCTACTATCTGCCGTTGTTCGTTGGCGGTGCGTCGGAGATAGATACGTGTTGTCTCAATACTCTCGTGCCCCATTAGGTCTGCCAGTAGTGCAATATCGTTAAAACGGTCAAGGAAATTCTTGGCGTATCGGTGACGAAATGAGTGCGGATAGACCACCTCACGTTTTAACCCGTACTTATCTGCAAAGTGTTTCAGTTGCATAGCGATACCGCGTGATGTGATACGCTCTCCAAAGCGGTTCAGAAAGACATAACCGGAAGTCAACGAACGCTCTTGTAACCATAGCAGCGCCTCTTTCTGCAAGGTCTTTGGAATGTAGATCCGCCGGACTTTGCCGCCTTTCGTGTAGATGTCAAGATGCCCGGCTTGCACGTGTTCCGCTTTGATCTGTAGCAGTTCACTCACACGGGCACCGGTCGCTGTCATAAACCACACGACGAAATACCAGTCCTTGTAATCGTCTTTCAATAAGCTTGCTTTCAAGAACTTGTAATCGGCATTACTGATGACATTTTCCAAGAAGTTCTTTTGCTGCACTTTAACGAACTTTAGTTTCAGTTTGTCCTGTTTGGTAAACTCCAGATACTTGTTGATACCTTGCAAGCGTAGGTTCACTGTCTGCGGTTTGAAATGCTCCACCAAGTAGCCCTTATAGGCAAGCAAGTTCTTCTTGTTAAACTCTCCGTATGTTTTCTCAAAATAGTTCACCGTCCAGACATACGAACTGACGGTATTCCTCGACAAGTCTAACCTGCGAAGAAAATTCTCAAATGTTGTTGCCATATTCTAATTGTATTAGAGTACGGCTATATAATATAAGGAGTAACGCAAATTTTGCAAGTGTACGTACCTCACATTATGAGAACTTGCTCTTTGAAGTGCCGCAAAATTGGGCATGGGTACAGTTGGGAATGGTAGCAAAAGTCATTCATGGTAGAAACCAATCGGCTGTAGCAAACCCTAATGGGAAATACCCGATTTATGGAAGCGGCGGTATTATGGGATATGCCGATGATTATTTATGCCCGGAACATTGCACTATTATAGGACGGAAAGGCACAATTAACAATCCGATATTGGTAGAGACTAAATTCTGGAATGTAGATACCGCATTCGGTATTTGCCCAAGCGAATGTATTGATTACCTCTATTTGTATTATTTCTGCAAGAGTTTCAATTTTACCAAGTTAGACAAAAGTACAACTCTCCCGAGCCTTACTAAAACATGCATTGAACAGATTTATATACCATTGCCTCCACTTGCGGAACAGATGCGCATAGTGGCAAAGGTTAGGCAACTATTGAACCTATTAGACAAAATCACCGCTGAATTATAGTTCGGCGGTGATTTCATTAAGTTTGGCTTCTATATCTTGAATTGTTTGTACAATCCTATTTTGCTCATTGATGGGAGGTAACGGTATTGTTATCTTTGAGTATTCCGAAATCCAATATCGTTTGTGCGTATCACCAACAAGCCGGGTAATGCTCATAAAGTAGGCTACGTAACGTATATTGATCTCTTTGTTGACCTGTAATATCTTCATAGCAGAAGACTTGACTTTGAACGGGAAATCCACAAACCGCGAATCCGTTGTAAAATCATCAAAGATAATAGTAGGCAACTTGTCATATATTCCTGTAGTCTCATTTGTATAGCCAAGTATAAAGGATTTACCTGCCGTCAGAACAGGCGTTTTATAGTTATCGCTATAGTTGGTTGATTGCACCAAATACTGTGTCGGTTGCTCATAATCGACTATATCTTCAAGCCTACAAACCGCCCATCCACTCGGCAAGTTCTCATAATGTGAGGTATCACAAGGAGTAGCGTGCGGCGCAATACGCTTTAATAACTCGCTTGCAGGCTCATCGTTTGGATCTTGTAATACCAACTTGCCGTGGATAGCAAGATTAAGAATTTTAGTTTTAGTCGCTTTGATAATATCGTTTAGTTCGCTTTCGTTTCTTTCTAAATCACTTATCAAGGAAAACCATCTATTTACTTCGGTGACAATGCGCCTTTGCTCGTTTAGAGGCGGAATTGGCATTATCATCTTTTCAAGATTATACTTTGGTAGTCCTTCTCTTCCGCTTCCAGTTACTTTCATTGTTTGAGAAAAGTGTCCCGATAGTATGAAACAGTGGAGATACTGCGTTTCCACTATTATTGGACGCAAAATACACACATGCTGGCTTACATTTCCTTTCTCAAAATCAGACGGAACAACTGCACTTCTTCCTAATGAGCCTCCTGTAATGTTCAGTAAAACATCATTGGGTAGAACTTCCGTTGATTTCATTTGCTGATGGATGTCTTCTGATATGAATTTTATATCATCGTAAACAAGTCCATCATCATAGACATTTTGTGAACGGAAAAATGGAATACCGGAAGCCGCATAGTTGCTGCCTCTTGGCGTTGAACCAGACCCTATTTTGGAACAAACCAATTCTAAGGTAGCGAACTCCCAACTTGCCGGTATCTCAAACGGCACATTCTGATAATGCTGATTATGAGCAAGAGGTTCTTGTCAGAACTTACGCGGATATATCCATATATCATAATCCATATTTTTGACTCTCCAATAAACATACCATATCCATGCCATTCTCTCAGATTCTTCGTGTTTTCCAGACTATCAGTCTGGTTGCTTTGTTCATTTTGCCGATTAATAATCGGCCCCCTTTGTTCATTAGCCCCGAATTTAATTCGGGTTCAAAACATCGTTCATTGTGTTGGATGCCATCCAACAAAGGGACATAATGTAAATCTTACGCTCAGAGTATATTTCGCTCCTACCAATTTTACGCTCAGTGAATATCTTGCCTCGAAACATTTTGGGGATAGTGCATGTTTTGGTTCCAAAAATTTGCGGGATAGTGCTCATGAGACCTATTCCTGTAGCTTATTTAGTATATAATATGGAGTGTATTTATTGCTTTAAAATACTAGAGAACCGCTAAAATTGGAAAAATTTGCGGGATAGTGCAAGTTTCTGCTTCTAAAATTTGCGGGATAGGAAAATTTTTTGTATCTTTGCAGCGTTTTTTAAGATGAGTATATGGAACAAGTATTTAAGCGCAAGATTTATCAGCAATTGTTAGAGTGGAAGCAGACAGCAAATGGTAGTACTGCCATTTTGGTGGAGGGTGCGCGCCGCGTAGGCAAGTCAACAATTGTAGAGTTGTTCGCACGGCAAGAGTACGAATCGTATATACTCATTGATTTCAACGAAGCAGATCAAGAGATATTGGATTTATGGAATAATTTAATGAATCTGGATCGGATATTTGTAAAGTTGCAGCAACATTATAATGTGACACTCCACACTCGTAAATCCGTAATCATTTTTGATGAAGTACAGAATTGTCCCCGTGCGCGTCAGGCAATCAAATACCTTGTCAAAGACGGACGGTATGACTATATAGAGACAGGATCACTCATCAGTATCAAAAAGAACACCCAAAAGATTACTATTCCGAGTGAGGAAAATCGTATTGCGATGTTGCCAATGGACTATGAAGAGTTCCGTTGGGCATTGGGGGATACAGCAACCATTCCGTTACTGAAACAACAGTTTGATGCCCGTATGTCTATAGGAGACGGAGTCACTCGCAAGCAAATGCGTGAGCTGCGATTATACATGCTTGTTGGTGGAATGCCTCAGGCAGTAAACACTTTTCTTGAAACGAATAATTTGAGCCTGGTAGATAAGACAAAACGCAATATAATCCAATTATATCTGGATGATTTCCAGAAATTAGATGCCAGCGGGAATGCAGAACGCCTATTCAAGAACATCCCCGCGCAATTAAGCAATAATGAGTCGCGTTACCAGCCATATACTGTTATTGGCCGACAGACTGAAACAAAGATGAATGAATTGCTGCAAGATTTGGAACAAAGTAAGACAGTGTTATTCAGTTATCATTGTACAGACCCCAATGTAGGTATGTCCTTGAATAAAGATCCGGAACGATATAAAATGTTTGTAGCTGATACAGGGCTATTTGTAACGCTCTGCTTCTGGGATAAAGAGTACACAGAAAATATTATCTATGATAAACTGCTGAGCGACAAACTGGAAGCAAATCTTGGTTATATATACGAAAATCTTATTGCGCAGATGTTTACTGCAGCCGGAAATGAGTTGTTCTATTACACTTTTCCGAAAGACAAAAAGCATAACTATGAGATTGATTTTATGTTGTCTCGCGGGAAGAAAATTTGCCCGGTTGAAGTGAAGTCATCCGGATATAAAACGCACGCATCATTGGACGCATTTTGCGAGAAATACTCGTCAAGAATCGGGAATCGCTATTTGCTATATACAAAAGACCTCCGCAAGGACGGAGAAACTTTGCTTGTGCCGGTTTATATGACGGGACTATTATAACAGCACGCCTTAATCCCCCGCATCGTATCTTTGCACTCGAATTGAAAAAACTTGCTTTTTAGGTGATAGATTTGGGCACTTTTTTGACTTATATATGGAGGGGGATATATAAACAACTATAAATATGCAATTACCTAAGTGTTCGCAATTCGCGAACGGCGAACACAACGGATAACATATATTACAATATAAAACAAAAACAATACAATTATGACAGATTTATTGATTCTTTTTGCGGTGGCGATGGCGGTTTCCGCAGTAGGGTGGAAATACTTTGTGTATTTCTTCAGTCTCGGTTACGGGTACGGCATTGCCGCTCTGGCGGTGGCGATGGGTGTGCTATACCATGCGAACCTCACGGTTCCGACAATCGCAATGTTAGTGCTGCTGTTCATCTTCGGCGTGCGGTTAGGAACGTATCTGCTGGTGCGCGAGCGCAAGGCGGTTGGGTATCGTAAGATACTGTACGGCGAGGGCCATTCGGAGAAGAAGCCCGCCGGTGTGATGATCATGATATGGCTGTTCTGCGCGCTGCTGTACGTGGCGCAGGTAAGCCCCGTCGCTTTCCGGCTGGCGAACGGTCCGCACGACAGTGAGTTATGGGCATGGATAGGTGCGGCGGTTGTGGCTTGCGGTATCTTGCTGGAGAGTATCAGCGATGCGCAGAAGAGTGCCGCCAAGAAAAAGAACCCGAAGCGGTTTTTGGATACCGGTCTGTACCGTATTGTCCGCTGCCCGAACTATTTGGGCGAAGTGACCATCTGGACGGGCGCGTTGCTCAGCGCGATAGGCGCAGGGCTGAGCTGGTGGCAGTGGCTGATAGTAGGAATAGGGTACGCAGGCATTGTGTTTGTGATGTTCAGCGGTGCCCGCCGGCTGGAGTTGCGTCAGAACGCCGCCTACGGCAATGACCCCGAATATCAGGCATATGTGAAGAAAACGCCTATCCTGATTCCGTTACTGCCTATTTATTCCGTAGCTAAATATGAATGGCTCAAAGCTTGATTGGTTTGCCGCCAAGAGCCTTTTCCGGCGGTGCCTGTTCGGCGTATAGCGGTCAAAAAAATATAGACATTTTTGCCGCAAAATTTGCATATATGTAATTTTTTTTGTACCTTTGCGCCCAAATTGAATCTATCTACCAATCAAATACCCAACAGATATCTTCAATAAAAAATATCCGTACAATGAAAAAAAATCTAATTCTATTGAGTTTACTATCCGTATGTGTGCTTTCCGGCTGTGTGAAGATGCCGGAAGAACAGCACACGAGTTATGAGACTATCACGCTCAGCCGCGAAAATGTGACGGCTCCTGTGAGTTGGAGCGCTGCTATTCGCGGAACAGGCGATGTGTCCATCGTGTCACGCTGCACCGGAACGCTGAACGCTATCAAAGTGAAAGACGGTCAGCGTGTTAGGAAAGGCGATGTGCTCTTCCTGATCGACAGCCGCAGTGCGCAGAACGCGCTGGTGCATGCTCAGGCAGACCTGCAGACCGCGATAGCCAACCGCGAAAACGCGCAGTTGGAAGCGGAGAGTAACAAAGAGCTGGCTCAGCAAGGGATCATCAGCGACTATCTGCTGCGCAAGAGCCTTAACATCCTGCAGTCCGCAGAGGCCCAAGTGGCGCAAGCCCGTGCGGCAGTACGTGACGCAGAGTTACGGTTGGATTATTGCACGATCAAGAGTCCGGTGGACGGTTTGGTAGGAACCATTCTTCCGCGCGTAGGCGATGTGATTTCCGAAGGAATGATGTTGACCCGCGTAGCGGGCGTGAGCGAGATGGAGGCGAGTTTCTCCCTGACCGAGAGTCAGATCCATTCGCTGGTGAGTGAGTTCGGCAGCCTGGATAAAGTGATTAAGATAGCTCCTCCTGTGGCTCTGCGATTCAAAGACGGCGGCGAATACAAGCATAAAGGAAAAATCACCAGCCTCTCCGGTATCGTGGATCAGCAGACGGGTTCGGTGACCTGCTATGTGACATTCCCCAACCCGGACAGCGAGTTGTTCTCCGGCATGCAAGGCACAATCGTGATGCCCTTCGAATGGGAAGACGCAATGCTGGTACCTCTGACCTCCATCGTCCGTATTCAGGATAAGACGCTGGTGTACAAAGTGGGAGCAGACAGCCTCGCCACCAGCGCTATCGTAGAGATTGAGGAGTTGGGCGACGGCGTACGTGCCGTGATCCTATCCGGAGCAGAAGTAGGCGAAAAGATCGTAGCCAAAGGTGCGGCGAATGTACACGAAAATGACAGAGTCATTTGGTAATTACGAATTAAAAATTACGAATTACGTATGGCAAAGGGAAATATATTCGTAGATAGAAAAGTGATGGCAGTGTGTATCTCGCTGCTGATCGCTTTAGTGGGCTTTATATGCCTCAAGACGCTGCCTATTGAGCAGTATCCGGATATCGCGCCTCCGACGGTGATGATCAGTACGTCCTATTCCGGCGCGGATGCGAACACCGTAATGAAATCCGTTGTGATGCCCATCGAGGAGGCGGTGAACGGCGTGGAGAACATGGCTTACATGACCTCCGAAGCCACCGCTACCGGCGAGGTGAATATCAACGTCTTTTTCAAACAAGGCACGGATCCGGACATGGCGGCGGTGAACGTGCAGAACCGCGTGTCGGCAGCGTTAGGTCTGTTGCCGCAAGAGGTGACGAGGGTAGGTGTGAAGGTAGAGAAACGGCAGAACAACATCCTGCAGATCAGTGCCCTCGTGAGCCGCGACGGTAAGTTTAACAACGACTTCATCGCTAACTATATCGATATCAACGTCAAGCCGCGTCTGCTGCGTGTAACGGGTGTTGGCGCCGTGCAGAACTTAGGTAACACCTATTCGCTGCGTATATGGATGAAGCCGGATGTGATGGCGCGTTACGGCTTGGCTCCGGAAGATATCTTCGCCGCTATCGGCAACCAGAACATGGTAGCCGCCACGGGGTCACTTGGTGAGCAGAGCGGAAATACCTATCAATATAACCTGGAGTACAAAGGCCGTTTGCAGTCGATCGAAGAGTTCAAAGACATCGTGCTGCGCACGACGGGCGGCAATGTATTGCATCTGCGGGACGTGGCGGAGGTGGAGTTAGGTGCCCTGTCGTATAGTTTCTCGTCCCGTATAGACGGACAACCCGGTGTGGCATTTATCATCAACCAGGCTCCGGGAGCCAATGCAACCCAGGTGAACGCCGCTATCAATGATATCTACAAGGACCTGCAAAAGACCATGCCGGCAGGTATGGAGTTCACTATTCTCCAGACATCCGATGACTTCCTCTATGCAGCCATTCATAATGTGGTGGAGACCCTGATCATTGCTATCCTGCTTGTGATTCTGGTCGTTTACTTCTTCCTGCAGGATTTCAAGGCTACTCTAATCCCCTCTATCTCCATCATCGTATCGCTTTTAGGTACGTTTGCGGTAGTGAAGATAGCGGGTTTCTCGCTCAATATCCTTACGCTCTTTGCCTTGGTGCTGGCGATCGGAACCGTGGTGGACGATGCCATTGTGGTCGTCGAGGCGGTAATGGCGAAGATGGAGCACGGCTACACCTCGGCATACAAGGCAACCAAAGACGCGATGAGCGAAGTGACCGTAGCTGTCATCAGCTGTACGCTGGTCTTCATGGCGGTGTTTATCCCTGTGACCTTCATGCCCGGTACGAGCGGTACTTTCTTCACCCAGTTCGGTATCACGATCGCCAGTTCGGTAGGTTTGAGTTGTATCTCGGCGCTGACCCTCTGTCCGGCATTGACGGCAGTTCTTTTCCGTCCCAAGAAAGAGGTGCCGAACGGCAAGAAAAGTTTCAACCAATGGGTCAAAGAGGCCTATGAGGCGGGCTACAATGCCGTCCTGAACAAATATAAAACCGGTGTGACTAAGTTCCTGAAGAAACCCGGTCGCGCCTGGATATGGCTGATTGCTGCTGTTGTAGCCATGGTGCTGGCTATGCGTGCTTTACCTGCCGGACTGGTGCCGCAAGAGGACCAAGGTGTGTTTGTTGTTGACGTGACGGCTCCCGCCGGTTCGCCGCTCGTAGAGACCGACAAGATTATGGCGCAGGTAGAGGAACATGTGCTGCGGCTGGAGGAAGTGGAGAGCTATGCCAAGATTTCCGGATTCGGTATCGTCTCCGGAACAGGCGTCAGCTACGGTACACTCGTAGTCCGTCTCAAACCATGGGACGACCGTAAAGGACTGGAGCACTATATCGATATGGTGATGGCGAAACTGTACCTCTCATGCGAGGATATCAAGGACGCCCAGATCTTCCCTACGCAGATGCCTCAGATCCCGGGATATGGTAACAATAACGGTATAGACCTGCAGATGGAGGATCTGCAAGGCGGCGACATGAGCAAATTCAACGAGGTGGTCAATTCCTTCCTCGCCGAGTTGCTGAAACGCAAGGAAGTGCAGATTGCGCAGTCGCTCTACAGCGAGTCGTTCCCCAAATACAAGGTGGATGTGAATGCCACGCAGTGCGACCGCGCAGGTATCACGCCGGATGTGGTGCTTAACACGCTCGGTGCCTTCTGCGGTAGCGCGTACATCAGCAATTTCAACCAGTACGGCAAAGTCTATCGTGTCATGGCAGGTGCGGCTCCGGAATATCGTCTGGACCCCAATTCCCTCAATAATATCTTCGTGCGCATAGGCGATGAGATGGCACCGATCTCGCAGTTCGTGACGCTCACTCCGACCGTAGGATCGGCTTCGCAGAAGCGATTCAACCTCTACCAGTCTATTGCATGTTACGTCCAGCCCAATGCGGGTTATAGCGAAGGCGATGTGCAGCGCGTGATTGAGGAGGTGGCAAAAGACCATCTGCCAACCGGCTATGGCTATGAGTACGGCGGTATGAGCAGGGAGTTACAGGCCAACAGCAAATCCAACCTCACAATACTGATTTATCTCGTCTGCATCCTGTTGATCTATATGATTCTTGCTTCTCTCTATGAGTCGTTCTTCATTCCGCTGGCGGTGTTGCTGTCCGTTCCTTTCGGACTGATGGGTTCGTTCGCGTTCTCATGGCTGTTCGGTCAGCAGAATAACATCTACCTCCAGACCGGTGTGATCATGTTGATCGGTCTGTTGGCGAAGACGGCCATTCTGATCACCGAGTTCGCCGTAGAGAAGCGCAAGCAGGGTATGCCTATTGTGGAAGCCGCTTTGGGTGCATGCGAAGATCGTCTGCGTCCTATTCTGATGACGGTAGTAACGATGATTGCCGGTATGATACCTTTGATCATAGAGGGTGGCGCGGGTGCTAACGGTAACCGCGCGCTGGCTATCGGCGTGACCGGAGGTATGGCGGTAGGTACGCTGGCGCTTGTCTTTGTGGTTCCGGCGTTCTATATCATCTTCCAGAAACTGCATGAGCGTTTCCAGGGAGAAGAACAACAACCCCTCCCTGACCCTCCCCTCAAGGGAGGGAAATCATCCGCGGCAAATCAAATTGCAGTGGTGATAGTTCTTTGTACATTCGTATTCTCTTCCTGCGGTATATTCAAGAAATACGAACCGGCGCAGAAAGCCGAGCCGGACAGCCTGATTACGGCAGTGAGCAACGACAACTGGCAAAGTTATATCACCGATCCGGTGCTGCAAGGGCATATCCGCAAGGCGCTGGAGAATAACGTCGATTACCGTTCGTGCCAGTTGGCTGTACAGGAGGCGGATGCACGTCTCAGAGCCGCTAAGTTAGGCTTCCTGCCGACCTTGGCGATCTCTCCGGCAAACGTAGGTGTAATGGGTACTTATACGCCCGGTGCCGGTATGTCCGGCGCGACCTTGACCTACCAGGTGCCGCTCTCCCTGAACTGGGGCGGAGAAGGATTCGGTACTCTGACCAACCGCAAGCGTCAGGCACAGGTGCTCCGTGAGCAAGCGGAGGACAACCGTGCTGCCGCGCATGCAAACCTGATAGCCACGATGGCCCGAATCTATACCCAACTGCAGTTGCTCGATTATCAGGCTGTTATCATAGACAGTACCGAGGTTATATGGCAGCAAGTGCTGGAGATACAACGCGTGTTGGTGAAAAACGGGCAGGCTTATTCGCCTTCTATCGGTCAGATGGAGTCCTCGCTGATCAATGTGCAGATCCAGCGCAAGCAACTCCTGGAACAGATCAATTCGTTGGAGTTGTCCATGTGCCTGCTGATGAACGAAGAACCCGGCACGGTAGCCCGTTCGCCGTGGAAGAGTTATGAGTTTGAAGTATTCACGCTCGAATCCGTGCCGGCAGCGCAACTGAGCAACCGTGCGGACGTCCGTGCTGCGGAACGCAATGTAGCGGCTGCATTCTACCAGACCAATATGGCGAAAGCGGCATTCTGTCCCGCGCTGTCTCTATCCGGACTCATCGGATGGACCAACAACGGAGGTATAGTGGCTAATCCCGGTCAGTTGCTGATGAATGCGGTGCTGGGGCTGGCACAGCCTATCTTTGCCGGCGGCAGACTGCAGGCAAACCTGAAGATAGCCAAGTTGGAGCAACAAGAGGCTGCCAACCGCTATGTGGAGACGATGCTACGCGCCGGAAACGAGGTGAATGACGCGCTCTTCCGTTGCCGCAACGCACAAGAGCAGGACACGCTCTATCAGCGCCTTCTTACCATACAAAGCGAGTCGTATGACGGCACGCGCGAACTGATGAAGAAAGGCAAAGCCTCCTATCTGGAGGTGCTGACGGCGCAGGAGAACTACCTCAAGGCGCAACTCGCCGATGTGACCAACAGGTACAACGGCTTGATCAGTCTTATTGACCTGTACGTAGCCCTCGGCGGAGGTACGAAATAAGAGGGGTATGAATAAAAGTAAAAGGCCTAACGGAGCGTTAGGTCTTTTATTTTGATATCCGGATGGCGGTACTGATGGGCTTTGACCGTTGTTTTGGCTCCTACCTCTACAGCCTGCTGCGGGCAGGCATGAAGGCAAGCCAGACAAGCGGTACAATGCGGACCTATAGCGGCTTTCCCGTCCACGGAGATATTCCGCATGGGGCAGACGCTCGAGCATATGCCGCAGCCGATACATTTTTCTTCGTTCACCGCTGGGCGGAAGGTACGCAGCATCCATTGCTCCATTCGCTCCGTACCCATGATCCGGGCGAGGGGACTCCACCACGCAAAATGCAGCGCTTTGCGTCCGGCTTGAATATCAGATATAATGGACTCCAGACGGTGTGCAAAGCGAGTGAATTTCCATACCTGGTCATTCGGATTGCGTCCAAAGACGATAGCGCTGTTGTCCGGCACGCGGATCTTGTGGGAATACGAAACCTCAATCCCTTTCCCGCGCAGCATCCGGCGGATGGTCCAGATCGAGTTACCTGCCTGTGCACCACAAGGAATAATAATGTACACGTACGCCTGCGCGTTGATCCTGAGTCTTGGAACCAAGTTGCGCACGGCAGGCGGCGCATTGAAATCATAAGAAGGATACACAAGACCGATGCGGGGCTCTGCCGTAAGGTCTTTCTTTACTGCTTCTACCAGCGGCATGATACGATCATCCGTGGCAGCCGCTATCTGACGGGCAATGGCAAGGCTGTTGCCTGTTCCTGAGAAATATACAATCATATTCCGATATTAAATCTGTTTGTGGACGTATAAGCCGGGCAGCATCGTCTTCTTGATTCCGTCGATGCACGGACCGAACAGATACAAGGGGTACGGACTCCATTCGTCGCGTGTCCATTCCACGCTGTATCGGCGGGGATGGATATCCACGGCGGTAGGATTGCTCTTGGGAATAAGCGAGTTAGCCACCGAAGTGAAGAAATCCGCATAGTTCGTAACGACCTTATAGGGGATGTTATCTTCCTTGTGAACCCGTACGTCAAGGCCATGATAGAGGAAACCGAACGTGCCGTGCGCCGCGCTTTGGTCTCCCTTGTAGGAAGCGTCGATCTGATCTACATGGCAGGTGAATGTGACACCTACCAGCGGGCGGATGAAGGGGTTGAGATCGCCTAACTCCAGATCTTTTCCCGACAGCGTAAGATCGAAGGACGAGGCTTTGTCCATGTGTATGTCATAGTGTGCATTCACCATGCCTTTGCCGCTGAACGGCGCTTTTACCCGGTTATGCCATACAGCACCGGGGCGGTTGGTGACATTCGTGAGCCATGCGCGGATGTTGTTGCAACGCATCTTACCGCAGTTGACATCGGTGGTGAACAAGTCCACATCTATCTTCCGGGCAAGCGCTTCTACGTAGTTTATTTGGAAGATCAGAGGCACTTGGCGTAAGAACTGCTGCGGAGTACCGAACGGTTTCTTGGGTTTCAGCCTCTCGTCCCGTATCACATGCATCCGTTTGACGTCCACTCGAACCGAGTCCAGCGTGCAGTCTTGTGCCAATACCTTGCGAATAGGGTTGAGCGGCGATGTCAAGAGGCTATTCAGTTCCAAGTCGAGCCATGTGACAGGCTCCTGTGCCAGGTCCGCCATCTGTTTATGTGTGACGGTGTTCCGGATGCGGGTGTAGCCGAGTGCGAGAGGACCTTGGTCCTCCGTGGCAAACGAATGCGCCTCTATTGCCATCAAACCGTCCGGCAGGTTTATTTGTGCCGTCGCCAGCGTGAGCTGATAGACGGAGTCGTTATAGGTGAAGACGGAATCCGTGAAATCATATGCTATGTCATGGCATTCCGCCGACAGACTGTCCGTCGCCAGACGCAGCGGCGAATGAGTGCTGCGCATACGGGCGCACAGGTCATCCATCTCTATATGCCTGATCTCCAGATGTTTGAGCCATGACTGCGCTTTATCCAGCGTGCTGTCTCTCGGAAAAGTAGGGAGTATCGATTCCGGATGGTCTTCATCCAGAAAGACCAGTACCTGCGGGTCGTCAACCGTTACCTTGAAGATCGAGAGCCGGTGTTTCCGGAATAACTCTACATAATTGATATTCCATATAGAGAGGGTAGGAATATGCATCGCCAGGCCCGGTGCGCGGTCGTTGGTCTCTTCGTCCTCCAGCGTGAGGCTGTTGGTAGAGAAAGTGATATCTTTCACGATAGCGGAACCGCTGAGGAGGTTCAGGTATATTCCTCCTACCATGGCATCTGCGTTCGGCAGACGGTCGAAAGTCTTGCTTACTTCTCGCTTCACCAGCAGCGAGGCGATGATATCAGCGCTCAAAAAAAGAGCGAAAACCAACACAACAAGGGAGCCGAAAACCCACAATGTGATTTTAACCGATCTTTTCACGATGCATCGTTAATTAAAAACCGGAGACAAAATTACAACAAAAATTGCACATATGCAAGAAAAATAGCATTTTTTTGCCGGCTGGCAAAAATATTCGGACGATTTATTCCAGACTATTGAGATCAATGAGATGGTTGACAATCGCGTAGATCGTCAGTCCGGCTGTGGAATGAATATTGAGTTTGCGGGTGATATGTTTGCGGTGCGTGACCACGGTATGCATAGATATGCATAGCACATCGGCAATCTCTTTGTTGCTCAATCCGCGCACCACCTGAATAAGCACGTCCCGTTCGCGGTCGCTCAACTCCTCTGTCTCTTGTTTGACGGTACCGGTTTTTGCTTTGCGGATAGGGTGGTGGGTAAGAGCCGGACGCAGGATATCATCCTCTATGGCGCAGTGGTCCGCAAAATCTTGCTCCGTATGCCATAGGTCGGACATGACGCTTATCAGCGGATAGGTTATTGTTCCCCATGTGCCGGAAGAAGGAGTGGAGGAAGAGGGGAAATATTTGATAATCAGGTTTTTAATCTCCGTCAACTTGGATGTGATACGTTCGTCGTCATGCTCATGTTCCTCAAACAGACCTTCGTTCTCATGCTCGATATGGGTGCGTATCTCTTCTACAAACTCGTCATAGCACCGCAGAATCAGGCTCGGTATCTTGGTTGTCGGATCAACGGGAATAATCGCCTCAATGAGCGAGCGGCGCAGCCGTGGCAAACGGAAATCGAGAAAATAGGTATGCGCGTTATGCAGGTATCGCTGCAACGTAGGAATATCAATATCCGCCGGAAGAGCGCGCTGCTTGAATACCTTATAATTGACTACCGCCAGGAATGTAGGAGTATGTACGTCATGTGTCTCGCAGGCCTCCTGAATGGTCTGTTCGCCCACACCCATCTCCAACCCGAAACGGCTGATTATTTGTATCGCATCTTCCTCTTGCGACATCAAATCACTGATCTTATCTGAAGCTTTGTACATGACGTTTTTTGATTAAAAACGCTGCAAAATTACAAAAAAAATGTGATATAAGCAATAGCTGGAGCCATTTTTTAGATAATTCACTATTTTTAGTGATTGTGTGTTTCCCGAAAAATAAGTAATTTTGCATCGTGAAAAGAAGTAAGGTTCATATAAAATTATGTATAAGCAAACAATTCTATTTATTGCATTGATTTTATGTGCGTTGTGTGTCCGTGCTGACGACTCCATTAAGGTGAGCGCAGCCGACCTGCAATCGCTTATTCAGCGTGTAGAACGGTTGGAAAAGCAATCGGTAGCGCAAAATACAGACACTTCAAAATCCCAACAAATGGTTACTGATGAGGCAAAGCCTCAAAAAGCCCGTACGCGTGGCCGCTTCGTCATCGGTGGATACGGAGAGGTGACTGCGAAGCATTGTTTCTATTCCAATAACTACCTTCGTTACGGCCAGAACCCGCAACGCTTTGCCGGAGACCATTACGGTGAGTTCGACTTGCCGCACGTGGTCATTTATATGGGATATGACTTCGGTAAAGGATGGTCTGTAGGCACCGAGATTGAGTTCGAACACGGCGGAACGGAGAGTGCCATTGAGATTGAGGAAGAAGAAGGCGGAGAATATGAATCCGAGATTGAACGGGGAGGAGAGGTTGCGTTAGAGCAGTTCTGGCTTCAAAAAGCCTTCAACCGGTATGCTATTATCCGCGCCGGCATGCAGGTTATTCCGGTCGGAGGACTGAACGCGCACCATGAATCGACCGAGTATTTCGGCGTCTATCGTAACGAAGGCGATTTCACCATCATTCCTTCTACATGGCATGAGGTGGCGCTTACTTTCATGGGATCCACGAAAAACGGATGGCACTATCAGGCTATGTTCCTGCCGGGACTGGATAGCGACCGCTTCAACCGCAAGAACTGGATCAAACCCGGTGCAGGAAGTCCGTATGAATTTAAATTAGCGAACGTGTTTGCCGGAGCTGCCCGCGTAGATTACACCGGTGTTAAGGGGTTAAGGTTGAGTTTGAGCGGTTACTGCGGCAACTCGTTTCGCAATACGCTCTCCAAATCGAATGTCGAGTTGGATGCAAGTGCTTACAAGAATGTCAAAGGAACGGTCACTATCGGGGCGTTCGATTTTGCCTACAATGATTTTGGAGCAATCGTGAGAGGCAGTTTCACGTACGGACATCTCTCCGACGCTGCGGCTATCACGCAATACAATATCGCCATGCGCAAAGGAAGTGTCTCCAGCCAGCAGTGGGTGGCTTCGGACGCACTCGCAGCAGGTATCGAAGCCGGATATGACTTCTTCTCGCTGAATGCCAAACTGAAAGAAAAGCAGCAGAAATTCTATCTCTTCGCCCGTTACGATTACTACGATTCGATGTTCCGCTACGACGGCAAACCGACCGATATGTACCCTTGGTGCGGACGCCATCGCGCAGCGGTCGGAATCAACTATTTCCCGATCAAACAAATCGGCGTGAAGGCGGAGTTCTCGTACGGAATACTGAAACAAGGAACGCGCACGGACGGCACGCGCGGAAAACTATACAACGATGAACCCCAGATAGCAGTAGGCATCGTCTATGCCGGCTTCTATCAAACCAGAGACGAATAACACTACCGACTGGCAACTATGACAAAAACAAACATATTAACAACAAATTAACGTATTATGAGAAAGATTTTCAAATTGGCACTATGTGCCGCATGTGTCATGGGAATGGCTGCATGCAACAATCAGACGACCGAGGTTAAATCGGACAAAGAAGAGGCGCTGGAGCGCGCTATGGCGCCGTATGTAAACAACACGGTCATTGCTACCTATAGCGCAATGGCAGACGAAGGTTTGGTCTTGCTGGACAAATGTCAGCAGATTCTCGTCAAAGTGGATGCACGCGAGGATTACAGCACGCTGCTGGCGGAAGCCGGCACGGCGTGGCGCGCGATGCGCAAACATTGGGAGCAGAGCGAAGCGTTCCTTTTTGGACCGGCAGCGGCGCATAATATTGACCCGCATATCGATTCATGGCCTCTTGATTTTAACGCTATGAACGCCCTTCTCAACAACGATACGCAGATGAAGCAGATTGAAGAAGAAGGCGGTGCCTACGTAGGTGACAAACTCGGTTATGCCCTCAAGGGTTTCCATGCTGCCGAGTACCTGTTGTTCGAGAGCGAGCTGCAAGAAGGCAGAGCTATCGGAACGGGTAAGACACACGCCGCTAACCTCACTCATGCGGAGGCGGTCTATCTGCTGGGTATCGTGGAGGACTTGGCGCAACAGGCTATCCTGCTTGAGGACTGCTGGTCGGGAGGCAATATCAGCAAGGCAAAAGAGGAGGTTATCACTGATAGCGAAGGCGAGTCGATGAGCTATGGCGAGGACTACGGTTCCTATATGATCAATGCAGGAAAAGCCGGTTCTATCTATGTGACCTATCAGCGTGCAGCCGAAGAGATCATCGGTGGCTGTGCGGACATTGCCGGAGAGGTGGCTGATCTCAAGATAGGCAACCCTTATACCGCTGCTGATCCGGATTATCTGGAGAGCCCATACAGCTGCACTTCTACTATCGACTTCGCGGACAATATCCGTTCTATCCAACATGCTTATTGCGGTGCGCAGACAGGAGACTACGCTATCTCCAATTATGTCTCTCGCCAGGATGCAGAACTGGATACCAAAGTGCGCAAAGCTATTGATGAAGCCATCGCAGCTATTGATGCTATCGAGGATTTCGAGCATAACGCTACGGACGCCAAAGTTGGAGTAGCTCAGGACAAAGTGAAAGTTCTGGAGGGGCTTCTCAAAGACGAAGTACTGGCGCTCTTGGCTAAATAAAAAGAATCATTAGAAACAACTATTATGAAGAAAGAATTTTTATTCATAGCTCTGGCAGCGGTTGCGCTGGCAGGTTGTCAGTCGGGAGGGAACAATAAGCCGGAGACCGACATGCCGGAGTGGTATTACACCGGAGGCAAGTTGGGTACTACTACGACGACTTCTTCCATGGCGTTCCGCCAGCCTACGCCGGCTACAGACGACGCCGGACTGGGTACGATGTTCGCCCAGGGCGATAATATCGCGGAGAAAGATTTCGTGACCAACGCAAGCGGCCGCCAGCACGGTCTGGGTCCGGTCTATGTACGTGCATCCTGTCAGCACTGCCACCCCAATTATTCGCACGGTACATCTGTTCCTACAGGTACCTATAACGCCAAGGACCAAGGCAACGGAACCCTTCTTGTGGTCATCAATCCTGCCACCCAGGCATATGTACCTTGGTTAGCCGGTATGCCGCAGCTCTTTGGTGCAAGACCATTCAAGGCGCCGCTCGATCCGGACCAGATTACGGTCCAATGGCTTACCGCCAACGACGAGCATGGCAATACGTTCCCGGACGGAGAGACCTATGAACTGCGCTATCCCGAGGTGACGATGCCGAACACGGCGGTATATGTGTATAACCAAGGTTACCGCGACCCGGACGGTCTGCTGGAGAACCAGGGATACAAGGTACTGTTGGAGAACACCATCGGCGTTTATGGAACCGGTTTGCTGGACGCTATACCTGATCAAGACATCATCGACCAATATGCTAAAGAAGCAGCTGACGGCAAGCTGAAGAACGGTCTCAATCCTGCTTTCTGGGACGGCGGTTTCCAAACCACCGGTTATTACAAGGACCCGCAATGGGGACCGAAGCGTTTCACCTATGCCCTTACGCGCGGACCGATCATGGATGCGGCAGGCGCTAACGCTATCTGGAATATCACCAATGTGACCCGTTCCGACCGCAGATACCACTACCTCGACCTCAACGGTTCTATTTATGCCGAGTATGCGTCCAAAGACAAAGAGGTGCAGGATGGTTTCGCGGAGTATATCGCCCAAATCGACCCGAACAACGAGCACCCGGAGTGGCACACGGCGGACATGGAAGCCAATATCAAAGAGTTCCTGACCTCCAAGACCCTGCCGGCAGAGATGAGCGACGACGAGTTCACACAAGTGATGGTTTGGCACCGCGGTCTGGCTGTTCCGGCTGCACGTAACGTGACGGACAAACAAGTCCTCCGTGGTAAAGAGCTCTTCACCCAGATCGGCTGCGATTACTGCCATCGTCCGTCCTGGACCACCGGTCCGGACGAGGTGCGTGACCCGAATAATTTCCCTGTCACAGCCCAAATGCCGCGTTACCCGAACCAGAAGATATGGCCGTACACCGACATGGTGCAGCATAAACTGCATATGGAGAATGACATCCGTACCGGCTGGTGCCGTACCACTCCGTTATGGGGACGCGGTCTGCACCGCCAGGCCACGGGAGATATCTACGAGGCACGTATGCACGACACGCGTGCACGGAATGTCATCGAGGCGATCATGTGGCATGGGTATAGCAAGGAATCCGATGCGTATTATCCTACACAGCAGTTCTATAATTTACCTAAAGAGGACCGCGATGCTATCGTAGCCTTTATTGAAGCTATCTGATATGGATTTATTACGTCCTTTCCGCGTTCGGAGGAACGTGTTTTCAGGTCTGTTGCACATTGCCCTGATGACAATTGTCATCGGGGCGTGTGTGACGCATTTCTGGGGCGTGCAGGGAGAGATCCATCTGCGCGCCGACAAAGCTGAGACGCTCACTATTAACCCATCTGCCCTCACCGAAAGCAAATCCCTCTCGCTCTTCCTTTGGGATTTTCAGATAGTCTTTGCAGAAGACGGACAGACCCCCGTGGATTATATCACGGAATTGAGAATACTGGACAGAAGCCGGTACACCATGGCGAAAGCGAAAGGGGAGAATATGCCGGTGGACGAAGGAACTATCCGTATGAACAAACCGCTCAAATACAACGGTTGGCGGTTCTGCCAGTCCGATTACGACAGCGACCGGATGGGAGTGGTACTCGCCTATAACTATGACCCTTGGGGAATCGGAATAACCTATACAGGCTATGCCTTGCTGCTCATTGCTATGATCGGTTTCTTCTTCCAGAAGAACACCTATTTCCGCGTGCTATGGAAGGAGCTGACCTCATCCTCCCGTTTCTTGGGGAAGGCCGGGGTATGCGCTTTTACTGCGCTTATCGTTGTTCTGGCGCTGGTGATGACCAAAGTGGTAACCCCCAAGCCGCCGTTGCAACCGGTTCTGCAAACGCCGCTATTAGGTATCCATGTGTCTGTGATCATGCTGGCATACACGCTTTTTGCAATCATTATGATCAACGGTATCATAGGTATCTGTATGAGCGTGGCAGAGCGCAAAGCAACCGGAGCCAGGAAGGACAGGCTGCAAATCTCCGGTCAAAGATTACAGAAGTTATCCCAGTTGTTTCTGTATCCCGCGCTTTTCTGCCTTACCACCGGTATCTTTATCGGTGCGGTATGGGCGAATCTGTCATGGGGACGCTACTGGGGATGGGATCCCAAAGAGACATGGGCACTCATTACAATGCTTGTTTATGCATGCCAGCTCCACTGGCCGCTGATAATTCCCAAACTGCATATTGCAAAACACAAATCACAAATAGTCTATCATATCATTTCCGTGATAAACTTCTTCTTTGTGTTATTCACCTATTTCGGTGTCTCTTACCTTCTCGGAGGATTACATTCCTACGCGTAGAATAAGCCACGTAGCTATACTGTGGGAAAACGAACCGAGCACGATGAACACATGCCATATGGCATGATAGTAGTCGTGCTCTTCGTCTTTTTTGAAGAAATACGAACCGATGGTATAGAATACTCCTTCCGCAATTATCCAGAAAAACGCAGCGTGCGTCATGCCTTGCCACATAGGGTATATTATCAGTAACGCTACCCATCCCATCGCCAGATACAACGCCAGCGAAAGGCGCGGATGTTTGCCTAACGCGATGAATTTGCCGATCGTGCCGGCAATAACGCAAGCCCAAAGGAAGATAAACAGACTCCATCCCATCCATCCGCCTACCACGGAGATACATATGAGCGAGTATGAACCGGCTATCATGGCATAGATAGCAATATGATCCAGGATTCTCAGCCGCGCTTTGCATACCGGCTCTGTTACGGCGTGGTATAGGGTGGACGAACCGTACATCAACAGCATACCGGCTATGAAAAGGACAGTGCCGAGAACCTGAAAACGCGGAGACAGGCGCTGCGAACACGAAGCCAGCGATATCATCGGAGCTGATATTGCTATCGTGGCTATAAACGGTATTATATGGGTGAGGGTGTTCGCTTTTTCTTCGCCCGGCAACCGCTTCAAATAATCTTGAAATCCGTTCATTTTATTCCCAGTTTCAAATTCCGCTTACAAAATTACAACAAAAATATGACATACGCAACTTTTGTGTCATTTTTTTAGACACGGAGTTGCGAATCAATGCCACACGATACCGACTGAAAATTGTGTGAAAAAGGCAAATGAAACCGCAAAAACGGCGGATTTTGCTACTTTTTGCTGTCTTCGTAACTAACAGAAATATAAATAGTTATAGCGTTTTTATAATAACAAAGTCTAGGACTGGTCTTTTGCAGTCTGCTGACAGTGTGTGTTTGCACTTGTTTTGTACTCCTTTCCGAGTGAGAAGGACGAAGTAAAGTGACAAAGGGACAAAGGACAAAGTGACAAAGGGACAAAGGACAAAGTGACAAAGGGACAAAGTACAATGTACAAAGGACAAAGGAGAAGGACAAAGTACAATGTACAAAGGACAAAGGAGAAGGACAAAGGAAGGGGGATGGGGAGGGGAATTGGGGCTGTTGGGACAAGAAATTTAATAAAAAATATTAAATTCTTGCGTATGTGAAAAAATTGTTGTATCTTTGCACCGAAATTAGTCGAAAGTCAAAACGGGACAGAGCCTGTCGAAAGCAGAAAGTCGAAGGCTGAAAGCCCTTTACGAATTACGAATTACAAATTACGAATTGTAAATTGTGAATTGGCAATAAATTGTTTAACCTTTAAAATAAAAAGTATTATGAACGTAACAATCAATGCCGTAAATTTCGAGATGGCAGAGAAACTCGAACAGTTTATCGAGAAGAAAATGAATCGTTTTGAGCGTCACCTGAATGCAGATGACAAGGTTGAGATCCGAATGAGTGTGATCAAGCCGCAGACCAACGCCAACAAAGAGGTGAAGATCCGCATTGCAGGTCTGTTCGCCGAGAAGACTGCTGACAGTTTTGAGGAAGGTATTGACGCATGCCTCGCCGCGCTAGAAGGACAGCTGGAGAAAAGAAAGAACGGGTAAAGTCAAAAGTCGAAAGTCAAAAGCCGAAAGTCGAAAGCAATGAAAAAGATTTTTACAGTAATGGCGGCTGCTCTGATGAGCGTAGCCATGTGGGCAGGGGAGAATGACCTGCTGTGGGATTTTACGGAAGCTGGTCCGACCAGTAGCCCGGTAGTGATGGCGGGCAATCCCGATGCTAAGTTATATTACAATAACTCCGTGAATGATGCCGCCGGAACCAATAACGGATTGAAAGGTATCAAGTTAAATAGCAGTGGCTATTGCGCGTTTAAGAAAGCAGCCGTTGCCGGTAAACTCAAACTCAGTTTTGGTCCTCGTAGTGGTTCGAACGCCACCTGCGTGGATGTTTGGAGTGCTACCTGGGGTGAAGATGGTAAGACGCCCGCTAAAGGCGAGACCAAGATTGCTACTACCGGAAATCAAACGGAATATGGCACCCAAGTCATCGAACTGACCGCAGAACAGAATGATATCTACCTCTGCCGCGGTGTGAACGTAGAGACCGCGCTTCAGAAGATTCAGTTCGTAGAAGATGTAGCCCGCACGTTCGTGGATTTCAAAATTGAGTTCCGCGATGATCCTTATCAGGTGCTGCTGCCGGCTTCCGGTGAACTGCCTGCAGGCGTGAGCGTAGCAGGAACAGCCTATAACGGCGGCCAGCACGGTATTTTCGGCGGTTCTATCACCGTGCCTGTTGACGGTCCGGTTAAATTTACCATCGGCGCCTGCCAATATAGCGGTACGCCGATCAACGTAAAGAAAGACGGTGTTGATTTCGCAACCGTAAACAACAATGCAGCTTGCGGCGAGACAGCCGGCAATTTCGCACAGAACGTAATCTATGTTTATACCGGCGAAGCAGCTACGCTGACCTTCGAACTGGCAGGCAATACCTATGTGCCGTATTTCTTCGCCGAAGCAACCGATATCATGCCTTGTGAGATCATCTTTAAGGATCAGAACGGCGCAGAGATCGCTCGTCAAGAGACATACGAGGGTGCTACGTTAGGCATGTTGCCGGAAGCGAGTGTACTGCCGGAGATTGCCGAAGGTTCTGCTTTCCGTGGATGGTTCTATACCAGCGGCAAGAAAGCCGCTATTGGTGACCTGATTAACGGTAATACCACCATTCAGGCGAAAGTGACTCCGATTGAGGTAGTTACCATAGGATCGGTTCAGACTTATGATTTCGCTTCGGCTATCTTCTATCCGGAGGATCATGAGACGGTAGAGACAAACGGAGGTGCGTTCCATGACGGTACACACGGCTGGTATTTCGCAGCAGACGGTTCAATCCGCGTCCAAGTAGCCGGTAATGCCGTAGTGGTTGTGACCCTCTGCAAGTATTCGGAGAGCGGTGACGTGAACGTGATGGCCGGTGAACAGCAACTCGCTACCTATCCCGTGGTGAAGAACGAGACTCCGGATGGCGCGGAGCTCTCCGCTCAATACACCGGTGAAGCAGGATGGCTCACCATCAACTGGACGGCTAAACAATATATCCACAAAGTAGTGGTTTATAACGTGCTCGATTTCCTGACTAAGGATGAAGCAACGGGCTATTTCATCGTTCCGGCAGGCGACGTAGCATCGTTCCTGATGGCGTTGGTACAGGCTCAAAGCGGTGACAAGATCTTCCTCCCGAACGGTACCTACGACCTTGGCGAAACCGTACTGACCACGATCAGCAAAAACAATATTTCCATCATCGGTCAATCCATGGAAGGAACGATCATCAAAAACGCTCCGGACTATCGCAAGGAGTCTATCGACCAGACTGCTACGATCAAGATCAACAAGAACGTTGAAGGTACCTACCTCCAGGATCTGACGATCCAGAACGCGCTGGATTATTACAAGAACGATAACGGTCGCGCTGTAGCTTTGTGGGATCAGGGAACGAAGACGATATGCAAGAACGTACGGCTGCTCTCTTATCAGGATACGTATTATAGCAACCTGCAGGGAGCTGTGAAATATTTCCGCGATTGCGAGATCCACGGTACGGTCGACTTCATCTGCGGTGACGGTAGCGTTTATTTCAAGAACACGCTGCTCTATGCCGAGAAGCGCAACAAAGCCGGAAGCGGCAGTGACGCACTGACGGCGAACAACGGTCCGGCAAGCGACAAGGGATATGTATTCGAGAGTTGTACGGTGAAGAGTGAGTGTCCGGTAGTATCGTTCGGACGCGCATGGAATAACACTCCGACAACGACATTCCTGAACACGCTGGTGGACTATAGTGCAGGTGATTTTACCTTCGAGAGCGGAGACATCGCACGCTGGACGATGAAACTGATGAACGCCAACGCTTGGCCTAAGTTCGGCGAGTATAACACTCACCTCGCTGATGGTACCGTTTTGACTCCTGCTAGCAATGTAGTTACCTTTGTTGATGAGAAGAACGGCAATGCTACGCAGAATATTGAGACTGTACTGAGCGCAGACCAAGCTGCTGCAATTACGATGGAATATACCCTCGGAGACTGGACTCAAACAGCCCTCGACGATGCCCGTCAGGTAGTATGTGACTTGCAAAATATCGAAGATGACGCTATCTACCTGGTAGAGGCTCTGAACGGTAATGCGGAGTTGATGCTTGGCTCGCAACTGAAAAACGAAGTCTTCCCGGAAGATTCCGGTATCATCGTTCGTAAAGCGAATCGCCGCGGCGGATTCGGTGCTCCTGACCAGCAGGCAGATACAGAAGATATCGATAACTGCGCCTGTAGTCAAAAGGCAATGAAAATCATCCGCGACGGACAGGTTGTGATCGTTCGCGACGGCAAGGAGTTCAATGTACTGGGTGCTGAATTATAAGGGTTGAATTATAAATAATGGATTGGTTTAGTAGTTTATTTTTTGGTACAGGCATAGCACATTCTATTTTTGTGCTGGCATTGGCGATCGCCGTGGGTATTTTCTTGGGCGCGAAACTCAAGTTCAAGGGAATAACCCTCGGGATCACCTGGATTCTATTCTGCGCGATTGCGTGCAGCCATTTCGGCATGACGCTTGATCCGCAGGTGGAATCGTTTGCAAAAGACCTGGGTCTCATCCTGTTTGTCTATTCGATAGGCTTACAGGTGGGACCGGGTTTCTTTTCGTCGTTCGGCAAAGGCGGTCTGCGCCTGAATATGCTGGCGGCAAGTATAGTGGTATTAAGCTGTGTTACGGCGTACGTCATTCATCTGCTGAGCGGTACGGATATCGCTACGATGACCGGTGTGCTCTTTGGAGCAGTGACGAACACGCCGGGTCTGGGTGCAGCCCAGCAGACATTCCAGGACCTGACCGGAATGTCAAATCCCGATATCGCGTCCGGCTATGCGATGGCATACCCACTGGGTGTAGTGGGAATCCTGTTCTCCATGCTCGTTATCCGTTGGGTGTTCCGCATCAAGATGGACAAAGAGGAAGAGCAGGTGAAAGCGGAGAAAGGCGAGGTTCAGCAAGTGGAGCATTATGACATGAAACTGACGAACCCGCAGATCGACGGTCTGCATGTGCGCGACCTAAGTCTGCTGACCCATGTGACGATAGTTGTCAGCCGCGTGCTGGACAAGGAGGGCAATGAGTTCATGCCCGATGCGGAGACATTGCTGCACGTAGGCGACCAAGTGCGGCTCGTGACGGACAAGAAGAACGAGCGCACTGTGCTGCTGCTCGGCGAACTGACCGATATCAAATGGGAGGAACAAGAGAAGAATATTCACCTGGTGAGCCAGCATATCGTGGTCACCAAGGACAAGATAAACGGCAAACAGATATGCGATCTGAAGGTGCGTGACGCCTTCCACATCACTATCACGCGTGTCCGCCGCGCCGGTATCGAACTGCTGGCAACGCCGGATCTGCGGCTCCAGTTGGGCGACCGTCTGACCGTAGTAGGCGAGAAGGAGGCTGTGGACAAGATAGCCAAAGCGTTTGGTAACTCCACCAAGAAACTGGATGCGCCGAACTTGGCGTCCCTGTTCTTCGGAATTATCTTAGGCGTGGCATTAGGATCTATTCCTTTCGCGCTACCGGGATTGTCGCAGCCGTTCAAATTAGGTATAGCGGGCGGTTCGCTGATTATTGCAATCCTCATGGGCGCATTCGGTACCAAATGGCATCTGGTGACCTACACCACCACTTCGGCGAACCTCATGATCCGCGAGATCGGTATCTCGCTCTTCCTTGCGTCGGTCGGTTTCGGCGCAGGCAAGAGTTTTATCCCGACCCTCATCGGCGGCGGTTATGTATGGATCGGTTACGGCGTGCTCATCACGCTGCTGCCTCTGCTATTGATAGGTATAGTAGGACGCAAATGGATGAAGTTGGACTATTTCACGCTCATGGGACTTATCGCAGGCTCGACGACCGATCCTCCGGCACTGGCGTACGCTACGTCCCAGAGTTCGGCGAATGACCGCGCAGCGGTGGCCTATTCAACGGTCTATCCGCTGACGATGTTCCTACGCGTGCTGACCGGACAACTAATGATTTTATTGTTCCTTTGACGTAATCCCGTAATTACGTAATGACGAGTGTGAACAAAGAGATATTGCGGCTGGCTGTTCCCAGTATTCTGGCGAATATTACAATCCCTCTCGTGGGCATTGTGGATACCGCTATTGTGGGACACCTGAGCGATGCGACCGCTATCGGCGGTATCGCAATCGGTACAATGCTCTTTGATCTGCTTTATTGGAACTTCGGCTTTCTCAGAATAGGCACGAGCGGTTTGACGGCGCAGGCTTACGGGAAGGGACAAAGGGACCAAGTACTAAGTACCAAGATACCCGACGAATGCAGGAAGATACTGACCCAGA
Source organism: uncultured Bacteroidales bacterium (assembly GCA_937910305.1). Taxonomy (GTDB): domain Bacteria; phylum Bacteroidota; class Bacteroidia; order Bacteroidales; family Paludibacteraceae; genus Colicola. The sequence continues at coordinate 26,967 of CALEPS010000003.1, read as the reverse complement.
GTCTAACCATAGCGCTAACGGCGGCTTTGGCGATCTGGGCGATACAGTGGCTTTTTGTCACGGCGGTTCTGGCTGTAGTGCCTTGTTCCGAAGAAGTGGCTTCCGTAGCACGGGAGTATTTCTATGTCCGCATATGGGCGGCTCCCGCCACACTCTCCCTCTTTACCTGCAAAGGCTGGTTCATCGGCATGCAGGACACGAAAAGCCCTATGGCGGTAGATATACTGGTAAACGTAGTGAATATGATAGCCAGTTATTGCCTTGCCGTCTATACTCCGCTGGGAGTCATCGGCGTAGCATGGGGCACCCTAATTGCACAATACAGCGGTCTGGTTCTGGCAAGCGGAATCTTGCTAACCCGGTATTTCGACATTTCTGTATTCCGAGACTTCGACAAGTGGCGGGCTGCCATGAAATGGCCGGAAATACGGCGCATGATGGCACTGAACGGCAATTTGTTAATCCGTTCGTTATGCTTTATGGTAGTGTATGTAGGATATACCTCCCTGGCAAGTCGTTATGGCGACACGGAACTGGCGGTAAGCAGTATCCTGATGAAACTATTCATGTTCTTCTCCTTCTTCGTGGACGGCTTTGCCTATGCCGGTGAGGCACTGGTGGGGAAAGAGTGGGGGAAGAGCCTCTCCCCGGCCTCTTCCCCAAGAGAGGGAGAGAAGTTAAACGCCGTAGTGCGCGCGCTCTTCTTGTGGGCTTTGGCAGTAGGAGCGGTCTTTACTGCGATATACGGTTTCTTCGGAAAAGGGTCTATCGCTCTCCTGACGAATGATGCAGAGGTGCTGAATGCCTCTGCCAAATATATTGGATGGCTCATAGCTATGCCTATTATCAGCACGCTTGCTTTCATGTGGGACGGTGTGTATGTAGGAGCTACCGCCGGCAAACAGATCCGCAATTCCATGATCTGGGCAGCGATCGGTTTTGTGGCCGGTTATGCAGCTACGTACCGCTTCGTAGGTCCGCAGGCATTATACATTGGCTATTTCGCGCACCTCGTCGCGCGTGCTATGTATCTGACGATAGAATGGGGGAAGGTGAAAGGTGAAAAGTGAAAGGATGAAAAAGTATTATTTAATAGCAGCAATCGGTCTTGTTTTGCTTGGTTGCATCCGGCATAAAGAGGCGCATGAAGAAGCCCAGCCGATGAAAGTAAAGACAACGGTGATCGAGCCCCAGGAGGCTTCGTCCTTCTCCCGCTATGTAGGTTCGATAGAGCCTGCGTGCGAGACTCCGCTCAGTTTGCAGAGCGCAGGACGGGTTATCGCCATCGAAGTGAAGAACGGCGAGCGTGTGAAAGCAGGGCAGAAGATATTAGCGATCGACAACACGCAGGCAGTCAATGCCTTTCGGTCTGCAGAGGCTTCGCTCAAACATGCTCAGGACGGCTATGACCGCGTGAGCAAGGTGCATGCCAAAGGGGTTGTCTCGGACCAGAAGATGGTAGAGATAGAAAGCCAGTTGACGCAGGCTAAATCGCTCTATGCCGCCGCCAAACAACAGTTGAACGAATGTACGCTCGTTGCTCCGTGCGAAGGAATAGTGAGCGGCTTGGACGTGCAACGCGGCCAGACAATCATTCCCGGCACCAGACTATGCACGCTGCTTGATGTGTCCGGTTTCTCCGTGCGTTTTTCCGTGCCTGAGGCAGAGGTCAAGAATCTATCCGCAATAGGCGAAGTGGAATGCAGCGCAGCGGATACCGTACTTCCGATCACCATCACCGAGCGTAACATGACCGCCAATGCCCTGACGCACACTTACGATGTCATCGCCCGTATCCAAGGGGGCGCCGAGGTGCTGATGAGCGGAATGGTAGGAATCGTGAGCGTAGAGTCGAAAGCTGAAAACCAAACGTCCAAAGCAGCGATAGTGATTCCTGCCAAATGCGTGCTGCTTAAACCGGAAGGTCCGACCGTCTGGGTGGTAGAGAACGGCGAGGCAGTGCGGCGTTCCATCGTAAGCGGAGGCTATCAAGCCGACGGCGTGCAGATAAGTGAAGGACTACAACCGGGAGACACATTGATCACAGAGGGATACCAGAAACTATACACGGGGTGCAAGGTGGTCTGTAGTTTGTAATTTGTAATTTGTGGTTTGTAATTTGAGGATTTGAAGACGCAAAAGCACATATCAGGGGCGATGAGGCATCACGGATTAGTGATGGCTCTCTTCTTGGGGCTGATGGCATTTGGCATATGGTCGCTTCCCAAGATGAACAAGGACGAGTTCCCGCAATTCACCATGCGGCAGGGTCTCCTTGTGGCGCTTTATCCCGGTGCAACGGCGGAAGAGGTGGAGCAGCAAGTGACCATTCCTCTGGAGGACTATATCAATTCGTTCGAAGCGGTAGACAAGGAACTGACATTCAGCAACAGCGAGGACGGGATAGCCTATCTTTATGTGATGCTTCGTATGGACGTGCTGGACAATGACAAGGCCTGGAACAAGATCCGCGCCGGCCTGCCCGTGCTCCAGAAGACGCGGATGCCTGCCGGCGTGCTGCAGACCGTACTGATCGACGATTTCGGCAATACCTCATCGCTGTTGATCGCCGTAGAAAGTCCCGAACGCAGCCCGCGCGAGCTGGAAGAGTATGCCCAAAAGATATGCTCCCAGTTACGCACTATTCCCGAAATGGGCAAACTGCGGATCATGGGTCAGCAGAAAGAAGAGATAGCAATCACCATAGACACCGAGCGGCTCTCCCAATACGGTATCAACCCGACGGCGCTGCAAGCCCAGATGGCGCTGCAGGGTCTGCGTACAGTAGGCGGCGAGAGCGACAGACAAGGAGGATTGCAAGTCGTGATCCCTTACCAGTCGGAATACGAGATGCAGGAGCAGATCGTGTGGTCTGACCCTGTGACAGGCGCTACTATACGTCTCAAAGACATAGCTTCTATCGAGCGGAAGTACCCAAAGGCAAAACAGTTCGTGGAGTTCAACGGCGCGCCGTGCCTGATCCTGAATCTGGAGATGGTGCCCGGCAATAATATCGTGGCTTTCGGCCGCGAGGTGGACCGCCAGTTAGCGGAGGCAGCTGCTCTCCTGCCACCGGACATACAGTTCCACCGGATCACCGACCAACCCAAAGTTGTGAACGACTCGGTTATTTCGTTCCTCCGGGATATCGTGATCTCTATCTTGGTGGTAATAGCAGTGATGCTAATGCTCTTCCCGCTCCGGACGGCTCTGGTGGCGGCGACGGGTCTGCCCGTATGTACCGCGATCTGCATCGGTCTAATGTACATCACAGGAATAGAACTGAATACGGTCACTTTGGCGGCACTGATCTTCGTGTTAGGAATGATAGTTGACGACTCGGTGATCGTTATAGACGGGTACACCAACTATCTGGACAAAGGCCATTCGCGGTGGTACGCAGCCAATGTGAGTACGTCCTTGCTTTTTGTGCCTATGTCGCTTGCCACGATGGCGATCAGCGGCATGTTCTTCCCCATGACACGTATCATTACCGGACCTCTGGGTGAGTTCGTTCAATTGTTCCCATGGGCGGTGCTATTTGCTTTAGTAGCAAGTATCTTCTATGCTACATGGGTGACGCCGTATCTCTCTTTCCGCTATATCCGCGTGCGCAAACCCGAGGAACTGAATTTTGTGGAACGGGTGCAGAACAAGTTCTTTAACTGGCTGCAAGGGGCGTATAAGAAAGGCCTGGAGGCCTGTTTCAACTATCCGGTGATTGTATGGACAATGCTTATCGGCGCTACGGCGATAGGTGTCTGTCTCCTGTTGTTCCAGCTGAACCTTCAGCTGCTGCCCAAAGCGGAGCGGGAGTTTTTTGCGGTAGAGATCCATTTATATGACGGCGCGACACCGGAAGAGAGTGCCGCCGTGGCAGACTCGTTAGCGAACATATTGCGGCGCGACGAAAGAGTGGAGAGCGTGACCGCGTTTATAGGTCAAGCCTCACCGCGGTTCCATGCCACCTATACGCCGCAGACCCCTGCGCCGAACTACGCGCAGTTGATCGTCAATACGAAGTCAGGCAAGGCGACAGCACAAGTGCTGCAGGAATACACAGGACAATACGAGAATTATTTTCCGAATGCTTACGCGCGTTTCAAGCAACTGGACTACCAGGCTGTGAAGAACCCGCTCGAAGTGCGGATACGCGGTGACCGATGGGACGAGATGGCGGTCTATGCCGATTCGATCATGCAGTTCATGATCTCTATGCCGGAGTTGCAATGGGTGCATACGGATTATAATAATACAGCCGCATCGACTCGTATCGTGCTCAAAGCAGACGAAGCAACGCGGCTTGGGGTAACCCAGACGATGCTGTCGCTCTATCTGCGGGAGGCTACTCAAGGAGCAACTATAACAACGCTCTACGAAGGATCATACGGCGTGCCTGTAGTGCTTTATACCAAAGATGCCGAAGGCATGGATGCTCAGGATTTAGGGGCTATACAAGTGCCTACCGCTCTCCCCGGAGTATGGGTGCCGCTACGGCAGGTGGCTTCTCTCGAGCCCTACTGGCATCATACCTCTCTGGAGCGCCGCAATGCCGTGCGGACGATTACTATAGGGGCGGACCTGCGAGGCGCAACGAGCCAGGTGTCCGCGGAGAAAAAAGTGAAGGAATGGATTGAGACGCATATCACCGACCTGCCGGAAGGGATAAGTATCAAGCCCGGCGGTCTGACAGAGATCAACGATATTATGATTCCGCAGATTCTTTGGTCGGTAGTGGCAGCTCTGGCTGTGATGCTGGTTCTGTTGCTCTATCATTTCGGCAAGATCGGTCTGGCGTTGCTGACCCTCTCCAGCGCTATCTTGTGCCTCTTCGGCTCAATGACCGGACTATGGCTTTTCCGGCTGGATATATCCATCACGGCGGTGCTGGGTATCGTGAGTCTGATAGGTATTATTGTGCGCAACGCGATTATGATGTACGAATACGCGGAGGATGCGCGCAAATACAAACACCTCTCCTATCGCGAGGCGGCTTATCAGGCAGGCTTGCGGCGTATGCGGCCTGTGTTCCTGACTTCCGCCACTACCGCGCTCGGAGTGCTGCCCATGATCATTGCAGCTACCAGCCTGTGGATGCCGATGGGAGTAGTGATATGCTTCGGTACGATATTTACGCTGCCTCTGACGGTAACGATCCTGCCGGTGGTGTATTGGAAAGTACACGCCAGGAAGGATGAAGGTAAAAGGTGAAAGGTGAAAGGTGAAAGGATGAAGGTTGCTATCTTTGACAGGATGGAGGAGTGTACGGACAGTGCGGTGGAGAAAATGCTGCCTCTTGTTTCCGACCAACGGCGCGAGCAGGCATTGCGATACAGACATACCCTTGGACGATTTTGCAGCCTGAAGAGTTGGATCATGTGGCGGGAACAGCTTAAAGCCTGCATAAAACCTGCAGAAAACCAGCAGAAAAATCTTACCGGGAATTGGACATGGACATACAACGGGCACGGAAAACCCTTTCTTCCGTCCGGACCGTATTTTTCGATCTCGCACTGCAAGGCTGCAATCGCGGTGGCAGTGGATGAAAAACCGATAGGGATAGACGTAGAATCCATCCGGCATGCGGATTCAGACCTGATCGAACGAACGATGAATGAGGAGGAACAGCGCCTAATCCATGAAGCGAAGGAGCGTGACAGAGCTTTTATCCGTCTATGGACCCAGAAAGAAGCGGTCGTGAAAGCGGAAGGCATAGGAATCGTATCGTTCGAACAACTGCAATCGCTTCTGCCAGAGAACAAAGCATACCGGCTGGAGACCATTGAAAAAGAGAAATATATCTATAGCATAGCATATAAACAATAACATATATGGAGAATTACATTGTTTCCGCGCGCAAGTACAGGCCTCAGACCTTTGAGACCGTAGTGGGGCAGCAAGCTCTCACGCAGACATTGCAGAACGCCATTCGTCAGGGGCATCTGGCGCATGCCTATCTGTTTTGCGGTCCGCGAGGAGTGGGTAAAACCACTTGCGCCCGTATCTTCGCCAAAACGATCAACTGCCTGAACCCGCAGAACGGCTTCGACGCATGTAACGAATGCGAGTCCTGCCGTGCGTTCAATGAGCAACGGTCCTTTAATATCCACGAGCTGGATGCGGCATCCAATAACTCGGTGGAGGACATCAAGTCCATCATCGACCAGGTGCGTATCCCGCCGCAGATAGGGAAGTACTCGGTGTATATCATTGATGAGGTACACATGCTTTCTACAGCGGCATTCAATGCCTTGCTTAAGACCTTGGAGGAACCGCCCTCATATGCCATCTTTATTCTTGCCACAACGGAGAAACACAAGGTTCTGCCGACGATCCTGAGCCGTTGTCAAGTATATGATTTTAACCGTATTACTGTACCTGATATCATCGCCTATCTCAAATCTCTGGCAGCAAAAGAAGGCGTTACGGCAAGCGAGGAGGCACTGAATGTAGTGGCTCAGAAAGCGGACGGAGGAATGCGGGATGCGCTCTCGATCTTCGATCAACTGGTGGCTTTCTGCGGGAATAACATCACCTACGAACGTACCATTGAAGTGCTCAATGTGCTCAATGCGGACTATTATTTCAGTCTGGTGGAGAATGCGCTTAGTCATGATGTAGCAAAGGCATTGTTGTTGCTGAATGAGGTGCTGAACCATGGTTTTGACGCCGGTCATTTCGTAACGGGTTTTGCCCAGCACCTGCGGGATGTATTGGTAAGCAAAGATCCGCAGACGGTACAACTGCTGGAGACCAGCGACGCTATCCGTCAGCGTTATGCGCAGCAGGCGCAGTTATGCCCGCCGCTCTGGCTCTTCCAGGCATTGGATATCCTCAACACATGTGATATCAATTATCGCACGGCACGCAACAAACGTCTGACGGTAGAGTTAGCGCTCGTCAAACTATGCCAGCTCGGAGTGCCGCAAAATATTCCGGCTCCGCAGCCAGGTCCGGAACCCAAGCCGGAGGCGAAACCGGCATCTCCGGCTCCGCAGCCCAAGCAGGATGAGAAACCTGCTGCTCCGACCGTTCCTCCCAAACAGGACACTTCGGCAGCTCCCAAGCCCGCAGCTCCCTCTATCCCCAAAATGCCTAAGATAGGTCTCGGACTCGGTCCCAAGCCGAAAGCGGAAGAAGCGCCGCAGGCACCCCAACAGTCCCAACCGCAAGAGGAGGAGCCTAACCGCCCTTTTACAGCTGACCAACTCAGAGACGCGTGGGTTGGTCTGGCAACAACCCACAATGAGGAACTGCGTCTGAAACAACTGATAGAGAACTATATCCCTTCCCTGGTGGAGGAAACAACGGCTGAGATAGCCATGCCGAACCCTTGGCAACTGGACCAGATGCGGAGCGCCATGCCAACCCTTCTGACCCAACTGAGGCGTACGCTGCATAACAGGGAACTTAATATCCGCCTTGTGCTGGCGGAGTACAACCGAGAGCAACTGGCCTATACGGCAGAGGAGAAATACGCCATCATGGCGGAGACGAACCCTGCGCTGGCGGAATTGAAAGAAAAACTGGATCTTCAAATCGACTGATAGCTGATGGCTGACCTTTTGAAATATCTGCCTACAACCCGTAAAGAGACGGATTTGCGCGGCTGGGATGAAGTGGACATTGTCTTCTTCACCGGCGATGCGTATATCGATCACCCTTCTTTCGGTGCAGCGGTATTAGGGCGGGTACTGGAGGCTGCCGGCTACCGCGTAGCGATTGTACCGCAACCGGACTGGCATGGGGATTTCAGGGATTTCAAGAAGTTCGGACGTCCGAGACTCTATTTTGCTGTTTCGGCAGGCTCAATGGATTCAATGGTCAATCATTACACTGCCGCCAAACGCAAGCGATCCGACGACGCCTATACGCCCGAAGGGCGACCCGGCGCAAGACCGGATTATTGTACGATCACGTACTGCCGGATTTTGAAGCAACTCTATCCCGATGTGCCGATTGTGATAGGAGGAATAGAAGCCTCCATGCGCCGCTTGACCCATTACGACTACTGGCAAGACAAACTGATGCCCTCTATCCTCGTGGACAGCGGCGCCGACCTCCTCGTATATGGCATGGGGGAGCAGGCGATGACAGAGATCGCAAAGAAAATAGAAAGTCGGATGTCGGAATCCGGAAGAATTTCTATTCATGATGTTCCGCAGACAGCCTACCTGACATCCGAAAAAAGTGAGATTCCGGCTGAGGCTATTATGCTGTCCGGTCACGAGGAGGCTTTGCGGGACAAGCGCAAACATGCGGAGAATTTCCGGCTGATAGAGATAGAGTCCAATAAGATTTACCAAACGACACTCGTTCAGACGGTGGGCAGACAATGGGTGGTAGTCAATCCTTCTTATCCGCCGATCACGACCGAGCAGTTGGATGCGATCTATGACCTGCCATATACATACACACCGCACCCGAAATACAAGGACAAGCATATCCCTGCCTACGAAATGATCAAATGGTCGGTGTGTATGCACCGCGGTTGTTTCGGCGGTTGCTCGTTCTGTACGATCTCCGCCCACCAAGGCAAACAGATCGTGAGCCGTAGCAAGGAGTCGATCCTGCGCCAGATCGAGCGGTTGAGCCAATTGCCGGACTGGCATGGCGTGATCTCCGATCTGGGAGGACCTTCGGCGAATATGTACGGTATGCACGGAAAAGACAGGTCTCTATGCGAGAAATGCGCCCGTCCCAGTTGTCTGCAACCCGCTATTTGCAAGAACCTCAATCAAGACTTTGGCCCGATTCTTGATATATACAAAACAGTGGACAAACTGCCGTATGTAAAACATGCTTTTGTGGGTTCGGGGATCCGATATGACCTGATGAGCGAACCTTATGCCCGCCAACTCATCACCCGCCATGTGTCCGGACGGCTCAAAGTGGCGCCGGAGCACTCATCAGACAATGTGCTGAAGATAATGCGGAAACCGAGTTGGACCAACTACCTGCGATTCAGAGAACTCTTCCTGCGGATCAACAAGGAAGCGGGAATGAACCAACAGCTGATCCCTTATTTCATCTCCTCCCATCCCGGGTGTACCAAACGCGACATGGCATTGCTGGCGGAGGAAACGAAAAAAATGCACTACCGGCCGGAGCAGGTTCAGGATTTCACGCCTACGCCCATGACCCTCTCCACCACCATGTTTTACACCGGAATCGACCCCTACACGCGCGAACCTATATATGTCGCGCGTACGCCCGAGGAAAAAAAGCAACAGAACCAGTACTTTTTCTGGTACAAGAAATAATTGTTCCCTTGCGGCTAAGAAATAATTGACCCAAGAATAAATGATCAAACAGATATAGATTTATGGCGAAGAAGTATCGTATAAACCCAGAAACGCTACAACTGGAGCGCATAGAGCACGGTCTGCGCTATTGGCTGCGCAGGTCCGGCGGATATATTATCGGAGGTATCTGCCTCGGAGTTATTTTCTTCTATGTTTTTCTCTATTTCTTCCCCTCGCCTCGCGAAGCGTCGCTGATGCAGTATAACAAGAACCTGACGGCGGAAATGGAGGTGCTGAGCAAGCAGGTGGACCAGATGCAGATCGTCCTTTCTGACCTCTCGCAGCGCGATGACAACCTCTATCGTGCTATCCTCGGAGCGGAGCCGATTCCTCTGTCTGTACGCATGGGAGCTACTCGCCAGATCAATTATTATGATTCTCTGGCGCACATGACCAATACGCAACTGGCGGCTGATCTGCAGCGCAAAATAGACGTGCTGGAGAAGGAGTTGTATGTTCAGGCACGGTCCTATGACGAGATTCTGGATCTGGAGAAGAAACAAGAGACCCGCATGGAGAATATACCCGCCATCCAGCCGGTGCTGAACAAAGATCTCAAACACATGGCCTCGGGCTACGGATGGCGTGTTGACCCCGTCTATCATGTACGGCGTTTCCATGAAGGAATGGATTTCTCCGCACCGGTCGGAACGGATATCTTTGCTACCGGAAACGGAGTCGTTACCTATGCCGGTTGGCGGCAAGGATACGGCGAGACGGTAGAGATAGACCACGGCTTTAATTATGCTACGCGCTATGCCCATTGTTCCAAAATAAAGGTCAGAGTAGGGCAGAAAGTGAAACGGGGAGAGGTCATTGCTCTGGTAGGAAACACCGGCAAATCCACTGGTCCGCATGTGCACTACGAAGTGCATTATCTGGGCAGGCCGATCGACCCGAGAAACTATTATTTCTATGATCTCAGCCCCGAGGACTACGACAAGATGCTGCAGATGTCCTCCAATATGGGAAAAATGATGGATTAAAAAACAGACCCCTCCAATTGGGAGGGGTCTTCTATAGGTGGCTATCCTAAACGGGATACTCTCGCCAACTCTTTCTCGTTGAGAATACTGATATGCCGTCCGTTAATGGCAATCAAGCCTTCTTGCGCAAACTGGCTGAGCGTACGGATCGCATTGCTGGTTGTCATATTACTCATGTTCGCCAGATCCTCGCGGGGCAGTAACATGGCTAAGGTCCGTCCGTCCTCCTCATAGCCGTAGTTATGAACGAGGTGCAACAGACTCTCCGCCAGACGGCCGCGGATATGTTTCTGAGTCAGATTCACGGTCTGGATCTCCGATATCGCCAGATCCTGCGCCATCATCCGCATTACTTCATAGCAGAAAGCACCATTTTCGCGCACCAGACGGGTAAACTCTTCGCGGCTCAAACGGTAAACCACGCAATCTTCAAAGGCACTCGCATTGGAGTTGTAAGCACCGTTTGCGATACATGCGCGATAGCCGTATATATCGTATGGTTTAAGCAAACGGATGATCTGTTGCCGCTGACCGATCCCCTCTTTGTAAATACGTACTTTACCGCTGAGCAACATGCCCATATGCGTCGATTCTTCACCGTCAAAATGAATCATCTCGTTCTTTGCATAATGAACAATCTCAACCGTGCTGTTAATACGTTCACGCTCTGCGCCGCTTAGTGTATCCCAAATGGGGTTTAATTCCCATAACGGGGCGAAATGATCTTCTTCGTGTTTCATACGTTTCGGTACGTTTCGAAATATGGTGCAAAGATAATACATTTATTTTATATGTGCAAATAAATTTATGTTTTTTAGCATATTTTGTATTTATGGCCTCTTTTTCTTGCGTATGTCATGTTTTTTTAGTAATTTTGCAGCGCAAAATTGTAATAAACGAATCTTTATGAAGGAGAATTATTTGGAGTCCCGTCATATCGGACTCACCCCCGAAGACGAAAAACACATGTTGGCCGCTATCGGCGCTGAGTCGGTTGAGGCGCTCATTAAGGAGACAATGCCGGCGGATATATTGTTGCCGGAGCCTATTGAGTTGGAGCAGCCGCTTACCGAGCAAACGCATCTCGAGATCGCTGAGGCGGTGCTGAATGCGAACGTGTCGGCGCGTTCGTATATCGGCCGTGGATGGTATGGTACTATCACGCCGGCTGTGATCCGACGCAATATATTGGAGAATCCGGTGTGGTACACTTCCTATACCCCCTATCAGGCGGAGGTCAGCCAAGGCCGCCTGGAGGCGCTCTTCGTCTTCCAGACCATGATATCGGACCTGACAGGTCTTCCTTTGGCTAACTGTTCGTTGCTCGATGAGGCTACGGCTGCGGCAGAGGCTGTTACTATGATGCGGAACCTCCGTTCGCGCGACCAGGTGAAAGCCGATGTCCGCAAGGTCTTTGTGGACGGGAAGATATGGCCGAATACGCTGTCTGTCCTCCGTACGCGGGCTGCGGGACAAGGCATTGACATCGTCACAGGGTCATACGCGGACTTCAAACCGGATAATTCTTTCTTCGGCGCACTCGTTCAGTGGCCTAACAGCGATGGCTCGATCGAGGAATACGATGCTTTCATAGACGATTGTCACGCCGCGGGCCTCAAAGTGACGGTTGTAGCGGACCTCATGGCGTTGGCGTTGCTCAAGCCGCTGGATGCGGATATCATGTGCGGCACGGCGCAGCGTTTCGGACTGCCTATGGGATTCGGAGGACCTACTGCCGGATATATGGCTACACGCGATGAATACAAACGCGAGATGCCGGGACGTATTATCGGTCTGAGCAAAGACAAATACGAGCATCCCGCTTTCCGTCTGGCGCTACAGACCCGTGAGCAGCATATCAAACGCGAACGCGCCACTTCGAATATCTGTACTGCCGAGGCGCTGTCGGCGATGATGGCAGGCATGTACGGCGTGTATCACGGTGCGGAAGGAATACGCTCTATCGCAGAAGGTATTCATGGTAAGGCGGCGTACCTGAGCGAGATGCTTCAGGCGTACGGCTATAACCAGGAGAATGCGGAGTTCTTTGACACGCTCAAGATCACTTGTGACGAAGAAGGATGGATTGAGCGCGTGCGCGATCTGGCGGGCGAGCATAATATCAATTTCTATTATGATCCTGCAGGATGGATCGGGCTGGCTCTGGATGAGACGGTCGATATCGATGATATGAACGAACTGATTGAGATCTTCGCCGAGGCATCGGATAACATGCCGCAGTACGAGGAGTCGGATGAGGCATTCGAGGGACTCTGGGCTATCGATGAGAGCCGTGTGCGCGACATCGACTATATGCAGGAGGAGGTCTTCAAACATTATCATACGGAGACCGAACTGATGCGCTACCTCAAGCGTCTGGACCGCAAGGATATCAGTCTGGCTACATCCATGATTCCTCTGGGATCCTGTACGATGAAACTGAATCCGGCAGCGGCGATGATTCCTGTCACCTACGGTGCCGCTATGGCGCCTCATCCCTTGGCTCCGGCGGAACAGGTGGCGGGCTATGAAGCAATCATGGAGCAACTCCAGGAGCAACTCTGCGCCATCACCGGCTTTGACGCTTGTACGTTGCAGCCTACATCCGGAGCGGCAGGCGAATATACGGGTCTTGTGGTCATTCGCGAATATCTGTGCCGCAAAGGGCAGACAGACCGCAAGGTGCTTCTCATTCCGGCTTCGGCGCACGGAACCAACCCTGCTTCCTGCGTTCAGGCTGGATTCGTGCCTTGTGTTGTCAAATGCGACGAGAAGGGCAATACAGACCTTCAGGACTGGAAACAGAAAGCCGGGGAAAACAAAGAGATCCTCGCGGGATGTATGATCACGTACCCTTCCACGCATGGTATCTTCGAGCAGGATATCCGAGCTATGATTGAGGCGGTGCATGCCAATGGAGGATATGTCTATATGGATGGCGCGAACATGAATGCGCAGATAGGATGGACCAATCCGGCTTATATCGGTGCCGATGTATGCCATCTGAACCTCCATAAGTCTTTTGCTTCGCCTCATGGCGGAGGCGGACCCGGTGCCGGTGCGGTGTGCTGTACGGAGGAGATGGCGGACTGCCTGCCTACTGAGGATAAGAACCGCGTCTCGGCTGCACTGTACGGCAACGCCAATATGGCGCTTATCTCATGGGGATATATCGCTATGCTGGGTGCGGAGGGGCTCCGCCATGCTACGGCTGCGGCTATCCTCTCTGCTAACTATATGGCTTCGCGGCTCAAAGAGGCGTACGGTGTTGTTTATACCGGCGCTACGGGAAGGGTAGGGCACGAACTGATCCTTGATTGCCGCCAGTTCCACGCAATAGGTATTACCGAGGCGGATATCGCCAAACGTCTGATGGACTATGGCTATCATGCGCCGACACTCTCTTTCCCGGTACACGGAACATTGATGGTTGAGCCTACCGAGAGCGAGTCGCTCGTGGAGATAGACCGTTTCTGCGATGTGCTGCTGCAGATCCGCCAAGAGATAGCGGATATCGAGTCCGGAAAAGCGGATAAAAACGATAATGTCCTTCTTAACGCCCCGCACCCCGAATACGAAGTGGTGGCGGATGAATGGACGCATCCTTATAGCCGCAAACAGGCGGCATATCCGACGGAGTGGGTGGCGCAGACTAAGTTCTGGTGCCCGGTCGGAAGAGTGGATAATGGTTTCGGGGATCGCAATCTGGTAGCTAAATTCTAAATCAATATGAACGGTAATAAATTCTCCTTCCCTGAGGGGAGGCCGGGTGGGGTTTCATCTTCATTCTCCTCCCCTGAGGGGAGGTTGGGTGAGGTTTCCAACCACCTCCGCCAGTACAGGCGTATGTTGCCGTGGATCACATTGAAGGAACTGCTGATGATTGCCATTAGCACGATTCCTTATGCTCTTACGGTCAACCAGCTTCTGGTCCCGCATGCTATCGTCGGAGGAGGAGTAACCGGTCTCTGCGAGATCATTTATTTTGCTACGAACACGTATGTGCCTATCTGGCTCTCCAGCGCGTTGATCAATGTGCTGTTGCTTGTCATTGCGGCGCTTACTGTCGGGTGGAGATATGCGCTTAAAACGATTTGGGGTGTCATGTGGCTCACTATCTGGCTTAAAGTCATTCCTATCGCTACGGTACCTCTCCTTACCGATTCGTTCATGGCAGTGGTCGTCGGGGGACTGTTTACAGGCTGTTTCCTTGGTATCTGCTTCCTCAATAACGGCTCTACCGGAGGAACGGATATCATTGCGATGATTGTCAATAAGTACCACCATCTGCCGATGGGACGTGTCTTGCTGATGGCGGATATGACTATTATCTCCTCGGCGTTCTTCCTGCCTACTATCCAGGCTGCGGGTACACAGGGCGCGATTGAGAAGATCCTCTTCGGTCTTACTTATACCTTCATGTCCTCTACGGCTGTGGACTGGGTGATGAACAGAATGAGGCAGTCCGTCCAGTTCATGATCTTCACCCAGAAACCCGATGAGATAGCGGAAGCTATTATTACTCAGGCGCACAGAGGATGTACGTTCCTGGAGGCGGAAGGAGGATATAACAAACAGCCGATGAAGGTTGTCACGACCATAGCACGTTCTTATGAATCGGCTACGATTTTCCGGCTTGTCCGTGCGATTGATCCCAATGCTTTTGTCAGCCAGAGTCAGGTCCGCGGTGTCTTCGGACAGGGCTTCGACCCCATGGCAAACGGCAAATAACAGTTGTTCCCTTCTCGCGCATTTTTGCGCGAGCTAACTCTTAATTGTGAATTGTGAATTGTGAATTGTGAATTGTGAATTGGTATGCGCTACAGTCAGTTAGTCAACCCCCATAACACGCCGCAAGTATCGCGCGCAAGAACCGTCTTCGAGTACTTGGTTATTATCATAGGCATTGCCCCTATGGCGCTTATGGTTAACTGGGTACTTCTGCCGCACGCTTTCGTCGGCGGAGGGCTCACGGGTATATGTTCGGCTATTTATTATGTCACAGGAGGACTCTTCCCCTCGCTCTTCCCAGAATACGGAGGAGCGGTGCCTGTGTGGCTTACTACATTCGTTTTCAATGCGATACTGCTTCTGATTGCGGGACTCACTGTCGGCTGGCGTTTCACCATCCGGACGATGGTCGGAGTGGTGGCTATCACGTTCTGGTACAGGGTCATTCCTATCTTGCCGGAACCTATTATTGAGGACCCGTGGCTCGGTGCTATCATCGGAGGTTTTGTCTTCGGACTCTCGCTGGGATGTGTCTTGGCGGCGAACGGCTCGTCTGGAGGTACGGATATCGTGGCAATGATCGTGAACCACTATCATAATATCTCGCTCGGCAATATCATGCTGGCTTGCGATATTCTCATTATTGCCTCTGCCTTCTTCCTCCCCCTCCCGGAATCGATGTTGCAGGACGGAACCGATTTTCAAATCTTCAAATCTTCAAATCTACAAATCTTAAAAATCAAACGCGTCCTCTATGGCGTGGCAATGACTATTTCTTATACGGTGGCGGTGGACTGGCTCATGGCGAGGATCAACCGTTCGGTCCATTTCCTCATCTATTCGTCCAAATATGAAGAGATTGCTACGGCTATCAATACAACCGTCAATCGCGGTGTGACTGTCTTGGACGGCACGGGATGGTATTCCAAGAAACCGGTCAAAGTGATTTCTGTCTTGGTCCGTAAACCCGAGAGTTCGCTGGTCTTCAGTATTGTCCATTCCATTGACCCCGAAGCCCTTGTCTCCATTGCGGATGTAAGCGGTGTCTTCGGCTCCGGCTTCGACAAGATCAAACCCAAATAACTCATCCCCAATCCGCCTCCCGTCCCCCTCTCTCCCCCTTTAGGGGGCCGGGGGGCTTCCCTCTCTTCCCCCTTCTTTCCCCTTTCCCCTCCCTTGAGGGGAGGTCGGGTGGGGTTTCCCCTTTCCTCTCTCCCCTTTCCCCTCCCTTGAGGGGAGGCCGGGTGGGGTTTCCCCTTCCCTCTCTCCCCTTTCCCCTCCCTTGAGGGGAGGTCGGGTGGGGTTTCCCCATTCCCTCCCCCCCCCTAAAGGGGGCTTCTCATTGTCTCTTTCGGTCGCATTTTTGCGACCGGTATAGCGTTTATGCCTCGCGCATTCTTGCGCGAGTCCCTTTCTTCCATTGCGTCCAAATTTGATTTGGACACGGCTCTGCCGTCTCTTTGTCCATTTCAGGGCAATGTTATTGCCCGCCCTTCCTTCCATCTTTTTTCCTTCCTTTCCTAATCCCTCATCCCTCATCCCTAATTCGCTTTTCTCTTTGAGCAGGCACCGCCTGCGGTCTTTTCTCTTTTAGCGAAGCGGTCTTTCCCCTTTCCCCTTCCCTCTCTCCCCGCCCCCCCCCGTCCCCCTCTCTCCCCTTTCCCCTCCCTTGAGGGGAGGCCGGGTGGGGTTTCCTTTCCCATCCCGCCATCCGTCTACCTCTCGCCGATGTACCGGCGAGCCTATCCCTTTTCCTCCACGAGGTCAAATTGTGAGCTTTCAAGCACTCAAAAGGGGGTGATAAGGGGGTGATTAGGGGGTTATTAAGGGGTGATTAGGGGGTTATTCGAGGCACGTAACCGAACAACAAGCGGAAAAATTAACCTCTCTCCCGCAAAAAAATGCATCCCTTCTTGCATATATCAGAAAAAAACTGTAACTTTGCACCCGAAATAAAAAACTTATCTACAATGAAAAAATCTCTTTTTCTTTCCCTCATTCTCTCATGCACCCTCTGCGTGCAGGCGTACGATTTCAAAGTAGCAAACGAAGATGGCTGTGAGATTGCCTATAATATCAATACTGACGGGACAACTGTGTCTGTGACATATACCGATATTCAATTTGCGGCGAATTATGCAGATTTTCTATGTGATACCATGCGTATCCCTGAATCTATAACCTATGAGGGCCAACAATATACTGTAACAGGTTTGGGGGGGAAGTGCTTCAGAGAAATCAATAAGAACATCCACGTCTTGGTATTGCCTGCTACTATTGATTCGATTACCTTTTATAATAAAAACAATGGAGAATACTTCGCAGAAGGAGGTGCTTTTTACGGGAGTAGTTTTCACTCTATTATAATGGCGGACAATAATCCTAAATACATCACGGAAGACGGGATCTTATATTCGAAAGACAAAACTGTATTGCTTGCCTATCCTGTCGGAAATCCAAAGGATTCTGTTGTGATAGAGGAAGGAATCATAATGTTAGGTCATGGTTCTATGGCTTTAGCAAAAAATATTAAATACCTTGAGTTGCCGCTAACGCTGAAAGAATTAGGAGAAGAAGCTCTGGAAGATGTGAATACTCTTACACATTTAGTGATTAAGGATAGTGTGGAACGGATTGGTGACTGGGCTTTGGCATGCAGACAATTAGCACATCTTACCATCGGTAGTGGTGTAAAGTCTGTAGGAACAAATTTTATTGTAACCCCTTTGATTTTTGCAAGAAACAAATTCGACATTCATATATACTCAAGAGCTGTTACTCCGCCTGCCATTTATAATTGGACAGATCAAAATCCGTTTATAAGTGAACTTCCGCGCGAAAGAACATATCTCCATGTGCCTGCAAAAAGTATAAATGCATACAGACAAGCAACTGGGTGGAGTCAGTTGTCATTTATCTTACCTATCGAACCTCCTGTTGTCTCCGGCATTGATAATGTCCAAGTCTCATGGGTGCAGAATTTCTCTGCTACGGGCTACGTCTGGACGCTTTATACGGACGAAGCACACACGCAACGCTTTATGACGCTTACCTTTGACGCCGACGGACATCTGACCGCTATCGACTTGGCGGCTAACTCAGCCCCTGCGCACATGCCTGCTTTGTATGAAGAGTCTGACGGAGACGAAGAAGAACCGACGCATTTTGCAGAGTACTACTCTTTCACTATTACCGGGCTTTCAGCGAATACCGCTTATTATTTCGTCCGCCAAAGCCTGAACGGCACGGATGTTATTGATGAGGAAACCGGCACTTTTGAGACGCTCCCGAATACGGAAGCCTTGGAAACACCCGGCTCCGCGCCTGCTTCCAAGAAACTCCTCCGCAACGGCATCATCCTCATCAAACAAGGTCCCAGAACCTTCAACGCCCAAGGCGCAGAAGTAAGATAAAAAGTATGCTTTTAATAAAAAAATGACATGCGTTCTTGCGTATGTCATTTTTTTGTTGTAACTTTGCAGCCGAAAAACGCAGTTAATCGTTCCCTTTAGGGATAAGAAAGTTGCAAAGCATATGGGACAGTTAGCTTTTTTCAAAGACTTTCCGTGGAGAGAAACCGCAGCCTAAAAATATTGAAAAATAAGGAGGAACAATTATGTGCAAGATTCCAAATGTAACATTAGGTATTAAATCATTAGATTTCACAATTCAGCGTGGTAAGTTTTCAGCAAAACTGACAGACGGACGTGAGATCATTGTTCCGGTGTCTATGTTCCCAGACATCCAACATTTATCTGTTAAGAGACGGAATGAATGGATGATTCTGGATGACCAGTACTTTACCTTCGAGCACATGAGTCGCACCTATTCTGTGCTTGATTTGTTAAAGGCTGCCTAATATAAATCGTCCCTCTCCATGACGTAAAACCGGAAATCGCGCAAGCGTGCGCGACCATATTTGATTAAAAGCGTTTGCAATTATTCAGCAACCCGGAATGTAGGAAGTTTTGGTTTTTGCAGTTGAATAAGTCGGCGAACGCTCGCGTGTTAACGTGGGCGTGACTTATTTCTGCAATAGGCGTTTCCTACAGCCTCGGGTTGAAATAAGGAACGCTCATTTTAACGAATAATTAAATTATATGTATATGAAAAAAATATTTATCATCATTGCTTTTGTTTTTGCTTGGGCAACACGCGCATTTGCACAGATTGAAGTTAATAACGAGGACGTAAAAGGCCCCGTTAAGCAGGTTATGATAATATTAGAATCAGCAAGCCCGGGAGCACAAATAAGTACATACGGAGGGCCTGTTCTTAACAGGGTAGTTATTTTTACTCATTATGATACTAAAGGGCGTATTGTAAGAAGAGAACATTTTCACGGAGAAGAATTAGCGGATGGCTATTTTTGCAGATATGCCAATAATAAATGCAAAGAATATAATTTCGATGCGAAAGGAATAGTTGAGGGGCATTACCGTAATATTACTTTTGATTCTGCGGGGCATAAAATCTCTGATATATGCTACATGAATGGTAAATTCTTTGCAAAAGATTCTATTGTGTACGATTCGCTCGAACGAGTTGTCAAAACATATGAAAATATGAACCGCAAGAATGATTCATTAGTTCTGAGATACACATATGAATACGATTCTATAGGGCGTATTGATTCATATAAGGATTGGAGAAGTAAAAACCTATATAATGTTCATTATTCCCCTGATGGAAATTACGTGATGTATTGTGTAAATGAAAAGGATGGCAAATCCTTTGAGAGAAAATATACTGTAAATAAAAAAGACCAATTAGTGAAGGTTGAAGATAGTAATATGCGCATGTTTTTATCAAATTACGACAAACATGGTAATTGGCTTCACCTAAAGGGAATGACAAATACGAATACTCCTATGGGATGGTTTACTACCATTACGAGCCGTAAGATAGAATACTACTCGGAAGATGAAATAGAGTCTCCCGAGGCAGAGAATGACACCATATATTTATCTTCAGAACAATTGCCTGAATTCCCGGGAGGGCAAAAGGCGATGTTTCAATATATAGCACACAATGTGGTATATCCGGAATCTGCTCGCATAAATGGTATTCAAGGGCGGACAATTTGCCAATTTGTAGTCAATTCCAATGGTGACCTTTCTGCTATTAAGGTTATTAAATCTTCTGGAAATAAAGAATTGGATGAAGAAGCTGTCTATGTTATTGCTTCAATGCCCAAATGGATTCCAGGAAGGTCTGCGGGAAAAATAGTACGAGTGAAATATACTGTACCTGTGACTTTTAAGATTGTAACCCAAGTCCCGACGAATGATTCTTTGGTTATCAGTACGGATACGACCATTCATGCTATTGTAAATCAAATGCCCGAATTTCCTGGCGGTCAACAAGCATTATTTGATTACCTTGCCAACAACATTCGCTATCCCAATAAGGCTAATGGCGCCCAAGGACGTGTAATAATTACATTTGTTGTGGAACAAGATGGCAGTATCTCAAATGTTGAAATTGCTAAATCAGCAGGCAATAAGTGGTTGGATAGGGAAGGTATCCAATTGATAAAGTCTATGCCAAAATGGAAACCGGGAGTCTTAAAAGGAAAAGTGGTGCGAGTCAAGTACAGCGTGCCGATTACATTTTCAACAGAATAGATAGGCTTCAAAGTCAATCTCTCTCTTGAAAAACATACTGCCTATGGTGGTGTCCGGAGCATAAAATAATCGCGCGAAGGTTTAGCCCGAGCTAAGAACTTCCGATCGGGGGGGATAGAAGGCCCTCTAAGGGATTCGAGGGCACCGACATTGCCTACGGCAATCCCACCTCGAAAACCCTAAAGCCTGCCGGCGGTATCCTGGGCAAAGCGAGAGCATGGGAAACCGAGTGATTAGCAGAAACTAAACGACACGATGTGTCTGCTATTATTGTCCGCTATGTCCGCCATATAAGAGCGAGCTCTCAATGTCAGACCTATCGCCCAATAATAAAACGGAAGCCCAATGGACTTCCGTTTATCGTTTCTGCCAATCACCCGGTTTCCCGAGCTCTTCGCTTTGCGGAGAGTGAGGGATTCGAACCCCCGATACGTGTAATTACGTATACCGCATTTCGAGTGCGGCTCTTTCGACCACTCAGACAACTCTCCTTTATTTACTCATGTTTTGGTGAGAGTTGACTTTGTCTTCCCCTTGTAAATCAAGGTTTGAGCGGAAAGTGAGGGATTCGAACCCCCGGTACTTTCAAACGCTTTTAGGTAATGATTTTCCTGCCTGTTCAGCGGGTTAATATTTCAAAAAATTTGTTTTCGTTCACTCGGGCTTTACCCGATTTTTACACGTTTTTCCTCTCTTGGAAAAACTATGCAAAGGTACAAAAAATTATTGATATATGCAAATTTTTGGGCAACTTTTTTCCAAAAAAATGATATATAGTTTTTCCAACCATTTTCCAATAATTTTCCAACTTTGCAGAACCTCGTGCGCGCTCGCACGTTCATTATTATTTTTTGATAAGGCTCTTCAGAACCTTTATTTGGGCATCTTTTTCACGCAGCCTAATCTTCATCTCCTCCACCTGCTGGAGTGCGTCAGACGGCAAAAGATCCGCCTCTGCATCCATAATCGGATTACCCTTGCCGGAGAAGATGTATTCCTTATTCATATCCGGGTACTGCTCAAAAAGCGCACATAGCAACTCTACTGATATTCCCCTCGTCCCATTCAGCTGCGAAATTAGTTTGGCTTGCCCCCAACCAATTTGCTTCGCTACCTCCACTTTTTTGATGTTTTTGATGCGAAGATAGTCATTCACTCTATCTGTAATTTGCTCGTTCATTTGCGAATATTTTGAGTTTATATGGCATTTTCGGTGGAAAAATGATATTTTTTCTAATTTTTTCGTGCAAAAAGTTGCACAATAATTCAAAATGTATTATCTTTGCAACCGAAAACCGCCGCAAAGGTACACATTTTTTCCAAAATAACCAAAAAAAAATGAAAAAAAATGACGAAAGATTTAAGAATTTCATTCAAATCGTATCAAAAGACGACAAATCGGCAGTAAAAAGTGCGATTTTGAAGTTCTGCAAGGTTTCCAAATCATGCTACTATTTATGGTCTAATGGTGGTGCAACCCCTTCATTGAAGCGAAGAGAGGTCATAAATGGCATAGCATTTAAGTATAATTATCCCAAAGTATATGAATATGCAAAAGGTTACAACTACCAGAAAAAGCTCGAATTGTGTTGATGCCGGAAAGGTCTATTGGGACTATTACCGCTCTCTCGACCGGGAAATCAAAGAGGAGTTTATTTTTGAGGTGATGAACGCCACCGGATGGGGAAAGTCCACGTTCTACACTCGCATGAAGAACGGCACCGGATGGACCAAGGCGGAAGTTCCGCTCGTTCAGTCAATTTATGAGAAATACAAAAAAATGTACCCCTATGAGCAAGCTAATTTGTGCTGACCGCCACTTCTCTATATTCTCTGATCTCAACAGCCCAGTTCGGTGCTTTATAGTGTATGACCGTTTCGATGGTCAGCTTTCACCGAAGGAGATAATGGACGTGATGGATGAGACGGAGAACCTGGCACCAATATCCTATTTCCAAAAGCAGCTGTTTTTGGTCGATTCTCAAATCTTCACCAACTGCTACATTTTCGAGGTGGCTTTCAAGGGCATATCTACCAACCTTGATTTCTTTGCTTTTGAAGCCATTGCTGCCGCAGAAATGGTTAATATCTGCGACAGAATAAAACAGTTCTATGGTACAAAATCAAGGTGATATCATAGAGCCTACCGCCCCACAGCTTTCTTCGGAACAGTCTCCGGAGCTGGAACAGTCGGACGCGCCTAAGGACACCCCCAAGGACGTGCCGACACAGGAACAGCCGTCAGATGGCCGTTCCTATTTCCAACGCCGTATATTCGATGAGATTGGGCTAACTCCTAAACAGAACCGCATTAAACTGCGCTATGAAACAGGAGCGGATTTTCGCGACGGTAGCGGTACTTTCGACATCTTTTCAGAAGATGAGGAAGGCAACATCCGTATTCGTGTTTATACGCTCAATGGTTGGATTGTCAGCTACCCCGACCCCAACATGGGCAAGACATTCGACCATAGCGACATCACGCGTCTCAAAGACTACTTTGTTACGCGTATTGCACCGCAGAACATCAAAGATGAGGATGCGCCTAAGTACCGCTTTCCCAAGGGGCAAGGCATTTATCCGTTTTTTCCGCCCAATCTCCTTGAAAAGTTCCGGAAGAAAGAGGACATTGATACCCTAATCCTCACGGAGGGCTATTTCAAGTCCATGTGCGCCAGTTTGCACGGCTTTTGTGTGGTCGGTCTCGGCTCTATTACCCATTATGCCGACAGCAGCACACACGAACTGCACAACGACATTAAACTGCTCATCAATACCTGCCATGTGAGAAAGGTGGTCCTCCTCTACGATGGCGACTGCCTCAATATCTCCATGAAAGATTTCGCCAAGAAACGAGATCTTTCCCGGCGTCCTCGCATTTTCTATAATGCTATTATGAACACGCGAGATTTGCTAATCGATTTCTCGGCAGTTCAGATTGAGTTTGCGCACGTTAAATCAGATACCCTTATCGACCACCCCAAAGGTCTCGATGATCTCCTTCTTACCCCTGCCTATAAGGGTAAGGCTGCAGAAATACTCAAGGACCTCACAGAGGATGACATCAACGGTCGGTATTTCTTCCGGATGAACGTGCGTGATCAGTTTAAGCGTCTCAAAAAACACTTCTTCCTTGATTCTATAGACAGTTTCTATAAGCATTGGGCAGATATAATCGGAGAGTCCGAATTTATCTACGAGCGTATGGTCTATCTCTATGACAAGTCAGAAGAGAAAGTGCAGCGCGCTATGCCGCTTGCCATAAAGGATTTTGTTCGCGTCGGTGATGATTATTTCGAGATGATTCAGAAGCCCAACATCCGCACCGGCCAACTTGAAACCAAGTTAGTCCCTCGCCGCAAGCAAACGATTATAGATGATTTCGGGCGTGACCAAATCGCAAACATACATAAATACAAGGCTTTTATCAACTACCCTTCGCACGTTGATTATAAGGCAGTAGTTTCCGATTGTTTTAACCTCTATAGCCCACTTAACTACGAGGCGCAAGCCGGACCATTTCCCCATATCAAGGCCCTTATGGAGCATATCTTTGGGGAGCAGGTCGAACTCGGCTACGATTATATGCAGCTGCTTTATCTGAAGCCCATGCAAATCCTGCCAATCCTTTGCCTCGTCAGCAACGAACGCGGTACTGGTAAAACCTCGTTTCTGGATCTGCTCCGGGAAATGTACGGCAACAATGCAATTATCGTGGGCAATAGCGAAATCACCTCTGAATTTAACGCCCTTGTCAGCGGCAAACTGATTGTCGGAGTCGATGAAACATCGCTGGAGGACAATACCAAGGTTACTGAACGCCTGAAGATGATGTCCACCGCCAAGCGTTTGCCTATGCAGCGCAAGGGCAAAGACCATGAGGAGATTGAGAATTTCACGAAATACGTTCTCTGCTCCAATAATGAAACTCGCTTCATCTATACCCAAGAGGATGAGATCCGTTTTTGGGTGCGTAAGATTTCGCCGATTCCGGAAGCAGAGGTAGTCCCTGAAATTCTCCCTCTTATTTGTGATGAGATACCCGGCTTTCTCTCCTTCCTTATCTCGCGTCAGATGCACGTGAAGGAGTCGAAAAGCCGTATGTGGTTCACGGAAGAAATGATTGAGACACAAGCTTTGCTCGATCTGAAAGCCGCGCAGCAGCCTGTGCCGGTCAAGGAAATTAAGGAGGCCGTTAAAACGCTCTTCCTCGATTTCCCTAGAGAGGAGTATATCATTTCTATCAATGTGCTTAAACAGATGGTGCCGGAGATACAGCGTATGCCTTCTGATACCATTCGTTCCTATCTGCGCTTGAACCTTAATGTTCCCGACGCTATTGATACCGACGGCATCAATAAAACCCGTTATGTCAAAGTCCCATATTACTTTGAAACCACCGATGGCAAAACGCTTATCTACTATTTCAAGGATAAAGCCAAAGCCTTTGTCTTTAAGGCTAAATCCTTCCTCAATGAGAAAGAATATGCCTATATGCACCGGCTTATTACGCAGAGAGCGGAAACCGCTCCGCCACCTGCGCCACAGTTACCGCCAGAACCCACACTTCTCTAGGTGTGAGAGCCTAGTTTTTTTTCTTCTGTGGACGTGCTTGCTCGCGACGAGTAGGCACGTTTTTTATTTCATACCCATTCGCACGAAAAAACAGCGAACAAAAACGCGGTAACTTTGTCACCTTTCGCCGTTTGCCCTTTATTTATCGGATATAATTAGGTTTCTTTATTAGTTACTTTTTGTTACCAAAAGAAACTTTTAGAAACCTATTGTAACCTTCTGTAACATGACGAGTTCCCTTTATTTATCGGGGCTGACGCAAAAAGTTTCCGAGGTGACGCATTTTTGCAGTTCTCATTTCTTTTGGGCGTTTCGGTGCAGCCGCAAATCCCCCAAGGACTACCAAGGCAGCCGTATTTTCCTCGGAGACTGTCGCAGGCAGGTAGCCGCTATTTACTGTGCGACTGTTGCGGGGTCAAGTTGCAGACCGCAAGCGGTCGTTTCACTCCTGCAACCCGACCCCTTACAGCGTAATCGCTCGGAGACTACCGGCTTGCACCAGCCGTAAAATTCTCGGAGACTGCTTTGGTAGCCGTGATTTTCTTGGAAACTGCTCCGTCGGGCTTATTCAGGAGTACCGCACTTTGTACACGATAAATCGTTCCTTTCTATCCCTAACGCGCTCAATTTTAAGAAATTTCGCATTTTTTCGGCTGAAAATTTGCGTATGTCAAAGAAAAGCAGTAATTTTGCAGCGTCGTTTCACCATACAGCGCAGGTGAGTAATATTGTCAGCGATAACGATTTTGGCAATTCGACAGTTTTGCGTGAAAAGCGGATGGCGGAAGTAGCGCAAAATTTTTTATCACGCGAAACATGGACGGTGGAAGTAGCGTGAAAATATTGGGGATGTGTAACGGTTTGGCCGACACGTACCACCTTCACCTACAGAAAGACTGTTTGAGCGAAGTATGTAGGTGACGTATGCGGGGGGTGGACCACGAAAGTGGAGCCTCCCGTTCCCTTTTTTTATTCTTGCAGACCGCTGACCCTTGACGAGCCAGCGGTTTTTCTATGGTGCTCGCGGCGCGGAAACGGCAGGCACTACCGTTCTTATTCCTGCCTCTACATTTGCCTTTGGCTGCATGTGCTGGCTCTTGGGCTTTCCCACCTCTGCTTTGGATCGCTCCCATAGTGAAGTTCTTGGCTCGCTGATTAGTGCTTGTCCGATGAACCTATTTCCGGCGCAAAGTTAGTTACCGCTCCGTTGGTTTGAAAGGTCGCGCATAGTTTCGCCGCTCCGATTGTCGCTAAAAAAATCTCCACCATTATCCGGGGCAAGACCTCCCTTCGGTCACTCCTCGCCCCTATGGTAGTATTTTTTTACGAAAACCTTGCAAACACTACTCGGAACACTTGTAAAGCACCGTAAATAAAATTCATCAATTATGAACAAGCACATTTCACATCAGCAATCCCTTCCCGAACTTCCTCTGCTATGGAGCGAACCAACAGAAGCCGCTCCGGTGGTTAAAGAAAGCCCCAAGAGCGAAAAGAAAAAAGTTGTTAGCTATGATTGCAGCGCAGCCGATTTCAAAGCGTCACAAGATATAGAGTACGATTTAATGTTTGGGCGCGGTGCTTGGTTATATGCGCAGTTGGAGCGCGAACTCAAAGCAGAGCAGAAACGCCAAAAAGAACTTGATTTAGTAATGGCTATGAGAGCCGAAGATTATAAATACAATTTTTAAGGGTTAATCTATAAATTAATTTGTTAATTTTCAGTTATTTATTTGCATATAT
>CALEPS010000002.1 GCA_937910305.1 uncultured Bacteroidales bacterium | reverse complement strand
ATGGGATAGATATTTAGAGCGTTACTTGCGATTGGGTTACGCTTTATGTAAGGAGATCATTCAAGGAAACGGCTATGACTATATTGTTGGGAAGGCTGACGATATTCGTTTTTTTCTCAAGACAATGGGGTACTATCATTTTTCCTTGTCAGATGATATAACATGGCAAGGACGCTTTGTTCTGTACATATGCGATTTGAACGGAACGACACAGAACTGGTATTACTATACACATGAATCATGGGCGATAGGCGCTGCCATGGCAGAGCATGCAGTATTGACCGAGTTATTAAAATATCATTCCGGGGACCAGATGTATGAACAACTGATACGCAATGCTTCGTTTTTCTACTCTGCACTCAATAATGAAGCGGCAACCAAGAATATTCTTGAGGGATATATTTTCCCCGTACTGCCCGAAGCGAATATCGTTAGCAGAGACAAAAAATGGAATTGCTATCACATGTGGTACTATGCATCCGTACTCCCCTACACCTACCAGTTATATAAAGAAAAAGGAGACGAAGAATATGGCAAAGAATTAGGCAAATTCTTTTCGGAACAGTTACTACATGCAGTACGATATAACAAGAAATGCGAGAACAATGCTCAGGCCTTAGGTGCGCTCGCCGAATATTACTACAATATAGACAGTATAGCATTAGGAGACCAGTTATTAGAAGAATATTTTACCTTAACCAACGATAGCAGTTCCTATTACGGCTATCGTTTTGCAACCAACAATTGGATCACTCACGACTACGTTACAGCAACCAAAGCGGCTGACATAGTTAATCAATATGATCCAACCGCAATGGGTTCCTGGTATAACGAAGGGTGCTTGTCTCCCTCGCGGGCATATGCGCTGGCAGGGAGAGAAAAAGAGGCTATTGAGCAATTAGGCTATTTCAATGATTTTATGCGTAAGGAAATCGGGAAACAACTCATGAGTGTCGGTGCGGAACAAGCCTCTCAAATGCTAAAACGCTACGATGCTATCAACAACCGGTTTGTGATGATTTGCGAGGATAGTATCTCTTCGAAAATAAAAGATCTATATATGGAGTCGTTCTATAACTGGCAGTTGCAATCCAAAGGACTTCTACTGGCACTAAACACAGAAGCCGACTCTTTAATGGCTCATCATCCGGATAGCAATATCCGGAATTTATACCAGCGGAGCAAGCAACGCGAGAAAGCCCTTGTAAACATAACGGATATGAACAGTCAGGAAGCACTTGTGTTACAATACAATCTCTTGCAAGCGAAGAACAACCTGCAAACAGCCATTCAGGAATATATTGACAAAAATGGTTTTGAAGGGGTAAATCAAACTCAATGGACGGATGTGCGAGGCGCACTAAAGGATGGACAGGTTGCAATAGAGATTGTGAACGGAAAGATAGGAGAAGATACGATACCTGTTTACTATGCTCTGCTGCTCCGCCGCGATGCAGAAGCACCAGTGGCAATTCGTCTTTTCAGCGAAGAGGAAGTAAGTTCATTAACTTCCACACGCGGAAAAGAGAATATACATAACATCTATTCATATGACGCGAAGGGTCAAAAGCTCACTCAAACAATATGGGGTGCCATCTTGCCGCATATAAAGCAAGGAGAAGTGGTCTTCTTCTCCCCGTCCGGCATCCTGCATCAGGTAGCTATGGAGAATCTGCCATATGACGAGACAAGTACGATAGGAGACAAATATAATTTGGTACGGCTGTCTTCCACTCGGGAGATTATCGGCGGAAAGAGAGCAGACTCTCATCAGAATGCGGCGTTATTCGGAGACATCCGGTACAACGCGACTCCTACTGACCTGGCCGTAGAGCACCAGAAATACGAGAGCCAACATAGTTCTACAGATCTGGCTATGGCAAACATCCAACGAATGACATTGCGAGACATGGCTTATGATCTTCCGGGCACTAAGATTGAAGTGGATTCGATTGAATTCATGCTGAAACAGAAACATGTCCGGGTTAATACCTATCGCGGCCGAAGTGCGACCGAAGAATCCTTCAAGGCATTGAGTGGTCAAGGGAAGAACATTCTCCATCTTGCCACGCACGGATTCTATTGGCCGGAGAAAGAGGCACAGCAGCAGAAATTCTTCACTCAGAACAGTACCATCGAAAGCGATGTACAGCAAGCTCTGCCTATTGATCCTTTGAACCGCTGCGGACTGCTTTTTGCAGGAGCCAATACTGCTTTAAGCGGACATAGCAACCGATTAGACAAAGGTGTACAAGACGGCATTTTGACGGCAAAGGAGATCTCGGCGTTGGACCTTCGCGGGGCAGATATTGTAGTATTATCCGCCTGTGAGACGGGTCTTGGGGATGTATCCGGAGAAGGAGTGTTCGGACTCCAGCGAGCGTTTAAGATAGCCGGTGCACAGACGATGTTAATGGCACTATGGAAGGTCGATGATGATGCTACGCGCATGCTAACGACTGCTTTTTACCGCTATTACAGCCAAGGTATGAGCAAGCGGCAGGCATTCAGGATGGCACAGCAGGAAGTGAGGAACTATACGGCGGAGGGGACGGTTTCAGAGAATAATGGCAGGTCCGTTCTCCATGAGAAATATAAAAACAAAGGGAAGATGACGGGGCAGCCCCCCCCAGCCCACTAAAGGGGGAGGATCGGTGACGGGTGACGGGTTACGGGTTACGGAGGAGGCTCCCCAGCCCCCTAAAGGGGGAGCTGAGTCCTCGGAAGTCAGTCATCCGTATGCATCGCCGTACTACTGGGCAGGGTTTATATTGTTGGATTAAGTCCTCATTTAACCTTATTATGACGCACTTATGACGCACTTATCTCCCACTTATCACGCACTTATCACGCACTAATTTTTCAAGGTTAATACGTTAGTATTATATACTATGTATATAATACCGAGAAGCGAGTGCAAAAAGTCAAAAAGAAAGGGTAACAAATAAAAAAATAATATATTCATTTTTTTGCGCAAAAAAGACAAAAAAATTCATTTATATTTGCGTATGTGCAATTTTTGTTATAAATTTGCAGCGCAAATTGAGTGCAATACAGAGACGACGCTGAGTGCGATACAAAAAACACTACTGAGTGCAATACAGAGACGACACTGAGTGCTATACAAAAAACACTACTGATTGCTCAATAAAAAATATACAAACTATGGATAATAAAGAAGGTATGAAATGGTGGCATGGCGGATTGATCATTATTCTGTCCGTTCTGATTGCCGGGTTATTTAGCGCTATGTTGAGTTCCGATTTCTCGTCGATTGATATCTTTGCTCCAATTGAGAAGAAAGTAGATTTCCTGGTGTCGGATATCTATAATATGATGGAAGAAGACCGTCAGGGCAGAGAGTTGAGCGATGAAGTGGTAGTTGTAAGCGTAGATGGTTTGGTTAGAGACTCCCTGCTACCCCTCATTGATACCATCCGCCAATATGAGCCGAAAGCTATCGGGTTGGATATCTATTTCTCTATAAAAAAGGAAAACAACGAGGTACTATACAATACAATCCGCAACACACCCAACATGGTAAGTATCCATAAAATCAAGAAAGACAGCGACAATATCCACTATGAGATAGAGAACTTGTCTTTTTATGACGATGAGATCACTCCTCCTCATCGGGGCTACGCGAATCTGGATGTCAATCATAGCTGGACGGTAGTACGCACTTTCCTTCCCTGCGTCTATAGCCGCAACGGCGACACTATTCCCAGCATGGCTCTGGAGTTAGTGCGGATAGCAGCACCTGAGCGCGCGGAAGAAGCCATCCGTAGAGGCAACACGGAAGAAATTATCGATTTTACACACCAAGAGATAGAGGTTATTTCCGCTGACCGTTTGGCAAATCCGGCAGTAGCAGGCAGGCTCAAAGGCAAAGTGGTATTGCTCGGCGTGATAGAGGACACCAAAGATATATACCGTACTCCGTTGCGGGAGCCGGTAGCCGGTGTGGTCATCCATGCCTATGCAACGCAGACGATGCTGAACGGGCAGTATATCCAAACGCGTGCGGCCTGGAAGAACTGGACTTTTGCCGTATGTATCTGCCTGATTTTAGTAAGCCTGTTGCTCATTGCCAACGAAAGCGAGCGAATGAAGTACATGCTCAATCTGGCGGTACGACTATTGACGTTCGGCTTTATGTTCGGATTTGTGTTTATCGGTTGTGCCCGATTCGCCCATTCCCATATCTACGTGGACTATACGCCAGCCATTACAATGCTTGTGTTCGGCACGCTGGCATTTGATATAGTCTATGCTATATACGGGTTGTGCAGACAACTGAAATAAAGACAAAAGACCGCAGGCAAGCCTGCTTAAAGAGAAAAGACAAAAGTAGAAAGACAAAAGACAAAAGACAAAAGACAAAAGAATATAGACAAAAATGAAACGTTTTCTATTTATTTCGCTCTGCCTGTTAGGCGGATGGTTCAGTTCGCAAGCACAGTATCGCGTTTATTCGTATGAGGGCGATGTGCAATACAAGCAATCCGGTTCATCCTCGCAATGGAAAGCCGTTGAGGTGGACCTGGTTTTGAACGCCATTGACTCATTAAGCGTTGCCAAAAACGGTTCCGTTCGCGTAGAGGACACGCGCCAGAACAAGATCTACAAGGTCAGCGGAAAAGAAAAAGATGCAGTTTACGAACTGGTACGGGATGCCAAGAACAACCTTGCCGCACGTATCTTAAGGGGACTGAATATATCTCTCCGCTCCGAGGAAAGAGACACGATGAAAAATTCAGTTCACGCAATGAAGATTTTAGGTGCAGGCTCTCGCGGAAGCGCAGGAATGAGAGAGGTCAACGAAATAGACTACGACCAGTTGGCGGAACAGTTGGCGTGGATCGGCGCGCAAGCCTGCTCCGGTAAGAAGAGCCCGAAGATAGACGGGATCACGCTCAAGCGGCACAAGCTGAGCGGAGGAGAGTTGGATTTTGAGTTCGAGAACCGCACCGATATAGACTATCATATCAACGTGCTTCATGTGAACAAACGCACCCATTCCGTCTCGCTATGCTATGTGATCACCCCGGAGATAGAAGCCAATGCCTGCCCTATCACGCCAAGCGGCTTCTGCTCCTGCGCGATGGATGTGTATTTCCCGGATGGCGCAGATGATGTGTATGTGTTAGTGGCATTGAAGGAGCCATACGACTCTTACGCGCTGGACAACGAACTGCTGTACCATCGTACCGACAAGGCACAAAAGACCCAAACTGATATTCAATACATGTGGTAGATATGAAAAAGACACTTTTATTCATTGCCTGTTTGCTTTTGTGGTCCACAGGTCTTTTTGCCAAAGGGGAAGCCCCTGCAAAACCTTCTTCGAAGCCGCTTATCACCTATAAGACGATCGTCTATACGGACAGTACGCTGACGGACGAAATTGCACCCAAACCCGATAATACGGAAGGTCCAAGCCGCAGTTTCGGAAGCGACCTTCTCAATGTGGTTGGAAATGCGGCGTTAGGTGTGGCAACAGGCTATATCTCATCGGTGGTAGATCTGGGTATTCAAGCTATCGGTCAACTCATTACCATGGACCGCCGCCACAAAGAGGAATGGATGGAAACGGCGTCCAAGGAATGCAGTTTCACCAGTTCGCTTGGCACACTCTACTCCATCAATGATTTCTATTCTCACGGCTCCGAACTGGGCGCACTGGATCCCAGCGGCATCCAGTTCAACGGTATCGGATGTCTGGCAACCATAGAAAACGACACCTCGTTCTATGTATCCTGCCATCTGAACCGGCAAAAACTGAACCGGATAAAAGACCATTCGAAGTTCGAACTGATTCTGGACACTATCGTCATCAATCCTTATCATTCCCATCTGCCCAATTCGCCGCTACCGCTTTCTTTTTCGTTCGCGGAGAGAAAGACATTCAATTTCAAAATGACGATTCAGATCAAATCCTCATGGATGGATTTCACCCCTTCGCTGCACCAGGACGAGGTGCTGGGAGAGTTTGTTCTGGACATTCCTATTGATTCAACGGACGTGGACGAGAACGGTTCATTCATCTATATCCGCAAAGCCGGACAGGAAGCCCAATATGCGTTGAGCGGCGAAAGTTTCATCGTGCCCCGATCGTATATGCAGATTCCGGACGATTCACTGGGTCTGCGTGACCATTTCGGGACGGGTCAATACAGTCTGGCAGTGACGGTAGAGGAGAGTTGCGAATTGACGCCGGAATACCAGAAGAACTGGCGTGCCGATCGTAAATACCGCAAGTCTCTGGCGCAGGACAAGGGAAAGAAGACCTCCTTTGACGAGGTATGGAAAACCATCACTCGCCAGACTTGGGACGAATCGCTTCAGTCCTGGGTAGTGACAATACTGAAAGCTCCGGCTGACTATTCTATCAAGACGATGAACGAGCAACTGAAGTTGAAATAGCATAGCTAATTGCTTTATAGCAATGGCAAAATGCACTTTTTTCTATAAAAAACGCAGAAAAATTTGGTCATATCAGAAAATTGTTGTATCTTTGCACGCTTTTTTCGCGGATTAGGCCAAATAAGTATAACCGCCGCAGCGTATGAGCCTACGGCAGCAGCGCACAGGAAGAGGGTTATCGCCGCACCGCCCTAACAGGTTTTAGTCGAAAGTCGAAAGACAAAAGACATAAGCCCCAAAAACAAGTACAGATGTACGCAATTGTAGAAATGAAAGGCCAGCAGTTCCGAGTAGAGGCTGGCAAGAAATTGTTCATCAACCGTATGAACGAGCTCGAGAAAGGCGCAACCGTTGAGTTTGAGAACGTACTGCTCCTTGACAACGAGGGTAAAGTAAAAGTAGGTGCTCCTTATGTAAAGGGCGCGAAAGTAGTTTGCGAAGTGCTCGACAACGAGTGCCGCGGCGAGAAGATCCTTGTATTCCACAAGAAACGCCGTAAAGGCTTCCGCAAACTGAACGGACATCGTCAGGACCTGACGAACGTCGTAGTTAAAGAAATTGTTATTGCTTAAAGAAAGGACAACAGAGTATGGCACACAAGAAAGGTGTCGGTAGTTCAAAGAACGGCCGTGAATCAGAAAGCAAACGTCTTGGCGTGAAGATCTTTGGTGGTCAATTCGCAAAGGCAGGTAACATTATCGTACGTCAACGTGGTACCGTTCACCACCCGGGTGAGAACATGGGTATGGGTAGCGACCACACATTGTTCGCTCTCTGCGATGGTATCGTAACCTTCCGCAAGAAACGCGACAACAAGTCGTACGTCTCCATCCAGCCGGTAGCAGAAGCTTAATCGGCGCGGAGACATTCATCCAAATCTCCTACCGAAAGCTTCGGCTTCAGGTGGGAGATTTTTATTTGGTCAAATATCCCAATGGCTAAATAAAGGACAAAATGGTAAATGACTAAATGATAAAATGATATTATGTTAACATTAAAACAAATTTACGACGATAAAGCCCGCGTGATAGCGGGACTGGAGAAAAAACACTTCGCCGGAGCCGCAGAGGCAATCGAAGAAGTGCTTCGTCTGGACGGCGAGCGCAAGTCTGCACAGCAGCAGAAAGATGCAGCCGCAGCCGAGATGAACAAGATCAGCAAGTCCATCGGCGCACTCATGGCGCAAGGCAAACGCGAAGAAGCGGAGGCTGCCAAGGCGCAGACAGGCAAACTGAAGGACGATTTAGCGATGTACGATGTACGAATGAAAGAGGCGGAAGAGGCACAGACCAAACTGCTGCTGACCATTCCGAACATACCGTACGACATCGTGCCGGAGGGTGCGTCCGCAGAGGACAACCTCGCTGTCACCATCGGCAACTGGCCCAACCAGCCGATGATGGATGCTATCGCAAAGAACGGCTCCGTAGCGCTCCGTGACTGGGACAGTACAACGGACGAGGCTATCGCCGCAGAACGTATCGCTCAGAGCGAGAAACTGCCGCACTGGGAACTCGCCAAGAAATACAACCTGATTGATTTTGACCTCGGAGTGAAGATCTCCGGTGCCGGATTCCCGGTATATATCGGTCAAGGCGCACGTCTGCAACGCGCACTCATCAATTTCTTCCTCGCGGAAGCCAACAAAGCCGGTTATACGGAAATCATGCCGCCGACGGTGGTCAACGCCGCTTCGGGTTACGGTACAGGACAGTTGCCCGACAAAGAAGGACAGATGTACCACTGCGAAGTGGACGACCTCTATCTCATCCCGACCGCTGAAGTGCCGGTGACCAACCTCTACCGCGATGTCATCATCGACGAGAAAGAACTGCCTATCAAAAACTGCGCATACACCGAGTGTTTCCGCCGCGAGGCAGGCTCGTACGGCAAGGACGTACGCGGTTTGAACCGTCTGCATGAGTTCTCCAAGATCGAGATTGTGCGTATCGACACGCCGGAGCACTCCGACGCTTCGCACAAAGAGATGCTGGCACACGTAGAGGGTCTGCTGAAAAAACTCGAACTCCCGTATCGTATTCTGCGTCTGAGCGGCGGCGACATGAGTTTCACAGCCGCTCTCTGCTATGACTTTGAGGTCTATAGCGAGGCACAGCACCGTTGGCTTGAGGTCAGCTCGACTTCCAATTTCGACACCTATCAGGCTAACCGTCTCAAATGCCGATACCGCCGCGCGGAGGACAAGAAAGTGACGCTCTGCCACACGCTCAACGGTTCCGCACTCGCTCTGCCGCGTATCGTGGCTGCGCTTCTGGAGAACAACCAGACGGCGGAGGGCATCCGTATTCCTGCGGCACTGCAGCCCTTCTTCGGCGATGATATGATCCGATAATAGTTTAACGTTTTTTCTTAGAAAAAACCATTTTAACTATTTAACGTTTTAACGAAAAAAGCACCGTTGAGTGCTTTTTTCTTGTATATGTCATTTTTTTTTTGTAATTTTGCAGGCAAAATTGGTAAAACGATTTATGACAACAACTATCCTTCTTATCATTCTGACCATTGCGGTAATGATTTTCGGATTCTGGCTGATCCAGTACTCGGGTTTTCGCAACGAAGAGAAGAAAAGACTGTTTGAGTTGAAACGCGACAGCCAAAAAGCCATATCGCCTATACGTCTGCGTGCATATGAGCGCCTCACCCTTCTGCTTGAGCGCACTAAGCCGGAAAACATGATTGTGGAACTGCAGCGGGTTCATCCGGAGGCTCTCGCCACTTGGACCATCGCACAGGTACAGCAATACCTCCTCCAAACGATCCGGGCGGAGTTTGACCACAACCAGAGCCAGCAGGTCTATGTCTCCGACGAGGTTTGGGATATGATTATTAATGCGCGTGACCAGATGGGGGCTTTTATCATCTCCATCGCGGCACAGGTTCCCGCCGAGGCAACGGCTCAGACGTATGTCACAGCGTTGCTTACCGCCTATACGTCCAATGGCACTACGCCGACGGACAAAGCACTTGAAGAACTGAAACACGAGGCGAAAGAATTGATGTAACAACCCCACCCCGAGGGAGTAAGGGAGGGATAAGGGAATAGACCTCTAATGAGGAAGTATCTTGTAATATTATTTGCATTTCTTTCTCTCTCCCTTGTAGGGAGAGCTGGAGAGGGGTTATCTGCCGACAGCATCTATATGGGCACAATGGTGAAACTCGATATCGCCTCGCCTATCGTGATTCCGGCAGCGAACAAATGGCAGATCCAGAACTATGAGGTGGCAGTTAACGTGCGGCTTGCCAAACGATGGTACCCTACTGTTGAGTTCGGCTATGCCGGAGGAACAAAGACCCAAGGAGACACGATCACATACCGCGGACAGGGAGGATTCTTCCGAGTAGGATGCGATCTTCATCCTCTCAAGAAACATCCGGAAAGCCCTCATGCACTCCTCGTCGGCGTCCGGCTCGGTGCAGCGGCACAAGAGGTGGAGCAAACGAATGAAGGAAACTTCCGCACCTGCCTTACCGGCGTCAAAGGAGACTGTTGGGGAGAGATTGTAGCGGGATGCCAGGTAGAGATAGCGAAAGTCAACAGCACGGCCTTTTACATGGGATGGATGGGGCGCTTCAAGGTGCTCTTTACCAGATCGCCGGAAGACCTGCTCAAACCGACGCCTATCTATATCCCCGGATTTGGCACACGGAATAACCTCGGATGGGGATTAAACTACTATTTAGGGTGGAGATTTTAAAACACATATAGTAAACCTTTTCCCTCTAAACTGGCTTAGAGGAGCTCTCAAACCTCGGGACGTAAAACATGTTTTGCGGACCGAAGAGCGAGGGCATCCGAGTAATTACCATTAAAACGGAGTTTTGATGCATTACGAGGATAGCCAGCGCGACATGAACAAGACACAACTTATGAACCGTGCGGCGGATAACATTCGTATCCTCGCAGCAGCAGCAGTAGAAAAAGCAAAGAGCGGTCACCCGGGCGGAGCCATGGGTGGCGCAGATTTCATCAATGTGCTCTTTAGCGAGTTCCTTGAATACGACCCGGATAACGCCGGTTGGGAAGCACGCGACCGTTTCTTCCTCGACCCCGGACACATGGCGCCGATGCTTTACGGACAGCTCTGTCTGGCAGGCAAGTTCACGCTCGAAGACCTCAAGAACCTGCGTCAATGGGGGTCGGTGACTCCCGGTCACCCCGAGCGCGAGATAGAGCGGATGATTGAGAACACCTCCGGTCCGCTCGGGCAGGGACACACCTTCGCCGTAGGTGCGGCGATTGCTGCCAAGTGGTTCAACCAGCGTTACGGCGAGATTCACAACCCGACTATCTATGCTTTTATCTCCGATGGCGGCGTGCAGGAAGAGATTTCACAGGGCGCAGGCCGTCTGGCAGGACACCTCGGGCTCGACAACCTCGTCATGTTCTACGACTCCAACGAGATCCAACTCTCCACGGGTTGCGGCGAAGTGACCTCCGAAGATGTAGCCGCCAAATACAAGGCATGGGGATGGTACGTGCAGGAGATTCCGGGCAATGACCCAGACGCCATCCGCGAAGCGATCATCAAAGCGAAAGCAGAAAAAGGCCGTCCGTCCCTCATCATCGGTCATACCACCATGGGCAAGGGCTGCGTGACAGCCGAAGGCGAGAACTGGGAAGGCAAATGCTCGACCCACGGAGCCCCGCTCTCCAAAGCCGGTGCATCTTTCGAAAAGACCATCGAGCACCTCGGTGGCAACCCCGAAGACCCGTTCCAGATATTCCCGGAAGTGAAGAAACTGTACGACGACCGCGCAGCCGAGTTGCGTGAGCTGTGCAATAAGAAATACGAGGCGTACTACGAATGGAAGCAGGCTAACCCGCTGGCAGCCAACGAATACGAGACTTTCATGTCCGGCGAAACGCCGTGCATCGACTGGAGCCTTATCCAGCAGAAAGCCGGAGCGGCTACCCGTAACGCCAGCGGCACAGTGCTCTCTTTCCTCGCGGAGAACGTAGGCAACATGATTGTATCGTCTGCCGACCTCTCCAACTCCGACAAGACCGACGGCTTCCTCAAGAAGACCCATGCCTTCAAGAAAGGCGATTTCTCCGGTCAGTTCCTGCAAGCCGGTGTGTCCGAACTCACCATGGCATGCGTCATGATCGGTATGGCGCTCCACGGCGGCATCATCCCTGCCTGCGGCACGTTCTTCGTCTTCAGCGATTACATGAAACCCGCTGTCCGCATGGCGGCGCTCATGGAACTGCCTGTGAAATTCATCTGGAGCCACGACGCGTTCCGTGTCGGCGAAGACGGTCCGACCCACGAACCCGTAGAGCAAGAGGCGCAGATCCGTCTCATGGAGAAGCTGCATAACCATTCCGGCAAACCGTCCATGCTCGTTCTCCGTCCGGCGGATGCCGAGGAGACCACTCTCGCATGGCGTCTCGCTATTGAGAACACCGCTACGCCGACAGCCCTCATCCTCAGCCGTCAGGACATAGCGCCTGTGCCTAACGTCAACCTTGAAGGCTTCCGCAAAGGTGCTTATATCGTCTCCAAGGACGAGAATCCGCAAGTAGTCCTTCTGGCTTCCGGTTCGGAGGTCTCAACCCTTCTTGCCGGCGCTGAACTGCTCCGCGCAGAGGGCATCCGTCTGCAGATTGTCAGCGTGCCGTCCGAAGGTCTCTTCCGTGAGCAACCCCAAGAGTACCAGGACGAAGTATTGCCGAAGGGTATCAAGCGTTTCGGTATGACCGCCGGTCTGCCCTGCACCCTCGAAGGTCTGGTAGGCGAGAACGGTGCTGTCTGGGGTCTCAACTCCTTCGGTTTCTCCGCCCCCTACAAAGTCCTCGACGAGAAACTCGGCTTCACCGCCCAGAACGTCTATGACCAAGTCAAGAAACTGTTGTAATAAACAATTTGTTGTTACAAACATAGACTACAATATGAGATTCATATCTTTAATCGTTTGGGCATTGCTCATAATCCTCGCAATCTACTACGCTACCGTGATTGCGCACTTGTTCACGAACATGTTCGGCAAGAATGTAGATTTCAAGAAGACACTCATCCCGTTCTACGGATGGAAGATCTGGTTTGATAATTTTTAATCATTTCAAGAATATGGCTATT
Source organism: uncultured Bacteroidales bacterium (assembly GCA_937910305.1). Classification (GTDB taxonomy): domain Bacteria; phylum Bacteroidota; class Bacteroidia; order Bacteroidales; family Paludibacteraceae; genus Colicola. The sequence goes on along the minus strand of CALEPS010000002.1, from coordinate 43,372 downwards.
AGCAATCTGCAGGGAGGCAATAAACTCCCGATGAAAAAAATCGTATTAGCTTCCGTCATCGGAATTGTAGTGATCGTCTTCCTTTGCTGCATCGGCTCTCTCGTTGAGGATGTCAAGAACGAAGACATCGTGGTTAACCAAGTGCCCATTACCGGTACTATGTATGTCTGGAGCCAGCCGGGTATGTATGCCCAGAAATTAGGACACATCACCTCATACCATAAGACCGAGCAGTTATGGTTCGGTGCGCAAAACAACGGCGAACCCATTCCGGTTATTTTCAACGACGCGTCCAATGGTGAGATCTTCGGTTCTCTCCGTGTCAAGTTACCCACCGACCGCGAGCACATGCTCCGCATCCAGACGGACTACAACGGAATGGACAGACTGATGAACGACCTTGTCCGTCCGACCGTGGTGAAAGTTGTCTATGCTTCCGGACCGCTGATGTCGGCTTACGAGAGCGTTTCGGAGAAGAAAAACAACCTGATTGAATACATCACCGACCAGCTGAACAACGGTGTTTACACGACTGCCGTGAAGATTTCCGAGGTAATCGACCCTATCACAGGCGAGAAGAAACAGCAGAAATTCGCAGTCCTGATTGCCGATTCAACAGCCGCGGGCGGGTATCGTCGGTCCGAGAAATCGCCGTTTGATTACTACGGCATCGAGATTGGTCAGGTTTCCGTCTCCAAGATCGACTACGAAGACCGCGTGAAGAAGCAGATTGAGCAACAGCAAGAAGCCAACATGTTGGTTCAGACCTCCAAAGCCAAATCGCTTGCCGCTCAACAAGAGGCGATTCGTGCAGAGGAAGAAGGTAAAGCACAGGCCGCTAAAGCCAAATGGGAGCAAGAAAAAGTGAAAGCGGTGGAGGTGACCAAAGCCGAGCAGGAATACGAGGTTGCCCGTCTGGAGGCGCTCAAAGCGAACGAGGTGAAGAAGCGTATCATTGCCGAAGGAGAAGCTGAAGCAGCCGCTAACCGTGCGAAAGTGGCAGCAGGTCTGACGCCGCAAGAACGTGCCGAGTGGGATTATAAGACCAAAGTCGGCGTGGCTGAAGCCGTGGCTAAGGTGCAATTACCGACTGTAGTCATGGGCGGTGGCGCAAATGGAGGAAACCAAACGATGGATATCATGAGCCTCAAGTTCGCCACCGATCTTGTAGAGAAACTGAGCAAATAAATAAATGAGAAAATGAATAAATAACTTTATGGAATACAACTTTTCTGACATTGAGAGCAAGTGGCAAAAGGCATGGGCGGAAGCGGGTGTTTACACCGTTTCCAATGAGAGTGACAAACCGCACTACTATGTGTTGGACATGTTCCCTTACCCTTCGGGCGCAGGCCTGCACGTAGGTCACCCGTTAGGTTATATCGCCAGTGACATCTACGCGCGGTACAAACGTCTGAAAGGCTTTAATGTGCTGCACCCGATGGGTTTTGACAGCTACGGTCTGCCGGCGGAGCAGTACGCCATCCAAACCGGTACGCACCCGCAGGAGACCACCTTCAAGAACATTGACCGCTATATCGAGCAACTCAAGAAAATCGGTTTCTGCTACGACTGGAACCGTGAGGTGCGCACCTGCGATCCGGCGTTTTACAAATGGACGCAGTGGGCGTTCGTGCAGATGTTCAATAGTTATTTCGACCCCAAGACCCAGAAAGCGCAACCGATCAGCAAACTGATTGCGGAGTTCGAAGCCAACGACCCGAAATGGGCGACGCTCTCCGATCGCGAGAAACAGGAACGGCTGATGAACTACCGTATCGCGTACCTCGCGGACACGAAAGTCAACTGGTGTCCGAAACTCGGAACGGTGCTTGCCAATGACGAGGTTTCCGAAGGTCTCTCCGTCCGTGGCGGTTATCCTGTGGAGCAGCGCGTCATGCGGCAGTGGTGTCTGCGCGTGAGTGCCTACGCAGGCCGTCTGTTGGAGGGTCTGGACCGCATCGACTGGACCGAGAGCCTCAAAGAGACCCAGCGCAACTGGATCGGACGCTCCGAAGGAGCAGAAATGAACTTTTATGTACGAAGGACAGATGTACGAGGTACGAAGGATGAATTTCCAATGACCATCTTCACCACCCGTGCGGACACAATCTATGGCGTGACCTTTATGGTACTGGCGCCGGAGAGCGAGTACGTGCAGCGCGTGGTGACCGACGAACAGCGCGAAGAAGTGGAGGCTTACCTCACCCGCTGCAAGAACCGCACGGAGCGTGAGCGCATCGCCGACCGCCGCGTGACGGGTGTGTTCACCGGCTCCTATGCCATCAATCCGCTCACGCAGGGCGAGATACCTATTTATATCTCTGATTACGTGCTCGCGGGTTACGGCACAGGCGCTATCATGGCAGTGCCGGCACACGACAGCCGCGACTACGCCTTCGCCAAACATTTCAACCTGCCGATTATTCCGCTGATTGAAGGCGCAGACGTCTCTGAAGAGTCGTTCGACGCCAAAGAGGGCAAGATGATCAACTCCGGTTTCCTCAACGGCATGGAGGTCAAAGAGGCGATCCAAGCCATGAAGGAATATATCACGAACACGGGCATCGGTCGCGTGAAAGTCAATTACCGTCTGCGCGACGCTATCTTCAGCCGCCAGCGTTACTGGGGCGAACCGTTCCCTGTCTATTACAAGGACGGCATGCCTTATACCCTGCCGGAAGAGTGTCTGCCGCTTGAACTGCCGGAAGTGTCGGACTTCAAACCCACCGAGACCGGCGAACCGCCGCTGGGCAATGCCGCTGTATGGGCATGGGATGAGAAGAACAGGAAAGTAGTCGAAAGTCAAAAGTCGAAAGTCGAAAGCGGAGTTTACCCCTTGGAACTCTGCACGATGCCGGGTTTCGCAGGCTCGTCGGCGTACTACCTGCGTTATATGGACCCGCACAATGACAAAGCGCTGGTCGATAAGGACGTGAACGCTTACTGGCGGCAGGTGGACCTCTATCTCGGCGGCTCCGAGCACGCTACGGGACACCTGATTTACAGCCGTTTCTGGAACAAGTTCCTCTATGACCTCGGCTATATATGCGAGGACGAACCGTTCAAGAAGCTCATTAACCAAGGTATGATTCAGGGCCGTTCGAACTTCGTCTATCGCTATATAGGCGAAGGCGCGACGGGCAACCTCTATATCAGTTACAACCTCATCGAGAACCCCGAATACAAGGGCAAAGTGCAGCCGATTCACGTGAATGTGAACATCGTCAACAATGACGTGCTGGACATCAACGCCTTCCGCGCATGGATGCCGGAGTTCAAGAACGCCGAGTTCGTTTTTGCCGATGGCACCTCGTCCGAGTTAACGGGCTACACCGCCGGCGCAAAGCAGTATATCTGCGGCTGGGCGGTAGAGAAGATGAGCAAGTCGATGTTCAACGTGGTCAATCCCGATGACGTGATTGCCAAGTTCGGCGCCGACACGCTGCGTCTGTATGAGATGTTCCTCGGTCCGCTGGAGATGTCCAAACCTTGGGACACCAACGGTATCGACGGCGTGCACCGTTTCCTCAAACGTCTCTGGAACATGTACGAGAACATCACGGACGAGGAACCGACGAAAGAGGAACTCCGCAGCCTGCATAAACTAATTAAGAAGATCACGTGGGATGTAGAGAACTTCTCGTTCAACACCTCTATTCCGGCGTTCATGATTGCGCAGAACGAACTGTCCGCACTCAAGTGCAGCAAACGCGCTATCCTGGAGCCGATAGCCGTTCTTCTTGCGCCGTACGCTCCGCATATCGCAGAGGAAATGTGGCATAAGGCACAAGGTGACCAAGTACCAAGTACCAAGTTTGTGGTCAATGCCGAGTGGCCGGAGTGCAACGAGGCGTACCTCGTTGAGGACACGCAGAAATACCCTGTGCAGTTCAACGGCAAGGTGCGTTTCACGCTCGAGTGCCCGAAGGACACTCCGAAAGAGGAAGTGGAGAAACTTGTCCTTGCGCATGAAGATACATCCAAATATCTCGCCGGCAACACGCCTAAAAAAGTCATCGTCGTTCCCGGCAGAATCGTAAACATTGTGATGTAATCGCAAGCCATGGCAAAGAAGAAGGACATAGAGAAAGTTGAGTCCGCTCCATTGCAACCTTTGGAGAATATCGAAAACCTCATCCAAGTCATCCGCGGCAAGCAAGTAATTCTTGACCGTGACTTGGCGAGGTTGTATAGAGTAGAGACTTTCCGTCTCAATGAGCAGGTGAAACGTAACATAGAGCGTTTCCCGGAGGACTTCATGTTCCAACTCTCTAAAGAGGAGTTTGAAAATTGGAAGTCACAATTTGCGATATCCAATGAGGATGATTTTTTGAGGTCGCAAATTGCAACCTCAAACCCGGAAGATATAAATATGTCATCGCAAATTGCGAGGACATTTGAAACAAACATGTTATCGCAAAATGCGAGGACATCCCCTAAGAAGCGTCCTCTCTCCGCATTACCTTATGCCTTCACGGAAAACGGTATAGCGATGCTCAGTAGTGTTCTCCGTTCCCCGATAGCGATTGCCACTAACATCCAGATCATGCGGGCTTTCACGGCGATGCGTCGTTTCATTGCGGCTAACGCACAAGTGTTCCAACGGCTGGAGGTCATTGAACATACGCAATTAAGTTTAGCCGCTCACCAAGAGGAGGCGGATAAGAAGTTCGAAGAAATCTTCCGCCGTCTGGATGATGGCAGTGTCACGCCGAAACAAGGGATCTTTTATGACGGTCAGATTTTCGATGCCTACGTATTTATTACGGAACGCGTGCGCGAAGCAAAGAAACGTATTGTGCTGATAGACAATTATATAGACGAAAGTGTCTTTACGATATTGGACAAGCGACCTAAAGGGGTGAAGGCAAAGGTCTATACTAAAAACCTCACGCCGCAGTTAACTCTTGATTTAGAGAAGCACAATGCCCAATATGCCCCGATAGAGGTAGAGCCGTTTGACCGCTCGCACGACCGCTTCTTGTGCATTGATGATACCGTTTATCATATCGGAGCGAGCCTCAAAGACCTCGGAAAGAAATGGTTTGCCTTCGCTAAGATGGAATTAACAACCGACGAATTATTAACTAAGATATAACCTCCGCGCGGAGACCGAACAAGTACCGAACAAGCTCCGAACAAGTACAGGACAAGTACAGGACAAGTTCGGGATAAGCACAGGATTACTAAACAACAGATAAAAACCAATATAATATCTCGTCCCTCTCCGAGACGCTAAACAGGAGAAACGCAAGCGCGGAGCGCCGCGCGATAACATATTGATTAAAAGAAGCGTAAGTAATAAAAATCTTCAATTTTCCATCAAAACAGAAGAAAAATTTGCACAAATGAAATAAATGTGCTATCTTTGCACCGTCATTTGAGAATGACCGCTAGCACCGACAGCGTAAAAAAGCGGTGACATATTGATTTTATTCGCGTTTGCGATTTATTGGAAACTCCGGAATGTGAGAAGTTTTAGAGATGTACCAATAATAAGTCAGCAGACGTCCATATTGTATATGGGCGTGACTTATCGGTATATGGGCACTTCTCACAGCCTCGGAGTTGATAAGGAAGCGCTCATATTTTTTGTTGTTTCTTTTCATAAAGCGCAAACGGAGATATATAGAGAATTTCACTCTTCAAACTGGAAATATAAATAGAAGCAACAGATAGTATTAATAATATCAAATTATACTAGTATGATGGATATGGGGCTATCAAAAAAAATACCATTTGAACTAACTTTGATTGTTACTCATGGTTGTAATCTTAATTGTGTTTATTGCTATGAACACAATAAGAGAAATGATGTTAGGATGAATCTTGAAACGGCTAAAGCAGTTATCAATAAATTTATGGAACGAGATGACTATGACGAAATACGAATTGGTTTCATAGGAGGCGAGCCTTTATTAGAGTTCAACTTAATCAAAAAAATATGCGAGTGGTTTTGGAGCAAACAATGGAATAAAAAATTTTTGTTTTTTGCAACCACAAATGGAACTGTTATGACAGACTCCATGAAAGAATGGTTTACACAAAACAGGACGAGATTTTGGTTGACATTGAGCATTGATGGGACAAAAGAAACTCATGATAGAAATAGGTGTAATTCATTTGATAAAATTGATATTAATTTCTTTCTTAAGAATTGGCCAGCTCAACCAATAAAGATGACTATTAGTGAGTACAATATTGATAGTTTAGCAAAAGATGTTAAATTTCTTCATAGTCTAGGGTTTAAATTAAATGGATGTAATTTTGCTGAAGGGGTAGAACTCAGCAATTTTATAGAAAAGTACAAATGTATAGCTTACCAATATGAAGAATTGATCAAGTATTATTTAGAACATCCAGAATATGAATCTCCATTTTTTCAGTTACCATTTAGCGAGTGTGAAACACGAAGTCGTATAAATCAAAAAAGATGTGGTACAGGAGAACATATGGCAGTTGCTGATTGTGACGGAACCATTTATCCTTGCACATATTTCTCTCCCATAACACTAGGAAAAAGTGAATTAACTCGTATAATGAAAATTGATTTTAACAATCATCAAAATTTTATCAACGAGCAATGCTTAAATGAGTGTTACATTTATCCAATATGTCATGGTTGTTATGGAGATAATTTCACATTGACAGGAAATTTATCCGATAGATCTGTTCAAAAGTGCGCTTTGAGCAAGTTACGCATAGCGGCTGCGTGTAAATATATGGTTTTAAATTTGCATAAAAAATTATCAAATTATTCTGAAATATCAGAAAAAGATGCACTTAATATAGTAGCATTAAAAAAAATATCATCTATGTTTAATTTAAATGTTTAGATTATGGAAAAGAATGTTTTTTCTTCAATCATGTCTTCATTCTCTTTCGCATCAGAGTTTTTAGACGATTTAGCAGTTAAGGCTGTATCTCCTCTCATCCCAGCATTAGCAGTTTCTCCATCTATTATGGCAGAGTGTTCAACTTGCTATGGTGGTTGTGCGGGTGATTGTGAAGGTACTTGTTTTGGTTGTAGCGGTTCATGTGACGGATTTAATAAATAAGATGTTATATATTCATATATATTCTTAATAATCGTCACTTTTTGCGCTTACCTGCCGCGTACGAGAGACATACGAGAAACATACGAGACGATACAGGGGGCTGTTTCGCCCCCTGTATCATTCTAAATATTAACTATCGGTAATTTTTACTCTGCCAGATTGACAGCGTAGTAGCGGATGCGGCCTTGCGGTGTGCAGCCGGTGATGAAGAGGACGCGGTCGCGTTCGGAGGCGGAGTTGGCACGGCGGACGATGTCGTCAAGGTCTTCTTCGGTGCGCACGGAGCGGTTATTGACCTTGAGGATGATGAAGTCCGAGGGAACACCGGCACTCTTCAGTTTGCCCGATTTGAGCGACTTGATCTGCAGGCCGTAGTTGATACCCAGGCGCTCTTTCTGTGCATCGGTCAGTTCGGAGAAGGTGGCACCCAGAACGGACGCTTTGTCTTCGGCAGAGATGACTCCTGTGCCGCCTTCGCGGTTGGTGAGCGTTGCCTGAACGGTCATGGTCTTGCCGTCGCGGAGCAGCGTCACACTCACTACATCACCCGGACGGTGACGACCTATATGTTCCTGCAGGTCGGTGCCGGTCTTGACAGCCGCATCGTCAACACGCGTAATCACATCGCCACTCTTGATTCCGGCTTTCTCTGCCGCGCCGTCCGGCACAACACGTTCCACGTACGCCCCTTGGAGAGTTGTCAGGTTTTTCTCTTTCTTCAGTTCGGACGTGATCTCACGCATCTGCACGCCGAGGATAGCGCGTTGCACGACGCCGTACTGGCGGATGTCGCTCACCACTTTCTGTACGATACTTGTCGGCACTGCAAAGCTGTAGCCCGAATACGAACCGGTCTGCGAGGCGATGGCGGTGTTGATACCCACCAGTTCGCCTCGTGTGTTAACCAGCGCACCGCCGGAGTTGCCTGGATTGACTGCCGCATCGGTCTGGATGAACGACTCAATCTTCATCTCCGCATTGAGGATATTGATGTTACGCGCCTTGGCGGACACGATACCTGCCGTGACGGTCGAAGTGAGGTTGAACGGATTGCCGACTGCGAGCACCCATTCGCCGACACGCAGGTCGTCGGAGTTGCCCATGAGAATTACCGGCAGACCTGTCTCTTCGATTTTCAGGAGCGCGATATCCGTGTTCGGGTCGGTGCCAACCAGCGTAGCCGTGTATTCGCGTTTGTCGTTGAGCACGACCTGAATCTGGTCCGCGCGGTCGATGACGTGGTTGTTGGTGACGATATAACCGTCTTCGGAGATGATGACGCCTGAACCGGACGCCTGCTGCGCCGGCATCTCGCGTTGCTGTCCCGGACGGCCGAAGAAGAACTCAAACAGGTCCATCTGCTGGGACGAAACCTGGTTGCGGTAGGTCGTCTTGACGTGGACTACGGCATTGACGGAGAGCTCCGCTGCGTTGGTAAAATCCGTCTCGCCTGCCTGCGGCAAAGATGCGAAGCGGCTGTAAGCAGCAGGGATTCCGAGGGAATCATTTGAGGATTTGAGAATTTGAAGATTTGAAGATTGCGGATTGCTGTATTTCAAGACAGCGAATGTGGTTGCGGCGCTGACGGCTGCGACGAGCAGCACGACGCCTAAAAATCTGAATATCTTTTTCATAGTTCCGAATAATTTTAGTTGTACATGGGTAGTTGCAAAATCCGTGCCAAGACCGACAGGTTTACATAAAAACAGCCGCCAGTGTCATGCGACCTGACGGCTGATTGCTGATTACTGACAGCTGAAAAACTTACTTCACTTCCTCTACATCCTCGATGTCGATGACTTGGTGGAAGCGGTCTGCCAGTTTGTTGAGTTTCTTCTCTACGCGGTTGACAGCAGCCACTTTAACCCAGTTGCCGATACCGTCTGCAATAATACCGAGACCTACCAGCCAGGCGATGGTAGTAGCCGAGATGGAGGGATCGCAGAAGAAGCAGTAGCAACCGCCGCACATAGCCAGCACGCCGAGCAGACAGAGCACCCACCAGCGGCGGAAACCGAGTTTCTTGTAGTTGAACGAGTCCAGCGTCAGGTTCAAGCCCTCATAGAACACCCAGAAAGCGAAAATGAAAGGCAGAGCCACAACCAGCGGAGCCGGCATAACGATAATTGCCACGCCGAGGAAGACCTGCAGCAAGGCAGCAAGGAAAGTCAGTCCGCTGAACGGATTGATAGCACGGAGCGTAGCCCACGCACCGAAAGTGCTGCAACCGCTGATGATAAGCATCAGACCAAACGCCCATGTCAACGAAACGAGGGTGCTACCCGGATAGATGATACAGAGCACACCCAGTACCACGAGGGCAATACCCGCGAGGCACATCAGAATTTTAGTACTTGTCTTCATAGATTTAAATAGTTAAAATGTTTGATATTCTCAATTGAGAGTGCAAAGTTACTAATTTTTCTGGAAATAAGCAAATAAAAAGTATGTTTTTCTTGCACATTCCGAAAAAATATCGTATCTTTGCAAAGAAATTGAGAAAGCGATCTAAGTTAAGTACCAAGTGACCAAGTACCAAGGGGATGGAAAAAAAAAGCAGCGAAGTTTCGCTGCTTGTGAACCAGCTGGGGCTCGAACCCAGGACCCCATCCTTAAAAGGGATGTGCTCTACCTGCTGAGCTACTGATTCAATCCATTTACGCATTTTGACATTTACCATTTATTCATCTATTTGGTCATTTTGTCAAAAGCGCTTAGGAGCGATTTTCTCGGTGCATAGACACCTTCAACTCAAAAGCGGGTGCAAAGGTACTGCTTTTTTTTGACATGACCAAATTTTTTTGAATATTTTTAGCAAAAAAGTGCTGTTTGGGGCTTTAAAGGCGAAAGAAAGTTGGTTTTTAGTCCAAAATTATCAAAATTTAAAGAAAATTATTCGGAAAACATAGATTTATCTTCTATATGGAAATAAAGTTAGCATATAAACGTAGAAAGACCAGCCAAGTGCAGGTCGGAAACATTTTTATCGGTTCGGACTACCCTATCCGTGTGCAGACGATGGCGAATACCAGCACGAATGATATTGACGGTTCGGTGGACCAGGCGCGGCGGTGTATCGAGGCAGGCGCAGAGCTGCTGCGGTTTACGACGCAGGGACTGCGCGAGGTGGAGAGTCTCAAAGAGATTCATGCACAAGTGCTGACGGCAGTGCCGCTGGTAGCGGATGTGCATTTTCAGGCGGACGTGGCAGACGCCGCGGCGCAAGTGGTGGAGGCTGTGCGTATCAATCCTGGCAATTATATCGACCCTGCGCGCAAGTTCCAGCATATTGACTACACGGACGAGGAATACCGCGTGGAGTTGGGGCGGTTAGAGGAGCGTTTTGTGCGGTTGTTAGACATCTGCAAGGCGCACGGGACGGCAATCCGTCTGGGCGTGAACCACGGTTCGCTGAGCGACCGTATCATGTCGCGTTACGGCGACACGCCGGAAGGAATGGTAGAGAGCGTAATGGAGTTTCTGCGCGTGGCGGTGCGGCATGATTTTCAGGATATCGTCATTTCCATCAAAGCGAGCAACACACGTGTGATGGTAGAGACCGTGCGGCTGTTGGTCAAGCAGATGCACCACGAGCACATGGCTTTTCCGCTGCACCTGGGCGTGACGGAAGCCGGTGAAGGCGAAGACGGGCGTATCAAATCGGCGGTCGGAATAGGTGCGCTGTTAGCAGACGGTATAGGCGACACGATCCGCGTGAGTCTGAGCGAAGCGCCGGAGAACGAGATTCCTGTTGCCCGGCAGTTAGTGGATTATTTTGCGGACGAGGAGTCGGTGCGATACGACGGCAGCGTAACCGCAGAGGTGCTGGACAACATCGGCGGTTACGCCGAGGTGCGCTATTCGAGCATGGAGGAAGACTGGGAGACGTTCTGTCTGCAAGCCGCGGCAGAGTGCGGACGGTTGCTATGGGAGTACAGAGCACAAGAGCTGACGATGGTCAATCCGCATTTCTCGGAGACGAAATTGAATTTCCTGAGCAAAGACATTCTGCAAGCCGCGCGCGTGCGTATTTATAAAACGGAGTACATCTCCTGTCCGGGTTGCGGAAGAACCCTCTTCGACCTCCAGAAGACCATCGCTGAAGTCAAAGAAGCTGTCAGCCGTCAGCCGTCAGCCATCAGCCAAGGTCTGAAGATTGCCGTAATGGGCTGTATAGTGAACGGTCCGGGCGAGATGGCGGACGCGGATTACGGTTATGTGGGAGCAGGTCGAGGCAAAGTGAGTCTGTACAGAGGCAAAGAGTGCGTGCTGAAGAACATCCCGCAGGAAGAGGCGGTAGAGCAGTTGTTGAAGTTGATTGCATCTGACCGAGGCACATCTCTCTCCACCGACCGATGACCGACCGATGACCGACTCACAACCGAGACAAGACCGAGACAAGACCGAGACAAGAAAAACACGCCCAACGCGCGTAAATATTGGAGTGTTCTTAAAACCCGGCTCAAGAAGGAAGGAAGTGAGTTGGCTACAAATTGTAGTCAACTGAAATTGCAGGCCTCCGATGGCAAACGATACCTTACCGACGTGGCTGATACTGAGCAGGTTCTGCGTCTGATACAATCAGTGCCATCCAAGAAAGCAGAGCCGTGCATTTTACGACCCCGCAAGATGAACTGCCACTCCCTAAACCCAAAGACGAATTGGATGATTTAACATCCATCGAAGAGTAAAGGAAGAGAAGAAAAATTGAAGAAAATGATATACGTTCTTGCGTATGTCATTTATTTTTTGTAATTTTGCAGCCGTAATGATTCACGCTGGGGAAATGTGGGCGGGAAAGTCCTGCTCGGAGAACCTCAAAATGGGACATTACATGACATAAAAGGCGTTTATTGACGTTGTTTGCGACTAACTGAAATCTTCGCAACATTTCATTAGAATAAAGTCCGAACAGCAACAATGAATGTCCCGTGGATATGTAATTTATGGTCCTCGCCCGTATTATGGGCGGGTGGGTTGTACATATCGGGCGTGGACTTCGGTTGTTTTTCTACTTTATTCGGGGATTGCGAAGCCCTCAGTTAGCGTGAAGAACAGACGGACTTCACGCTTTTTACATGTATATACGCGCACGGACAATATTAATTAAATTAAATAATTACAATTATGAAACACAAACTATTGACTCTTTTGCTTGCGATGATTGCAAGTACAAGTATGTTATTCGCCCAAAGCGGTACTTGTGGCAACAATCTTACATGGGATTTAACAGCTGGTGTACTCACCATTAGTGGAACTGGAGTAATGTCGGATTACACAGTTCTAACCCACTCTAGTTCTTTGGAAGGTGATGAATACTATACCACAGATGCTCCGTGGTATGGAAAAATAGAGCAAATTGTTATAAGTAATGGAGTCACAAGCATAGGAAGGGATGCTTTTGCTGGTTGTACAGGTTTGACTTCTATTACAATCCCTAATAGCGTCACAAGCATAGGAAGGGAAGCTTTTGCTGGTTGTAGTGGTTTGACATCAGTAACTATTCCCAATAGTGTCACAAGCATTGAAAGTAGTGTTTTTTGTGGTTGCAAAGGTTTGACTTCTATTACTATCCCTAATAGCGTTACAAGTATTGGAAGTAGTGCTTTCTATGGTTGCAAAGGTTTGACTTCTATTACTATCCCTAATAGTGTCACAAGTATTGGAAATAATGCTTTCTCTAATTGTACAAATCTACTGTCTGTGACTATTAATGGTAATATCTCTAATATGGGGAACAATGTTTTCTCTAGTTGTAGCAATTTAAATAAAGTTTATTGGAATGTTCCTAATGCAGATATTTCAGAATCATTATTTTCAACCAATATAGATTCTTTGATTATTGGAGAGGAGGTAGAGGAAGTTGGTTTTACCTCCCAGCCTCAATATGATGTTATATTGCTAAATCCAATGACGTTAGTTAAATTTAAGATTCCCCGCGCAGCCATCAAAACGAATCTGTACGATACACAAGGTGTCGGACAGATGAATGCCATTATAACTCACCAAAAATATAATACTACTAATATTCTTATCGACAATCTGTATGGTACAACCATAGACACACTCATTTCCGATATAGCAAATACATCCAAACAATGGAATGCTTGTAACATTAACAATGACTCTATTATTGATTTGCATTTAGATGGTGTTGTATATGAGTCCGATGGAAATGGCGGATATATACAACATGACTTTTCAGTTCCTGATCCAGGACGATACGCTAATTACAACCATATATTCCAATTGGATGCAAACTTAGACGGATTGCAAGATTTCTACTCCTATGAAAACAACAAGCATTATTTTCAACTTCGCCAATGGGATGGCTCCTACCTTAAAACAGAACTGAATGTTTTGTCAGACACAGCAGCAATTGACAGTGCCATCTATCAGAAATGGGAGAAAGTATCAGATGAGGTGGTCTTTATTACATCTACTTGGGATGAAATAAGTCTGAAGAATCATATGTATATTGCAAACGGCGATCCAGAAGACCCGTACTCCACCGGATTCGATTTTATTGATACAGCGATAGATTTGGATAGAAATGGTTTAGTAGATTTATTATCGTCTTCTAAAGGAGCCGTACTTTACAACTTGGGAGACAATACCTACATAAAAGGATCCTTCCCCGGAAATGTTACGCCTAAAGACTTGAATGGAGATGGTATATTGGATTATGTTATATACAACAAAACCACCAAGACAGTCTCTTTGCAGATTTATGAGGGGAATGGAAACGTGACAACCAAAACATTGATGCAAAACATGAATATCTCCAATGTATGGTGCTATGATTTCGACAACGACGGGGATATGGACATCCTTCTTCCTTTTGACTGGACTTCCCAAGCTGGTTATGCTTATTTGGTTTTCTTCCGCAACGATGGAAACAATACATTCAAAAAGATAGAGAATGCCTTTGATGACCCCGTTATGCAATTGGAGTTCATAGATTGCAGGGATGTGGATAATGATGGTAACTATGAGATCATCGCACGAGAATTTGCAAGTTCCACAGAATATCAGAATTATCTTATTCGATATAACAATCGGTTCAAAGTTACATTGGATAGATCATTTGCAGCAGGAACCTCCTCCAAAAGTGAACATCTTTATGTGTACGGTGACTTTGACCAAAATGGCATAAATGATTTCTATTATAACACAAGAAATAAATATGAATATACCCTTTCACATTTCCCATATCAGGCAATCAATACACCTCCGGCAAAGATGTCCTCGCCACGTATAAACGTGGATGCGGAGAAGGCAATGTTAAAAATCAGCTGGGATAGAGGAAGCGATGCACAGACTTCTTCATTGGATTTGGAATACTCAATTCGCATAGGTTCCACTCCCGGCGCTTGCGATATGTGGTTTGCTGCTGCCAATGCGAACGGAACACAACGCAGTTTATGGGGAGCAAATGTAGGTGCATACCTAAGCCAGATGGTTAATGTGTCCACTTGGAAAGCCGGAGACTACTACATTGCCGTACAAGCCGTTGACCCGAACGGGTTAGGCGGTGAGTGGAGCGATGAAGTGGTGTATCATCATACTCTCCTGCCCTATGGATTCAATGTGTCTGATTATAATATAACTACAGCAGATACAATAACCGTGCAGTATGCCGGTGCGATAGACGAGAATAGCACGTACAACTGGAATTTTGGTGATAGTGCTGTCGTCCTTTCGCAAAACGGACAGACATATACTATCATTTATACCACACAAGGTAATAAGACGGTATCTTTACAGGTAATATCCGCAGACGGACGTACATCGTCACTTGTTACACAAAAAGTGAATGTGCTTCCTATACGCATAGAGAGAAACCCGAATGGTCCTAATAATATAGATCCATTTTTTACTCTGTCTTATTTTGATATGGATATGAATGGAGTGATGGATGCTATTGGTTACCAAACCAATTGGTCCGGTTATCAAAAAATACAAGAGGGATTCTTCAAAGGACGAGGAGACGGAACATTTATTAAATTGGCTAAAACTTACAACTCGGATCTTTCAGTAACCGGCACTATCGGCGAGTGCATATTTGCTGATGTCAATATGGATGGTCTGCCCGATGTGGTTGTTAAGACAAGCAAGGGTAATATTATTTACAATAGAGAAGATTTTGATGCAGAGTTTTCGAATGAGACTTATACACTTCCATCTGCCCCGGATCCTATGTATGATTTCAATAATGATGGTAGAGCAGATAGTTATTCTATTAAAAATAAACATACTATTCTCTTGCATTTAAACACAGAAGCAGGTGTCCAAACAAAAGAACTATATTTGCCAAGCGATTTTCAGTTAAATGAGTTAGAAACCAGATATTTAAAGGTGGGATATGATTTTGATAACAATGGTTATCTTGATTTTATATCTACAGGAAACTCTTCAGCAGCAAAAGTATTCATAATATATATGTATGATGATTGTACGGTTTCTTGTCAATATATCAATGAAAGTAGTTATACATTCATTCGTGATATAGATACCTATCCATTTGCAGATTTAAATGGTGATGGTGTGCCGGACTTGAATGAGTATATACTCAAAAGTAATATAGCCAATGCGACTCCTTCAACACCTACTAATCTGCGTGCTATACAAGAGAGTGACGGAGTGTATCTCTATTGGGATGCGGCGAAAGACAAGGAGACTCCGGTGTCACAAATGCGGTACAATATCAGCGTCAAGAAACAAGGTGTGGCAGTGGGAACAGATAATGCATTTATTGTTTCTCCGATGAACGGTCTTTATGATGAAGCAGCTATCATACCAGGCTATTACTATCCTCATGGCACCAGTTATTTCATCCCGATAAACAAACTAACAGGAGGACAGACCTATGAGTTCCAAATTCAGTCTATTGACCTTTGGAACGCGCATAGTCCTATGTCTGCTGCATATACTTTCACGGTTCAACCGCAAGTACTAATTTCCATGCCTGCGAATACTTGTATCAACGAGCCTGTTACAGTTGCTTATACAGGCACGAACAATGGCAGCATATCGTGGAACTTTAACGGCGGTACGGCATCTCAAAACAGCGATGGAACATACTCTGTTTCTTGGTCAACTGAAGGCATAAAGACTATTACTGCTACCATTGGAGGTAAAACATCGTCACGGGTTATCTATGTGCAGAATGCAGAAAAAGATCTTACCTTCAGTCTTCCCGAAAGAGTACTGAATAATTCTTGGGTTGATGTTACTTTACCGGAAAATTACTTGAATTTGGAGAACTTGGCTATCCGTGCTTCTGACAACTGCACGGGATATGTATTGCCTAAGAAGGACTCACGTATCTTCCGAGTTCGTTTTAACGGTACCTCAGCCAATGATTCTGAGATAGGTTGGATTGAGTTCTACCAGAACAATCCTGTTTGCGGAGAAGTAAATACATTCCGTGATACCACAATCATTATAGGAAACGGTAATGCACCTGCTATTTCTTTGGTAATGGTAGATGTTGCAACGGGAAAGAATATGGTTACATGGGATGCTCCGGCGAACCTGCCTGCATATGTAGATAGCGTGATTGTCTATAAGGAAGAAGGCAAAACCAACAACTGGGTAAAACAAGCCAAGGTTCCTGTTTCTGCCGGACAATGGATAGACCATGCTTCTGACCCCTCGGTAAAGAGCGATTCTTATTGTATTGCGTACACCTCTATATACGGAGGCGAAAGTCCTAAGAGTAAACCGCATAAAACGCCGCATTTGCAGACTAACTATGGTCTAAATGGGGCTATTAACCTCTATTGGACATCTTATGAAGGCGATGTAGTAGATTCATATCAAATCATGAGAGGTTCTTCTGCTTCCAGTCTGCAAGTTCTCGCTATAGTAGCAGGGAACGAGTGTACCTATACAGATAATAGTCCTTTAGAAGACGGATATTATGCTATTGCCTATTCCAATGAGGCGTTTACGGAAGAGTGGATAAGTAATGGCGGTGCAGCTAATGCCCCAGCTCATAAGGCAATGGCTCAGGCACGGCAGATACGTACCGGACAAAGTAATATCAAGTCCTCTGCATCTTCTATCCGCGCAACATTAGCTCAATCGCTTAACATCCTATCTATGGAGCGCACATACACGCTATCACCGGCTAAAACCACCTTGCATCTCTATGCCGAGTTTACACCAATGCAGGCTACCTACAAACAGGTCAACTGGACAATTGTTAGCGGTACTGAATTAGCTTCGATCAATAGCAACGGATTGGTGGTTGCCAATACTGCAGGATTAAACGGTATTGTCACGGTTCGCGCAACGGCTATTGATGGTTCCGGAGTTTATGCAGAACGGGATATTACTATAAGTGGAATGGTTACATATTACACCATTCGTTTCCTCGATTGGAATGGCGAAGTATTACAGAGTAGCCAAGTTGTAAGGGGAGCAATGCCTATATATAACGGTTCAATACCAGTACGTGCAAAGGAAGGTCAATATACATATTCGTTTAGCGGTTGGTCTCCTGAGATAGTCGCTGCAACAGCAGATGCTGATTATATTGCGCAGTACGATATGATAGCCTATTACACTATACGTTTCCTCAATTGGAACGGAGCTGAGTTACAGAGTAGTCAAGTGAAAGAAGGTGATATGCCTGCTTATAGTGGCGATACACCTATGCGAGAAGAAAGTGAAACATATACCTATACGTTCAAAGAGTGGGCTCCATCTATTGCTGCGGTTAATGGCAACGCCGACTATATAGCGCAATATGATTCCGTGCCTATTCACTATTACACCATTCGGTTCCTCAATTGGGACGGAACAGTGCTTCAATCAGAGAGACTAAGAGAAGGTTCCTATCCGGAATATAAAGGAGAAATGCCTACACGTCCAGATGATGATTGGAATACTTATAGCTTTAGAGCATGGTCTCCGTGGCCAAATGTTGTTACAAAAGATGCTGACTACACTGCAATATATTATAATACAGTTATTCCGCATTATTCTATCCAATTCCGTAATTGGAATGGAGATATTCTTCAACGGGGATTACTGAAGGAAGGCATGATGCCTGTTTACGCAGGTGTTACCCCGACTCGTGAGGAAAATGATTACTATACTTATACATTTAAAGGTTGGGAACCGGAAATTGATGTGGCTATAGCAGATCAAGACTACATTGCTCAGTACGATTCTGTAGCTATACCTTATTACACTATCCGCTTCCTCAATTGGGACGGAACAGTACTCCAATCGGAATCGCTTAAAATAGGCACTACACCGGAATATAAAGGCGAAACACCGGTTCACGGAGAAGAAGGATATTATTTCAGCCGGTGGTCACCCACTATTGTCGCTGCGACAGCCAATGCGGATTATATAGCGATATACAAGACGTGCGAGGATCTGCATGCTATATGGTTGCAGACAGGTGAAGGTAGTGGTGGTTATGGTAACTTGGGAGAAATGGAAAAAGACAGCTATAAATGGACTTTCGATATCTATCGTGGCGCGTATATATCCGGTTCGGGTTATGACTTCTTGCGTACTCCTGCAAAAGATTTAACCAATATGACATCTATTACATTGTCGTTCAGTCATTTGTATTCAGAAGTAACTAATCCGTCATACGATTTGTCACTCTGGGTTTGTGCGAATTACAAAAACAGTGACGATGATACATGGCAGGAACTTACTATCCCATCTTACGGTAACTGGAAATATGTAGATGTAATTATTGATGTCCCTGATAACTATGTAGGAAAGAATACTGTATTCGGATTTTCTTATGATACAGAAGATTCTAATGCAAGATGGCAGATAAAAGATCTACAATTAGACGCTTCCTGCATCGAATCCACAACTCCTCAACCGACGTATTACACCATCCGCTTCCTCAACTGGGACGGAACGGTATTACAAAGCAGCCAAGTGGAAGAAGGTGATATGCCTGCTTATGACGGCACTACGCCAATACGCCCCGAAGATGAGCAGTACACTTATTTGTTCGATGGTTGGTCTCCGACTATCGTTGCTGCAACGGCAGATGCTGATTATACCGCAACCTACACGGCCACAGCCAAACCACAACCCACTTACTACACCATCCGCTTCCTTAACTGGGATGGAGAAGTATTGCAGAGTAGCCAAGTAGAAGAAGGTAGTACTCCTTCCTATGAAGGTTCAACTCCTATACGTCCGGATGATGAACAATACACATATTCGTTCAGCGGATGGACGCCTACAATCGTTGCGGCTACTGCCGACGCGGATTATACTGCGCAATATACCGCTACTGCAAAAACCATAGGTGGATGTCAGGATATACATGATTTATGGTTAGTTACGGGAAGCAATGATTTCGGGGAAATTACTACCAATAATGCGGAAGTATGGACATGGGATTCCCGGTATGGAGCCGTTGGTACTAAGAATGGTGTTTTGACAGGTTGGTTACTTACGCCGCAAAGAGATCTGACGGGCAAAGAAAACATAACACTCTCGTTCAGTCATGTACACCGATATGCTGTTGATTTCGAGAGTGAAATGACACTATGGGTATCTGCGGACTATCAAGGTAGCGTAGATGCGTCCACATGGCATCAACTTCCCATCTCGCCCTATGCGTCAAACACCAGTTGGACTTATGTCACAGTAACCATTGATGTCCCAGAAGACAAAGTGGGTGAACACACTGTCTTTGGCTTTAAGTTCACAGACGACATAGTGAGAAACTATGCTAAATGGGAAATCAGGAATCTACATCTGGATGCCCAGTGTTCTGAGGTCCCGACGAGTATCGAAAACACGACTCAGCAATCCACTGATGCAGTCCGCAAAGTCATTATTGATAACAAAATCTATATTCTCCGCGGGGAGAAGGTATATACCGTTACTGGGCAAGAAGTCAAGTAAAGTGACCAAGTGACTAACTACCAAGTACAAAGGCAGCAGGCGGGCGAGAGTCCGTCTGCTTATGTTATTACAAAATCTTACTAATCGCCCATTGGGCTACAAAATGCAAAAATGCAAAAAAAATGAAAAAAGTTGCCATAGAGGTGATAGATTTTGCCTCTTTTGTGACTATATATAGACGAGAATCATAATAAACGAACACTTTTCACGGAGCGATTTAAGGCACTCCGCTATTGTTCTGATTGTACTTTTCTTAGGCCGTTCTCGGGACATGGTCCCGTGATGGTCCTGTCCTAATCCGTATATTTATGCGGAACAATTATTACTAATCCTCACACACATTTACTACGGAACGATTATTACCCAATAATAGAAAAGTAGCAGAAAATCGCCCTTTCTCTTGCATATATCAAAAAAAAGCAGTAAATTTGCAGGCAAATTTGATGTATGACATTCAAGGAGCTGAAACAGATCACCAAACAACGCGAAAAACGTACGATTGAGTACAAAGAAGCGTGGAGCGAGTTGCCCGGCAACTTGTTCGAGACCGTTTGCGCGTTTCTCAATCGCGACGGTGGTGTGATCGTTTTAGGGGCACATGACGACGGCTCGATTTCGGAAGGCGTCAATCCGCGTGCGATAGACCAGATGTGCAAGAACATTGCGAATGTGAGCAATAATAGCGAAATCCTCAAACCGTCATTCCTGCTGCAACCGGAGATAGTGGATGTAGAGGACAACCGACAAGTGATTGTTATTCAAGTCCCTGCCAGCAGCCAAGCCCATCGATTCAAGAATAAGTTCTACGACCGCAGTGTGGACGGAGACTTTGAACTCCGCACGGACGCAGAGATTAGCGCGCTCTATTTGCGCAAGAGTTCCGGCTACACCGAGAACACGATCTATCCTTATCTTCGTTTTGAGGATTTGAGCGCAGAGTCAATAGAGTTAGCCAAAAGACTAATGGCGAATCTCCGCCCCAAGCACCCATGGCTGGATTTGTCCGACTTGGAAATGTTCAAACAAGCCAATTTATACCGTCGGGATGTTGCCTCGAATCAGGAAGGTCTGACTTTAGCGGCATTGATGCTGTTCGGGAAGCAAGAGGTTATTCAAAGTACGTTGCCGTATTATAGGATTGATGCAGTAATAAAACTGGAGAATATAGATCGATACGATGACCGTCTAGAAGTGTTTGGCAATATCATTGACGGTTATAGAGATTTGATGGATTTCATGGGAAAACACCTGCCTGATCCATTCTACATGGAAGGCGACCAAAGGGTGTCTTTGCGTGATAAAATTCTTCGTGAGATCATCGCTAATATGCTGGTGCATCGGGAGTACCTGAATCCGGCTCCGACCCTCATTGAACTTAATCGCAACGGCCTTATTGCAAAGAACGCAAACCGCCCGCTGAAATCGGGAGTTGTTACACTATCCAACTATGAGCGTCATCCCAAGAACCCTCATATTGCTAATTTCTTTGTTCAAATAGGCCGTGCGGAACATTTGGGAACAGGGATCCGCAATCTATACAAATACGTCCCTATTTATACCGGCAAACAACCGGAGATCGAAGATGAGGATATGTATATCGTGCGGACGGCTTTGCCGATAGTGATGCCGGTAACATGGAATCATACAGAAAACCATACAGAAAACCATACAGAAAACCATACAGAAAACCACACAGAAAATCATGCCGGGCTATCACGGATTCAACGAGAGATTCTCCTAAGACTCAAAGCTAATCCAAGTTATAGTAGGCAGGAACTGGCTTCCATGATAGAAAAAGCCTCTTTAGGTGGTGTTATATCTGCATTGAAAAGATTACAAGAATTAGGCATCATCCGTCGTGTCGGACCGGATAAAGGCGGTCATTGGGAGATATTGTCCAAAGATATATGAGCAAAAATAATCAAAACACAAAATATAACTATTATGCAAAAGAGTCCATTACAAATTGCGCGTCAGAGTTACCAGCCGAAGATGCCGGTAGCGTTGCAGGGCGCAGTACGCCTTGTTGAAGGCGAGAAAACCCATTCAGTAGCAGACCAAGAGGAGATCCAGAAACTGTTCCCGAACACGTACGGTCTGCCGGTTATTACCATGGAGCCGGTGGCGGAGTCGAAAGTCGAAAGTCAAAAGTCGAAAGCAGAGCCGTTCAATGTCGGTGTGATTCTTTCGGGTGGACAGGCTCCGGGCGGACACAACGTGATCAGCGGTCTGTACGACGGATTGAAGGCGTTGAATCCGGAGAACAAACTCTATGGTTTCCTCGGCGGTCCGAGCGGTCTGATTGACGGCAAGTATCAGGAACTGACAGGCGCTATCATTGACGAATACCGCAACACCGGCGGATTCGACATCATCGGTTCGGGTCGTACCAAACTGGAAGAGACCTGGCAGTTTGACAACGGAATCGAGATCTGCAAACAGTTGGGAATCAAGGCAGTAGTGATCATCGGCGGCGACGACAGCAACACGAACGCTTGCGTGCTGGCGGAATACTATCTGCAGAAGAAATGCGGTATCCAGGTCATCGGCTGCCCGAAGACCATCGACGGTGATCTGAAGAACGAGATGATCGAGACCTCGTTCGGTTTCGACACCGCCTGCAAGGTTTATTCCGAGCTGATCGGTAACATCCAGCGCGACGCCAACAGCGCGAAGAAATACTGGCATTTCATCCGTCTGATGGGCCGTTCGGCAAGTCATATCGCACTAGAGTGTGCATTGCAGAGCCAGCCGAATATCTGTCTGATTTCGGAGGAAGTAGAGGCGAAGAACATGACGCTGAATGACATCGTAGAGGACATCGTGAAGGTGATTGTAGCCCGCGCTAACGCAGGTCTGAACTTCGGCACCGTGCTTATTCCGGAAGGTCTGATTGAGTTCATTCCGGCTATGCGCGTACTGATTCAGGAGCTGAACGACATGCTGGCGAACAACGAGGAGTTCACGTCTCTGGACGGCGACGACGCCAAGCGCGAGTATGTCAAGAGCATGCTTAGTCCGGCAAGTTGCGAGCTGTACCGTTCGCTGCCGAAGGGTATTGCGCGCCAGCTGACGCTCGACCGTGACCCGCACGGAAACGTAATGGTCAGCCAGATCGAGACCGAGAAACTGCTGATCGAGATGGTACAGAAACGTCTGGCTGTTCTCAAAGCGAACGGCGAGTACAAGGGTAAGTTCTCCGCGCTGAACCATTTCTTCGGTTACGAAGGCCGTTGCGCCATCCCGTCTAACTTCGACGCCGACTACTGCTATTCCATCGGCATCACCGCAACGCATCTGATAGCTGCCGGCAAGACGGGTTATATGTCGCTGGTACGCAACCTGACGAAGCCTGCGGCTGAATGGATCGCAGGCGGTGTGCCTATCACGATGATGATGAACATGGAGAAGCGTAACGGCAAGATGAAACCGGTTATCCAGAAAGCTCTGGTTGACCTCAACGGCAAGCCGTTCCAGTACCTGCAAGCGCACCGCGCCGACTGGGCAGATCCTGTGACCAGCTATATCTATCCGGGTCCGATCCAGTACTACGGTCCGACGGAGGTATGCGACCAGCCGACACGAACGCTGCTGCTGGAGAGAGGCAAATAAATTGAAGTACCAAGTGACTAAGTACCAAGTACGAAGGAGAGCCTTATTGTTGCTCCTGACGGTAATCAGCATGACCCTGTCCGCACAAGATTTTTCTGCGGACAGGGAACTGTTTGACGCCTACCGGCAGGAGAATATGGCGGTTTGGAAGGAATATATAGAGAGCCTTCAGCCATCAGCCGTCAGCAGTCAGACATTGCTCTATGAATACGGGTACTGCGGGTATATCGTAGCAGAGGCGAAGAAAGAGGGGAAGGAGGCATTGCTGCCGGAAGCCAAGCGGTACGTGCAGCTATTCCGTGAGCATGTAGAGGCGCAGAAAGGCCAGTTGCCGGCAGGTCATTACGAGATGTACCTAAGTGCCGTCATGGTTTATGAGTTACGGCTCCACATCGCCATACGTCCGATCAAAGCAATGAGTTTAGCCAAGGAGGCAACGCGTCTGGCGCCGGAAGATCCATTGGTACTATCGTATTACGGGACGAGTCTTTTCTATGCCCCGAAGCCGTTCGGCAGCAAGAGCGAAGCACTCACCTGGTTCGAGAAAGCCGCAACCTATTTCAAGGACTCCAAATGGGAGTATTGCTGGGTACGCGAAGCGACGAAAATGTATATCCGCCAATGCCACGAAAAATTAGGTAGATGATCAAATACGTTTCATTACATTGGAAGCAACTGCTGTTGTCCACCGTCAGAGACAGTCTGTCGTGGCTGCTGATGCTCATCACCGGAACGGGAGCACTGATCGCTTTCATGCCGGAAGAAGCGGCTGATTGGTTGCGAACACTTGTCAACACAGGCTGGACGCAAGTATGGCCGTTGATTGTAGTCATTCTCATTATTCTCGCTGTGGCGTTGCTGCGCAATTGGCCGACGACGAAGGCAGTTTATGTCGATAAGAAAACGGATCTGAAGGTTATTATCGAATGCTGCGACCTGCTCCGCCAAGAGGGACTCAAGGTGATTCATACCGTGGACACTTTTGACATGGAGTTGAACACAATCATCAGCCCCCGGTCTCTGCACGGCGCTTTTCTCAAGCAATGCCAAGCGCAAGGAGTGGACATTGACGCCCTGATCGACCAAGCGACGGAGAGAGTGAAACCCGTACGCACCAACAAATCCCTTCCCGGCAGGAAAGAGCAGTATTCGCTCGGTACTATTTGTCCAGTCGAGATAAAAGGAGAGCCCTACTGCTGCGTGGCGTTCACGAGGCTGCAGCCTAACGGCACCATAGAGATCAGCAAGGATGAATATATCAAATGCCTCACGCGCATGTGGCGCGGTCTGGCCGACCCGAGAGTGCGTCACGAAGTGGTCAATGTAGCGGTAATGGGCAACCGTTTCGTGGATCTGCCGGCTGAGTTCTCGACGGAACAGAAAATAGATTTGATGATTCAGACTTTTTTCGCCTCAGCCCGTGAGAAAGCGTGCTGCCACACCTTGCGTATATGCGTTCATCCGAACAACGTGACCGATATTGATTTCGAGCAATACCCCGTGATCATCGAGCATTTAGCCAAAAGACCCGTTATCTGACATGTACCAGTATTTTGCGTTTATCAGTTTCCAGAGCGCGGATGCCAGTGCCGCCTTACGTCTCCAGCACGCGATAGAGAGTTATCGTTTGCCGGCGGTGCTATGCAAGAAGCACGCCGTTCCGCGACGGATCCGGCCGCTGTATTGCTACCTGAACGACATGCATTCGGGCGAAGAACTGATGCAAGAACTGAAACAACGGATGGAGCAGTCGCGGTATCTGATTGTAGTATGCTCTCCCCAGTCCGCCCGGTCGGTGTATGTCAACAGCGGCATCGACTATTTCGTTTCACTGGGACGACGCGACAGCATCATCCCCATCATCGTGGACGGCGTGCCGTATAGCAACGATCCGGATACGGAGTGTTTTCCGGAAGCCCTCAGACGCCATTTTCCCAAACATGCCGACCCGCTGCAGGACCATTCGATATTAGGAATCAACGTGCGTGAAGCGGGTGTCTCCCGCCGTCAGGCTTACGACAGAGCCATGCTGATGGTAGTAGCCCGCATGTTGCAACTGGACTACGACGGGCTGCTGCTGCGCGAGAGACAACGCCGCCGCAGGCGTGCCATAGGATGGACAATACTAAGTAGTATTATGGTGCTTGCTTTAGCCTGCACATGGTATCTATCCCAGACTGTCACGGTGGAAATAACCCCTTATGAGGCTACGCCCAGGAACGAATCACTGCCGCCATGCCGCCCCATATCCGTCTCTCTGACAATAGCGAACGAGCAGAAGCGAGACACACTCCTTCCTGCCGACAGCACCTTGCTCTTCCCCAACATCCCTCCGCGTTATATAGGCCGCGAGGCACACGTCCTCATGCGTGCAGACGGGTTTATCCCCTGCGACACGATGATCGTGCTGCGGAAGCAGAACACTTTACCCCTCCGGCGGGATGCAGAACTTTACGGCCACATCCGTTTCCGCGCGATAGGAAAACGCCAGCTCCTAACCGTAGCCGGACACACGGTGCAGCCCGATGAGAACGGTTTCGTTGACCTCCGTGTGCCTATTGAGCAACAACACACCTCCTACCCCGTTGTATGGAAGAACGGACGGGATACGATATTCATGCCCTGCGGGGAAGACGATGTAATCATTATTGAGCCATGAGAGTACGCATCCTACTATTCGTTATGACCTGCTTCAGCGCTCTCAACAGCCTGGCGGTGACCCAAGAAGGCCATGTGCGGACCATAGCCCGTCCCGGCATGAGCGGCACCCCTGTCGAAGGCGCCGTGATACGTCTGCAAGGCTCCCATAACCGCGTAGCCAGCCGCCAGAACGGAGATTTCAGCCTGCTGTTGCACGACCTGCAGAACGGACAAGCCTATACTATCGCCAGCATCGTCAAGTCCGGTTACGAACCTGCCGAGCAGGAGTTGATCGGCAAAAGGCTGCCTTGCTCCGACCAAGTGCCTCTGGAGATATTGCTGGTCAGCAAGTTACAACTGATGCAAGAACGCGAAGAGATAGAGACAAAAGCGCGTGAGAACGTAGAGATCTACTATCAGGCGCGGATAGACAGTCTGGAGCAACTACTGGCTGCGCATCGGATCACGGAAAAAGAAATGCAGGCGCAGCGGCAACAACTGGAGCGCCAGTATGAGAACTTCGAACCGTTGCTGCAAGCCATGTCCGACGTGCTGGCGCGAACGGACTACGCACGCATGGATTCATTAACGACTCTGATGCAGCAAGCCGTTGAGAACGGCAACCCGGAAGAAGCCGAACGGCTATTGCTCGAGAAAGGCAGTATCGCCCAGCGGGAAACCGTCCTGCGCGAATGGGGCAAGAACATAGCGGCTCTGCAACAAGAGGTAGATAGAAACCAAGCGGAGTATAAGAGACAGAAACGGGAGCTGGAGGACGACTGCTACCGCCTCTATTCGGCATGTCTGACGAGGTTTCAGAATGACTCCGCCGGATATTACATACAGAAACGCGCATCTCTGGACACCCTCAATATCGACTATCAGTTACAGGCAGGTCAGTTCGCCCTGTCTATCCTCTCGGACCTCAAGAGCGCCCGTCAGTTTTTCGAACGCGCCTATCGGTTGGCAGAAAGCCAGTACGGCGTTTACAGCGGCCAGATGGCTACTACATGCAATGAGTTAGGTATGCTTGCAAAAGCCTGCCGCAAGTACGATGAAGCCAGCCAATGGTACAGCCAATCGCTCAAGATCCGCGAGAAACTGCGCGGCAAGAACTCGCTTGCCACGGCAGAGGCACTCAATAACTTAGGCGAACTGTACCGCGCGCAAAAGGAACTCAAGAAGGCCATGGATTGCCACAAACGCGCCCTCAAGATCCGTGAGAAAGAAGCAGGCAGACCGTCGCTTGCAACCGCCGAGAGCATGAATAACATCGCCGGCATTCTCTTTCAGCAGCAGCAATACAGCCAAGCGCAGAAACTATTCCGGGAAGTGATGGATATCTACACATCGTCCTCCGGCGTGCAGCAGAGCCGCATCGCCGCCAATTACAACAACTTAGCCGGCACTTACTTTATGCTTGCCGACTACGCTTCCGCCGCCCGGTATTTCGACTCCGCGGTAGAGATCTACCGCCGCGTGCTGGGAGAGAACCACCCCTTGACACGCAACGCGGTGAACAACCGGGAGTTATGCCGACAGAAAACACAAAAACCTTAATCCATCCGATATGATGAAACGATTTTATTTATTCGCCTTATGTATAGTGACCGCCTTGGGACTCTCCGCCAACGGCGTGGAGATCGATGGTGTTTACTATTTGCTGGACAACGAGAACTACACCGCAACGGTGACCTATCCCAATGAGACAGCCCCGGTATGGAACAGCGCGCCCAGCACCTACTCCGGCAATGTCATGATTCCCGACAGAGTGACCTACGATGGCGAGATCTACACCGTGAACGCCATCGGCCCGAAAGCGTTTTTGGGTACCAGGCTGGACTCTATCTCGTTGACAGTCAATATCACCTCTATCGGCTCCGCCGCTTTCTATGACCACCGCGGTATTCATTATCTGAATCTGCCTAACCTCACCTCTATCGGGAACGAGGCGTTCCGCTATTGCTCTTCGCTGACGAAGGTGGTCATTCCGGAGTGTATCTCCAGCCTCGGTATCACCATCTTCCAACGCTGTGTCTCCATGACGGAGATCACACTGCCGCAGTCGCTGAAGAGCCTTCCTTACGCGTTTCTCTATGCTTGTTCCCGACTGACGGAAATCGTCCTGCCTCCGGATATCACCGCGATCCCGAACGAATGCTTCACCTCCTGCGCCTCACTCAAATCCATTTCCCTGCCGAATGGCGTGAAGAGCATTGGTTATCAAGCCTTTAAGGGCAACCTGAGTCTGGAGAAGTTCTACATCCCGAGTTCGGTCACCTCGCTGGGCGACGAGATTCTGGAGGGCTATCCCCAGGATCCCTATACAGGCGGAGCCGTCCCCGGCGCACCAAGCAGCAGTTCGCTCAGGTCAATCTTCATTGACTGCGTCACGCCGCCTACCTGTACCGGGACATACAAGAGTCCCTTCATGCGCGTGAACAAGGAGAAAGTGAGGCTCTTTGTCCCCAAAGAAGGACTGGAAGCCTACAAGGCGAATGAGTCCTATGCCGGCTTTTTCAAGGACATCTATGCGTTCGGAGAAGAGGTATCTAATCCGATGGAGATCACCGACAGCAGCGCCGTAATCACATGGTTTCCCGCTCCCGGCGTAGTAGAGTACACGGTCAAAGTATATACCGCAGGCCATCAGATAGCGCAATATATCGTAGATGGAGACGGGCATATTACGTCTTCCCAATTCTTCAAGCCCTCCCTGCCTGCCTTTAAAAAGGACACGACCAACAGTTCGACCGAGTATTTCGTCATTTCCCTGAACAATCTCACGGCGAACACAGATTATGACTACACCATTGAAGGCAGAGAGGAGACGAACGAAGTGATCTATCACTCCCAAGGCTCTTTCACCACCAACGACCCGCAGGGTCTCACCCTTCATTCCTTCGACCCGGCTCCCCCGGTCGCAATCAAACGTCTCCGCGAAGGGCAACTGCTCATAGAGCAAAAGGACAGGACCTATAATACCGGAGGACAAATCATACAAATACATCCACAACAATGAAAAAACTTCTCTTCCCCCTCGCAGTTGCGTTGGTTCTTCTCGCCGGCTGCAACACCGACAAAGGCCAACGAATGCTCCGCACGCTGGACAAACAGCCGGAGACAGGCATGGTGATTTACAACCAGGGTAAAACTTCTTATTATTATGCTCCCGGCGTGGATGATCTGATGCAACTGCTGGCATCCGATCCCGCTATTCTGAAAGACGCTATTGTAGCAGACCGCCGTGTAGGCAAAGCCGCAGCGGCATTGCTGATAAAAGGCGGAGTGAAGAGCGTCTATACGCCGCTGGTATGCACTCCTGCCCGGGATATGTTAGAAGACGCCGGTATCGCCCTCGTTGCCCGCGAAGAGATCCCGTATATGGTAAACGCAGACAGCACGGGTCTCTGTCCGCTGGAGAAACTGCTGGTGTGCGCCACTACCGCCGAGGAGTGCCAGGTAGTGCTGTTTGGAGGTTCGCTGACCGGATGCGAGATGTTAGACATGCTCAATGAGCAGGGACTGAGCCTGTTGGTACACAACAACGACTCCCTCTCCACCCATGCCAACCGCGGCGTGAGGGACTTGCTGGAGTTGCTTTCAGCCGAACCGGAGCGGCTCCGCGGCGCTATCGTAGCGGACAAGATCATCGGAAAAGCAGCCGCTGCTCTGATGGCCACCGGCGGTGTACAGGAGGTTCATACCAATGTCATCTGCACCCCTGCGCGCGAGTTGCTGGAGCAAGAAGGGATCAAGGTCTTTGCACGCGAAGAGGTGGAGAAGATCCTGAACAAAGACAAAACGCACATGTGCCCGATTGACTCACAATTAGAAGGGATTGAGACTGTGGAGGAATGCGTCCGGGTGCTTAAAAACATGCCTCCCGTTCTATGAAAAAGCCCTCCCACCCTCTTCGTCTCATACGGACGGTGCTTGCCGTCTTTTTCTTCACGGTTATCACGCTTCTCTTTCTGGGTATCGGAGGGACGTTCAATGCATGGTTCGGCTGGGCCGCCAAGATCCAGTTCCTTCCGGCTTTGATGGCATTGGACTTTGCCGTACTGGCAGGGTTGCTCCTTCTCACGCTGCTCTTCGGACGGCTCTATTGCAGCGTGATATGTCCGCTGGGGGTCATGCAGGACCTTTTCGGATGGATGGGTAAGAAACAGAAGAAGAACCGCTATTCTTTTTCGCCGGAGAAGAAATGGCTCCGCTATTCGGTTCTGGCGGTGTTTGTCGTATGCCTTGTCATTGGTTTTGCACCGGTCACTACCCTTCTCGCCCCTTATTCGGCATACGGACGTATTGTCCATTCGCTGTTCGGTCCTCTGTATGACCTGCTCCGGAATGCAATAGCTTCCGTGGATGCACATTACGAATGGAACATGATTCCTGAAAAGGAGTTATGGCTGCGTAGCGTGACCGTACCGGTAGTGGCTCTGCTGACGCTGGTTCTGCTTGCGGTGCTGGCATGGAGGAACGGAAGGACCTATTGCAACACTATCTGCCCCGTAGGCACTATGCTGTCTTTCTTCGCCCGTTTCTCGCTCTTCCGCGTACAACTGGACAAATCCAAATGCAAGAACTGCTCGCTCTGCGAGAAGAACTGCAAAGCCTCGGCAATCAACTACAAGGACGGAACGGTGGACTACAGCCGTTGTATTGCCTGCGGCGACTGTCTGGACCAATGCCATTTCGATGCGCTGCACTACAGACCGCTCAAATCTTCAAATCTTCAAATCTTCAAATCACCGATTACTAATGCGAAGCCGGACAAGGGCCGCCGCGCTTTTCTCGCAGGCTCACTCTTAGCCATCGGATCGGCGGCAGTAGCGCAAACGAAGATCAAAGTGGATGGCGGACTGGCGGAGATAGAGGACAAGAAAGCCCCGCAACGGCACACACCTCTCACTCCTCCGGGATCGCTCTCCGCGCGCAACATGCTCAGGCATTGCACCGCCTGCCAACTGTGCGTCAGTGCATGCCCTAACAACGTGCTGCGTCCTTCCTCCGACCCCTTGCGGTTCATGCAGCCGGAGATGTCCTTCGAGCGCGGTTTCTGCAGACCCGAGTGTACACGTTGCTCCCAGGTATGCCCTACAGGCGCCATCCGACCTATCCAACCCGAGGACAAAACGGCGATACATATCGGACATGCCGTATGGATAGCAGACAACTGCATCCCGGTTGCTAACGGTGACTCATGCGGCGCTTGCGCACGCCATTGCCCCGCATGGGCGATCCAGATGGTCGAATACACCACACCGGACGGAAGAAAGGCAGAAGTGCCGGCTATCGACACAGAGAAATGTATCGGATGCGGCAAATGCGAACACTTATGCCCGGCGAGACCCTTCAGCGCCATTTATATAGAAGGTAACACCACCCACCATATCAATTGAGAATTGAGAAATAATCGTGCCCCTTGTGGGCTAAGAATTGATAATTGATAATTGATAATTGAGAATTGAGAATTGAGAATTGAGAATTGAGAATTGAGAATTGAGAATTGATAAATGACCAAATGATTAAATGACCCAATAAATGATAAAATGGTAAATGACTAAATCGTAAATGACTAAATCGTAAATGATTTTATGAATCGAAGAGAATTTATCAAACATAGCGCAGCAGCCCTCGCCGGGACCTCGCTTCTGCTGAGTGCCTGCAAAAATGACCAAATGGTAAATGACCAAATAAATGACCAAATGGTAAATGACCAAATGGTAAATGATAAGATGGTAAATGGCATGACTTACCGCACCAATCCCAACACCGGCGACAAGGTGTCCCTTCTGGGTTTCGGTATGATGCGTCTGCCGGTTCAGGCAGGCGGCACGGCGCGCGAGAATCCCGATTCGCCTATTGACCAGGAGGCGGTGAATAAGATGGTGGATTACGCCCTCGCGCATGGTGTCAATTATTTCGACACCTCGCCTGCGTACTGCCAGGGTCTGTCGGAGCAGAGCACCGGTATTGCCCTTGCGCGCCATCCGAGGAACAGTTATTTCATTGCTACCAAACTCTCCAATTTCTCGCCCGACACATGGTCTGCCCGAGAGTCCAAAGCAATGTTCGAGCGGTCGCTGCAATACCTCCAAACCGACTACGTGGACTACCTCTTGTTGCACGGCATAGGCATGAGCGGAGGCGGTAGAGATGGCATGGGCGCTTTCTACGGACGGTATATGGAGAACGGCGTCCTCGATTGGCTCGTGGAGCAGAAGACGAAAGGGCGCATCCGTAACCTCGGCTTCTCGTACCACGGCGATGTGAAGGTCTTTGACACCCTCCTTCAGTGGCATGACGAGGGTAAGTATCATTGGGACTTCGTGCAGATAGAGTTGAACTACCTCGATTGGCATTATGCCAAGCAGCTGAACCCCCGTAACACGAACGCAGAGTATCTGTACCAGGAACTGGAGAAACGCGGTATTCCGGCTGTGATCATGGAGCCGTTATTAGGCGGCAGACTGGCGAAACAGCCTGCGCATATCCTGCGTGAGATGAAGCGGATGGATATCAACGCCACGCCGGCAGAATGGGCGTTCCGGTACGCCGGCACACCAGCACATATCCTTTCCGTGCTCTCCGGAATGACGTACATGGAGCACCTGCAGGAGAACTGCAACACCTACTCTCCTCTGCGCCCTATTACGCCGGAGGAAGACGCCATGCTGATGCGGCTTGCGGATGCCCTCTGCGCTATGAACGCTGTTCCTTGCACCGGCTGCAATTATTGCATGCCGTGCCCGTACGGACTCAATATCCCTGCCGTCTTCGGATATTACAACACATGCCTCGCGGAAGGACTCCTGCCTTTGGGCAAAGAGATGGACTCCGCCTTCAGGAAGGCACGTAAGAAATGGCTCATCGGGTATGACCGGAAGGTGGAGAGGATGCGGCAGGCGGACCATTGCATCGGGTGCAACCACTGTCTGCCCCACTGTCCGCAACGCATTGATATTCCGCAACAGATGCAGCGCATCGACCGCTTCGTGGAGCAATTGAAACAATCAATATAAATCTTTAAATTCTAATCTATTATGTTAGGTACATGGGAAATTATTTTAATCGTACTGGTTATTCTGCTTATCTTCGGGGGCAAGAAGATCCCGGAGTTGATGCGCGGATTAGGTAAAGGCATCCGCTCGTTCAAAGACGGAATGAACGAGAAGGAAGAGAAAGAAGACAAAGAAGAGAAAAAAGAAGAGAAAGAATAGAGACCGCTTCGCTGACAGAATACAGACCGGCTGCGCCTGACAGAGTACAGACCGGATTACTATTAGCTAACACATAATCGGTCTGTCAGCAGGCAGAGCCTGCGATCTGTACTCTGTCAGTGAGCGAAGCGAACGGTCTGTACTCTGTTAGTGAGCAAAGCGAACGGTCTTTAATCATAAAGCCAAAAGAAGAATTTTTAATTTTTAATTTTTAATTTTTAATTCAACTCGTGCCGAGTTTCTGGGATCATCTGGACGAACTGCGCTCCGTTCTGTTGAAATCGCTGGGCGTATGGGCGGTTGCTTTTGTCGGTGCTTTTTGCTGCAAGGACCGGCTCTTTGACCTGCTCTTTGCACCTGCCCATCCGGACTTTATCACCTATCGCCTGCTGAATGCTTTTTTCTTTGAGCGTAGCGGTCTTTCGACTTTCGACTTAAATTTCATCAACACGGAACTGACAGCGCCCTTCGTCATCCATCTCCAGGTAGCCATGGCTGCCGGGCTGGTAATCGCTATGCCTTTTATCGTGTACTGGCTCTACGGCTTTGTCGCTCCGGCGCTCTACGAACGGGAACGAAGGTACAGCGTCGTGCTGGTTCTCGCATCTGTTTTGCTTTTCGGACTGGGAATCGCGTTGAACTATCTCTTGATTTTCCCCGTCTCTTTCCGCTTTCTCGGCACGTATCAGGTCACTCCGCTGGTCGTCAATCATATCAGTCTGTCTTCGTATGTCTCGCTTTTCCTCATACTGACGCTCCTCATGGGGTTGCTTTTTGAGGTCCCGCTTCTGACATGGACCCTCTCGAAGATAGGTCTTCTCCGCAAGGAGCAGCTATGCCGTTATAGACGCCATGTCTTTGTAGGCATCCTCATCCTCGCAGCCGTCATCACCCCCACCGGAGACCCCTTCACCCTCATGCTGGTCACGCTCCCGGTCTATCTGCTCTACGAACTGAGCATCGCCCTCATCCGATAAACGAAAGCATCAACCGGCTGTTGGAAAAATCGCCCCAAATGACACTTTTATTTGCATATTCCGCGAAAAAGCAGTACCTTTGCAACCGGTTTGAGATACAAATATAATACCCCATGAAACAAATTATAAATAAAATGTCTAATTTTACCCCCCCATGGGCAAAATGTTGTAAATGACAACATTTTGACACCTCCTCATACAGGGCGGCAAGTACTTTGTGTACTGGTCGCTCTTTTTTTCGCCTGTCTTGTCGTGTTCTTAGGTTACCGCCGCGGATCATCACCCAAGCCGGTGGTGCTCGACCGTGCTGTCTTTCACAACATCGATAGCATCAATCACTACGCGGACTTGGCTTTTACGACCGACGCCCCCCGTGCGCTTTTCAT
Organism: uncultured Bacteroidales bacterium; assembly: GCA_937910305.1. GTDB lineage: Bacteria > Bacteroidota > Bacteroidia > Bacteroidales > Paludibacteraceae > Colicola. The sequence continues at coordinate 8,567 of CALEPS010000002.1, read as the reverse complement.
AACCGGCATAGCCTCGCACCTCTATTATGTAGATCCCGAATTTCCGAAAGAAGCCTTTACTGTCTCGCCTGACGAGGGCGAACTTCTTCTCATTCGCGCAGCCGAGAAAGGCAGCGAGGATGCCATGACGTATATCAAATGTTTGGCGGCTCACGATAACTGGAGCCACCCCATTCCCCAAGTAAAATAATACCATGATAAGAGCCGAGATTATAAATACTATTGGTCGCCAATTCCTTTCTACCAATATTGAGAACGACGAGTTTAGTTACCCCAAAGCATTCACCGCTGCACATAAAGATTTTGCAGCAGTAAAGACAGGTAGTTTTCAGAACCTGGATATCCGTTTCATAGACAAACAAGCACGTGTTGCTGTTCTCGTGGAGACGAAACAGAATTTCGATACCGTTTACGAAAAAGCAAAACAACAACTCAATGCCTATATGGCATATGAAAGAGCCCTTACTGGCTATGCTGTCATAGGTATTCTCGCGAACACTAATGACGACCGCATCCGCGTGTGGCGGGATGAAGTGTCTGATGAAACTTTCCTTAAAGAACAAATAGCAATGACCTCGTTTGCTGACTATAGAAATATTGTAGCTCCTTTACGTATAAACAACAAAGAGGAGGTTATTAAAAACACTTATCGTCTCAATGAATTATTGCATGGTTTAGGGATAGATGAACGGCTACGCAGTCAATTAGTCGGCACTTGCATTCTTGCGCTTAAACGACAATTATTGTACAAAGGACTTGAAACGGAGCAAATTCTTTCCGGTATATACAAAGTATTGTGCGACTTGTTGCGCAATGACAGCGACATCAATCGAGCAGATAAATTATCCATACTTCATACGGAAGTGTTACAAGACCAGAAGGTAGAACTTCTGAAGGCTGAGGACTTAATCGCAATCCTTGATTTTATCAATGACGGAATAATGCCGTACATCAATGAAGAAACGGCAAAAGGGCAAGACTTGCTGAACCTATTCTTTACTACTTTTAACAAGTACGTTGGCAAAGCTGATAAAAACCAAGCCTTTACCCCTGATCATATTGTTTCATTCATGTGCGATGTAATTGGTATAAACCACATGTCTCGCGTGCTTGATCCTTGTTGTGGTAGTGGCGCTTTTCTTGTGCGTGCCATGACGAATGCTCTTAATGACTGCAAGACTGAGTCTGAGCGGAATACAGTAAAGAAGGAGCGTATATTCGGTATAGAGGCAGAAAAGAAAGCATTCGGTTTGAGCACTACAAACATGCTGATTCATGGAGATGGAAATTCTAATGTGCGAAAGGGAAGCTGCTTCGATTTGGAGCAATGGATCAAGAATGCTCATATAAATCGAGTACTAATGAACCCACCTTACAATGCGCAGCGTCCTTACTGCCAGCCCTCTTATGTAGCTACATGGAAAAAAGACTGCAAAGAAGACCCGAGCAAAGGTTTACACTATTTGTACTATATAGCAGAGACGGTTGGCTCAGGCAAACTTGCCGTCCTACTTCCTATGCAGTGTGCCATTGGCAACACCGGAGATATCAAGAAATTTAAGGAACTAATGATGCAACACCACCGCCTCGACGCTGTCTTTTCACTCCCTGCAGAAATGTTCTACCCGGGCGCAAGTGTAGTCGCTTGTTGTATGATTTGGGAATTAGGTATCCGCCACGAAAGCGCGAATATTCCTACATTCTTTGGCTATTTTAAGGAAGACGGATTTGTGAAACGTAAAAACCTTGGACGTGTGGAGCGAGTTGACCCAAAAACCGGAGAAGGTGCTTGGAAAGCTATCCACGACAAATGGCTGCAGCTCTACCAAACACGAACAGCAGAGGTAGGTTTGTCCGCGGTGCAGAAAGTCAGCTATGATGACGAGTGGTGCGCAGAGGCATACATGGAGACGGACTATAGCACCCTTTCCGAAAAAGACTTTATCCAGAAGTTAGTGGACTATTCCGCTTTCTTGGTTCAAAACGAGGAGGTCTAAATGGATACAAGTACGTGGAAATGGTTTCGCTATGACGAAATCTTTGATATAAGAAAAGGGAAAAGACTTACAAAAGAAAATATGACGGAAGGAAATATCCGTTATATTGGTGCTATTGACTCAAATAATGGACTATCGGCATTTATAGGCAATGATAGTCAATTACATCAAGGCAACACAATTACAGTTTCATATAACGGTTCAATTGGCTATGCTTTTTATCAAGATAAAGAATTTTGGGCTACAGACGATGTAAATGTATTATACCCAAGATTCTCGTTGAATAGATACATAGCAATGTTCCTTTGCCATCTAATAGAGATGGAACAATATAGATTTTGTTATGGGAGGAAATGGGATTTGGAAGCAATGAATAAATCTAAAATCAAACTCCCTGTAACCCAAGAAGGCACCCCCGATTGGAAATTTATGGAAGATTTCGTCAAAGACCAGATTATCCCGCAACTCCCTAAGAAAGCACAAAGAGTTTGGCTCCAAAAATACTACACCACTCCGCAAAAACAAGAAAATATGAAACTCAATACACAAGATTGGAAATGGTTTGTAATTAAGGATATATTCGATGTTAAAGCGGGTAAATATCATTATAGCAATGAATATGAGGAAGGGGCTACTCCATATCTGTCTGCTACTGCTGTAAATAACGGTGTAGGAGAGAGAATTAGTCTTTCACCTGAATTTGAAGGAGGAGCAGTAACAACTGAAAAAGTTAAATGTACTGCATTTTATCAGCCCGTGCCTTTTTGTGCAACTAGCGATGTGAATATCATAAGGCGTAAAGATGGAGTCCCTATGAATCAATATGTAGGAATTTTTCTTTCTACGATTATAGATTTCAATGAGTCTTTTAGATGGACATATGGAAGACAATGCCGCGTTAATGACACAGAAAACATTCGCATCAAACTCCCCGTTACTCCTGCCGGCACTCCCGATTGGAAATTCATGGAGGACTATATAAAATCGCTTCCGTTCTCTAGAAACATAGAGCCAAGCAAACCAAACGAAGTTGTGGACGAGGTTATTGAGATGAAGAAAGAGTTAATCAAGATGCGTAAACAATTAGAAGCACAACAAGCCTCTCAAGAAGTCAAAATCATTGGCGGGAACGTGACTTATATTGACAACAGCAAGAACTATAATATACAAAAATAGCACAATTATTTGCATATTTCGCAAAAAAGCAGTAATTTTGCACCGTCTTTCTCCGGACGTTAAACAAGAGGACGTATTTTCATTTAGACATATTTCTTTGTAAACAAGTCGGCAAAACTATAAGAGCAAAAGCAATATGTCCCATAACCCTTGTATGGGTGTGTGGGGCATGCTCTATGTTTGCCGACACAGTTTACTGCTCCACATGCTCGTACATTTTTTATACGCTATGAGCAGACCTACTTTCATTAATTCAAATGTCGTATATCACGACAACAGCACCGAGTACAATATTGATGCACGAGGAAAAGATGCAGCCTCTGTTATCCGTGCATGCGAAACCGATAATATTGAATCCGTACAGGAAGAACCATCGGATTCTATAGATTCTATCATCTTTACAAAAAAAGCGAAGCAGGAGAAGAAAGAAGCATCAATCATTGAGGCTTTACAGAAATCTATTCAAGGGCGGAAAGATAAGACACGAGCCTTTGTCCGTGAGTTGCAATCATGGCAAAAAGAAGCATATATCGATGCGCATTACAACGCGCAAGTGATGTACGATGAGTTAGCTAAGATCATACCTCTGCCATTCGGCTACGAGGTGTTCAAAAAGCATTATAACAACACGCGGTATTAGTACCGATTTTGTACCGATTTTGTACCGAATTAGTACCGAAAGTACCGAACGAGTACCGTCTGTACCGAACGAGTCCCGATTTTCGAGGGCTCGTTTTTTTATACCTACCTTTGCACCGCCTTTCGAAAATCGGAGGTGGTGCTTTGCGTTTGCATGCACCTGAACTTTTAACTTTTTCCCCCTCACGGCGTAGGGGTCCGAACAGATGCAATTAGGTCTGTCAGTGAAACGGTCTGTTTACCATCCGCATGGTGTAATTCGGTCCGTATTCTGTCAGCGCAGCGGTCTGTATTCTGTCAGCGCAGCGGTCTGTATTCTGTCAGCGCAGCGGTCTTCTGTTCGGCAAACGCCGAACAACATGATTTATACTTTTTTATCTTCGGTGTTTATCGCCTTGTTTCTGGTAGTCGGCACGGTCGCTTTCATGCTCTTCTTTGAGAATTGCACGAAGCCCCTGCCTTTCTCATGGACTTGCTACCAGCATGTTATTGTGCTTGCGATCCTTGCAGCCTTGTGTTTCATCTGCGCCTGTGTCTTCGGTGCCCAAATTCCTGAGTGTTATGCGCAGTTTTGAAATCATCCGAAAGCCGGACGCAGAGCCGTCTTTCCTTTGCAACAACGTCGAGGTGCGCTATGTCGGCACATGCCCCGAGACCGGCATCTCCTTCTATTGCTCCATGCGGCACAACTACGGCGTAGAAGTCTTTCCCGACGGACGAAAGGTAGTGCAGAATGCGACCGGAATAAAACAAGGGAAACCTTATGCGCATGGCAAAGCGGAATATCTCCAATTTAAGCATGCCTTTGGAAAAAACAAAAGCATACTTGCTTCACACGCTGTTTGGATGGCTGCCGGGCGGACTATCCCTGAAGGCATGACGATTGACCATATCAACGGCTGCACAACCGATAACTGCATCGAAAACCTGCGCTGCATCACCAATGCGCTCAATGCCCGAGACGGGGGATTCTTGCATAAGTTGCGAAACAAAGGCATCAACCCTGTTGCCATTCAGCGGTCATACCTCCTGCGCTATTTCGCTCGTATGGCAAAGATCAAAGAAGCTATATCGCCATACAAGTACAGGCATCTCACCTTCGACATTCTGCGCGCTATCCTCTATCTCCCGCAACGCGAACTGACCGTCTGCCTGCAATCATTTTATGACATCGAAGTTGAGTTTCAATTCTAAAAATATTCAATATTCATTAATCATTATTCATTAATCAACATGAACGACATCAAGAAACTTCGCCGCCTGATGAGAGCGGCACACGCAATGCAAAAAAATAATCCCGTCATCCTACGGGGAGTATCTATCACACAAAGCCTGGCGGTCAAGTACGCATGGTGGTTTGAATCTTTCCGGCTCAAACTACGAAACGGCATCTACCGCTTCTCCTATTTCAAAACCGACGGATCAATCCGAGAGGCTACCGGTACGCTCAATCTCGAACTCATCCCCGAGGAGCATCGTCCAAAAACTGACGGGTCAACAGCCAAAGAACCCGCCCCCGGTGTCTTCACTTATTACGACCTCGAGAAGAAAGCATGGCGCTCCTTCAAATGTGAGAACTTTATCGGTTTTATCACGAAAGTTTAATAATATTCAGAATGAAACTCCTTCTCGACGATAAGACTTACAGCGGCTGCAACCTCAATGCCAACGAGGCGTGCATCTTTGCCGCTATCCTCAAATGTACCCGCGCGGGTAGAGGATGGTATGGCAATTACCGCGAACTCGCCGCCGCTATGCCTTTCGTCATCTCGTACGAAACTGCACGCAGAGCCGTGCAAAAATTGTTGAACTTGGGGGTCGTAGAAAGGAGAGACAACAAACTGTTTGCCTTGTCACAAAATGTGTCAGACTTGTCACGATCTGTGACAGATTTGTCACAATCTGTGACAGACTTGACACAAAATGTGCTCCCCCCTAATAACCCCCCTATTAATAATAATATGAACGAAAATCAACTATCTTCTCCCGCGCAGGACGCGCGTACAGAAGAAAAGAAGACAGAGAATTTTTTAGATTTTAAAGATTTTTGGGCTACCTTTATAGTACCTGTAGAGTATGAAAACCGCAAAAATGCTTGCCGAAATCTCTGGGCGACATTCTCGGACGTCAAGAAAAATGCCATCCTTTGCGAGTTGCAATGCTTGTGCGAGGAAGGAAGAACGACCGAAGAAAGGAACCCTTATTTCTACCTCAACAATTACGAAGAACCGCAGCCCGTTTTCCTCCGAGGCGACGAACCCGGCGACATCGTACAAGTCCGCTACAACGGAGCCTACAAACTCTGCACACGCGCCACTATGGAGCTTTTCGGACTAGAATGGGTCCGCGATTGGTAAAAGTTGACTACGCGCTTTAGAAAAGCGCATACTGAAAACGAATTTTAGTAACTACGCCGCCTCGTATGCGGCATTAAAAACCCAAAACAATTTAATTTTTTAACAATTATGGCATCATGTGAATTTCCTAAAGTATTCGGTAAGGTACGAGGTACTCTTTCCGAAACACGTAAACGAGACATTAACGGACAGTGGTACACCGAAAAACTAGTCGCGTATGTAACACCTTCCGGGCGACAAAAAATCCGCATTCAAAAGTACTACGACAGACCCGGTACTATTTCCAACAAAGAACTCGGTCTGCGCAAGCGTTTCTCCGACGCAGCGAGGTTCTATTCCGCACTCACTGAAGACGAGAAGGAGCGATACTATAGGCTTTGGCGAAAGGATAACCTTAAGTATAACGGCAAGAAATATGCCACACTCCGAGGCTATATCGTCGCGCGGTTCTATGCGTGTGACATAATAGAGACAAATAAGGGGTAATTAGCGGTCATTTACGGGTTCAGAATTAAATTTTATACAATTATGAAAATTATTTTAACAGAACAATGCGAGTCTTTTACAGGCTCGATCGGACGAGGATTCGGATATCATATCCAGCGCCGGAAAAACGGCTTCTTTGCAAAACGGAATACCAAAGGCAATGTGCCGCGTAATGGGCATTGGCTCTTTATCGTAGCATGCGCACAGATGGCAAAGGTAGCACTGCATATTGCGGATATTGCCGTTCCGCGACAGGAGATCATCGACGCACTCTGGGAAGCCGGGATGAGAAACTATGCCGATTACTACAGTTACTATCCCGAAGAGCTGACTCCGTGCACCTCTCGCGCATCATTGCGCGAGCCGCAGAACAAGACACTCAACGCCAAGCAAGTCCTCGAACTCGCCGACAAACTCAAATTAAGGGGGGTGCTGAAATGAATAAGGACGCTATCACATTCACTACCCTCTGTGCGCGGCTGGAGAGGGCTATCCACTACCCCTGCGGAGAGAAAGGGTTTCAGATACTCATGTACGGCTGGATAAGCAAGTACGGAAAGGTGTCGCGACCGCTACTCAATCTCCGCAAGCACAAGGACGGTGAGTGCTGGTTAACCGCCGGAGAAGCCGCACATTTCTCCAATTATGCGGGCTATGACCTCACCAAAGAGTGAAAACTATTTCTTGGAAATACTTTTCGGAGCGGCTTTCTTGGTCGCTTCGTTTTTTTGTACTACCTTTGCACCGCAAATGAAAAATGAACGCGAAAATATTATCCAATTAGTCACCGCTGCGGTGCTCTCCATCGGAGGTTTGGTTATGCTCTTCTGCGGCGTTTATATCGACCCGCTCGGGCAGATCCACGAATCGCTCCTCATAGGATTCGGAGAGGTCGCCACGTTCGCCGGCGCACTCTTTGGGATAGATTACACCTACAAGTTTAAACAACGAACCAATGAGAGTAGCAGTCCTGACACGAAAGAAAACGGAGGGTAAAGCCGTACTGGGTACGATGGAGATACCGTATAACGATGCCACCTACCTCGCGGACACCATCGAGAACGCCGATTTCCTCATTCCAGAAGGAGAGTATGTCCTCGATATCACCTGGTCACCCAAGTTCAAGAAACCCCTCCCGCAGATCCTCGATGTTCCCGACCGCGACGGCATCCGAATCCATATGGGCACCAAGCCTGAACACTCCACCGGTTGTATCCTTGTGAACTTCCGGGCTATGCAGATAGTTAATTCATTTATCAAAGTAACCCAATACCTCGAAGAAGATGAGAAAGCTATTATTCGTATCGTTAGCGCTTAGCGCACTCGCCATCGGCGTCTGTAGTTGCAAGGCGTGGAGAACCATCTCCACTACCGCAACTTACGTTCAGCAGAACGACTCCGCGAAAACGACCCAGACCATCACTACCAAAACGGTAGAGGAGTACCAAGGCGTGAAGAAACGGTAACACCAAAGACGTAAAGCACTCGCGTCTATAAAGAATGAGTTCGTAACATTAGTGTGAAACCTAAACCTTAACTACTATGGCAAAAGTAAAATGGGCAAAAGGTATTGACTATGTTTCAGGCCTTTTGTCAAGCCGTCCGAAGAAAGGTGCTCCTCACAGCGACCACAGCAATGCTCTCTTGGCTACCCACCGTGTGGCGCCGACGTCCAACCCCGTCTGCACGCGTATCTACATGGTAGGCGAGTACAACCGCAGCACACAGCCGTCCGCCACTGAGTTGGCTAACCGCGAGCGCTTCACCGAGGTGCGCGCGATGGTCGCTACCCGCCGGAAAGATCTGAACAAGATCTCGCAGGACCAGCTGGACTTCATCGCCCAGAAGGACACCGCCACCGGCAAAAAGACCATGACCGCCTACCTGTGGAAGGTATGCGGCGCAGAGTACG
>CALEPS010000001.1 GCA_937910305.1 uncultured Bacteroidales bacterium | reverse complement strand
GCACTAAAAGAGAGGGCACAGCCCTTTTCAAAAATCCCGCTCATTCTTGCGTATGGTCTGCAGGACGCGACTGTACTTTCGAAGGGGTCCCCATTCATGGCGGGTGAAGAGCTCCGCTCGATCAAGCGTCCTGTGGACGGTCGTAGAATATTGTCGAAGGTACTGCTTTTTTTTGACATATGCAAATACAAAATGCATGCCACGGCTTTTTTCTGCCATTTTGGCATATTTTATCCGTTTTCACCTGCCCTTTCTGCCCCTTCTTCAGCGGTTCTTTTATTTCTTTGCTTTCCGAAAAATGCTATTTTATTTGCATATTCCAAAAATTTGTTGTATCTTTGCACCCGCAAACTCACGCTGGGATGTCTGCGTGATATTTCGGAGTGAGGGAGCAGACATAATTAATGGCGTTTACTAACGCTTGTTTTTGACTTCCTGAAACGTAGGAACTTTCAAAAGTCGTTTTCAAAACAAGTAGTGGTAGATGCCCATGGGGTGTTTATACGTCCACGTGTACTATTTGGTGCACGTGTGTAGGTATATACACAGCGTGGGTTTCTGCATTGCTTATTCGAAACGATTGGGTTTTTCCTACGACCTCAGGGAGCGAGTAAGCAATTACAAGGAATCCGCGTTTTTGATGGTTAAAGAACTCTATTTTCGATTTCGCAATCTCATTCTATATGGGATAATCGGTGGCTTTTGCGCTACCTTGGACTTCGGCGTTTATACAGCGCTATGTCAATTTGATATTATGCCTTACCTATGGGCAAATATCATCAGTATTCATGTGGGAATTTTCACTTCTTTTCTACTCAATCGTTCATTTAATTTCAAGGTAAAAGACAAGACTACCAAGCGTTTCTTGTCTTTCTATACCGTAGGCTTAACCGGTTTAGGCATCAGTGAACTAATGCTCTATCTGATGGTTACGCTCGGCGGAATGAATGAGTTGGTATGTAAGCTTATCTCTATCGTAGTTGTTGCCTTAATCCAGTTTGTACTGAACAAGTTCATAACTTTTAGCAAATAACTTTTTACTTTCAACTATATATGGACACAATCTATTTCGTTTTGCCAGCCTATAATGAGGAGGCAAACATTGAGGAAGTTATCGCCCAGTGGCATCCCGTCTGCGAGAAAATCAATGCCGAAGGCAACGAGGCTCATCTGGTCATCGCCAATGATGGTAGCAAGGACAAGACGTTTGCTATCATGCAAAGCCTGCAGTCCAAATACCCGCTTCTTGCGCCTCTTGACAAACCCAATTCCGGTCACGGCGCAACCGTCTTATATTTATACCGCTATGCTATAGCGAACAAAGCGGATTACATCTTCCAAACCGATAGTGATGGACAGACTTTGCCCGAGGAGTTTTGGCAAATGTGGCAGAATCGCCATAATTACGATTTCCAAATAGGCACGCGCAGAGGCAGACAGGATGGCTTAAGCCGTGTCTTTGTGACCAAAACTCTGCGCTTGGTAGTGTGGCTCATGTTCCATGTGTGGGTCAAAGATGCCAACACACCGTTCCGTTTATTAAAAGTGGACAAACTCATCCCTATTCTAAATGTAATCCCGCAGGATTACAACTTGGCGAATGTAGCCGTAAGTGCGATTGCAGTCCGTTGGCATTATAATATCGGTTGGTATCCGATTACTTTCCGTCCCCGCCAAGGTGGCGTCAACTCCATCAATATGCGCCGCATCTTCAAAATTGGCCTCAAAGCCCTAACCGATTTCCAAACCATAAATAGAAATTTACGATGAAAGCATTTAATAACTTCACTTCGAAATTATTTATTCCTATTGTCATTTTATTATATTTAGGAATCTTATTAGTGTCAGCTCGGTATTTTAATAATCCATATCTATGGTTTGACGAAGCAGGGCAATTTTGGATAGCGAAAGGACTGAACCACGATTCTGCTCCTATGTCAGAGTGTGGTACATTATATGATGTCATAGTGAACAACCAGAATTATAATTTGGATCCCGGGGGCTTTGGCATTTTGTTACATTATTGGTCAAAAATAAGTAATCATCATCGATGGTTGCGTATGCTACCTTTATCTTTTTTTCTCTTGTCTATTTTGGGTTTTATTGTTCTTTCATATAACTGGACTAAGAATAAATATATTGCTTCACTTGCAGGGCTAATACCTTTTTTGAATATGATGATTTTGTCTGAAGCGTTTGAAATTAGGGCATATAGCATGGAGGTATTAGGTGTGATTATAAGTGTATTGGCAATCGAATCATTACAGAAAAGTATATCGTATGAAAAACTTCTACTTTGGTCTATCTTGCTTGCTTTCTTTATGACTTCAAGATATTCATTTATCATAGTAGCATTTGTCGCATCTACCTACATCTTGTATCTTATATATAACCAAGATATTACGCTTAAAAATAAAATTCTTGAAATGTGCGTTTATGCTTTGCCTTTATTTGGGACGTTAATAGCAGATTATATATTTGCAATGAGGTTTCAAAATCCACGCGTAGAAGCTCTGAGTTATTTACCTTATATTAGTTCAAACCCCACGGTAATTTTCACGCCAGAATCCCAGAATATCATACTATTTATAGTAATACTTTTGTGGATAATTTTTAAATTCCGTAATTCAGATACAATTCGCAAATATAAAGGTGTATTATACCTCGCTATTGCAACAAATACTATCTTCTTTGTATTATCCATATTGGGTCTTCATCCATGGGAGGGTTCATGTAGGCGATGTATTTCTATGATTACTTTACTTATTATTTCTGCTTGCGCTTTAGGAGGTGAGGTACTGAAAAAAGTTTTGGAATTTCTAGATGTCAAATATATATTGCTTCTATTATTTGTTTACAAAATTTCATCTGTCGGCATGATGTTGAAAGATAACTACAAAGCAAGAAGTGATGCGTATAGAGATTTTATCTCTGCTAATTATACAGAAGGAAAGATATTTGTCGATAGATGGGAGTCTCCATGTTTTCGATATCTTTATGAGTATGGGAAATTAAAAGGTACTGCTGATTACCCCAAATCCTTTACATTTATGAAAGGAGAAAAGCATGCTCGTAAAGACAAAGAGCAAAAGTCCCAGTCTAGACAAGACTATTATAAAAAGCAACCATACATGAACGACTTATATGAAGATTATGATTTACTTATTACGCCGGAATTGTACACATTTAAGCCTGAAAAATCGAATAAATGGAAAAGTATTCTAAAGAACGATCGAGTCTGGATAAAAGCAGAATAAAAAATGTGTCATGATTAAGAATTACAACTACCTCATAGTTGGCTCCGGGCTCTTCGGAGCAACATTTGCGTACAAGGCGAAACAATCCGGCAAATCCTGTCTCGTCATAGACAAACGTCCGCATCTGGGCGGAAATGTCTTTTGTGAACAAATAGAAGGTATTAATGTCCATAAATACGGCGCGCATATCTTCCATACCTCCAATAAAGAAGTGTGGAATTTCGTCAACTCCCTTGTGCCATTCAACCGTTATACAAACTGTCCCGTAGCCAATTATCACGGCGAGTTGTACAATCTGCCGTTCAACATGAACACCTTTTGCCAAATGTGGCAGGATGTAAAAACACCGGCTGACGCTATGGCCAAAATACACGAGCAGCGCACAGAAGCAGCTGCCAAGATTGGCGGCTTAGAGCCACGCAACCTTGAGGAACAAGCCCTCCTTCTGGTCGGACGCGACATCTACACGAAACTCATCAAAGAGTACACAGAAAAACAATGGGGGAGGGACTGTAAAGAGTTGCCTGCCTTTATCATCCGCCGCTTGCCTCTGCGTTTTGTTTTTGACAACAACTATTTCAACGATCTGTACCAAGGTATTCCCATCGGCGGCTATAACGCCCTCATTAACAAACTCATGGAAGGCGTTGAAACGAAAACCAACTGTGACTTCTTCCAGAAATATAAAGATTCATGGCGCGAGATAGCAGACCAATTGGTCTATACGGGTCCGATTGACGAGTATTTCAATTTCCAACTCGGTCGCCTCGACTGGCGCACGGTAACCTTCAAAACCCGTATAGAAAACACCCCGAACTATCAAGGTAACGCGGTTATCAACTACACCTCGCACGAAGTGCCATATACACGCATAATCGAGCACAAACATTTTGAAACTTTCGGACAAGCCGTGTACGAAAACCCTAAAACCGTCATCAGCGAAGAATTCTCTACGGAATACAAACCCGGCATGGAGCAATTCTATCCTGTCAACGATGAGCGCAACAATGCCCTTGCTGACCAATACCGCGCCCTCGCCGCTAATGAGCAAAACGTCATTTTCGGTGGTCGTCTCGCCGAGTATAGATATTATGACATGGCTCCAATCATCGAAAAAGTCTTAAATTTAGAACTCCAATAATCTATTCTTTCTGTTTGGTCTCTGCTTGCTCCTTTTTTGCCGCCCTCTTGTCTCCCTCTCGCCGATGTACCGGCGAGCCTGTTCCTTTTTTTTTTAGCAAACCTCCGTCGTCCCTTTCGGTGGCATTTTTGCCGCCGGATTCTTCTATAGCGTCCGTTGTGCCGGATAATCCGGCTTTCCCTCATTTGTGTGCTTGCCAATCGTCCAGAGCTGCCTCTCGATGGCTGACTTCTGACTTCTGATGGCTGATAGCTGATTTTTGACAGCTTTTGTCAAAAAATTTGCATATTCCAAAAATTTGTTGTATCTTTGCAGCGAATTTGAGGACTAAACAAACCCTAAAAAGAGTCAAAATAGACTCCGCTCAAGACCAGTCCTAGACTTTGTTAAATACAACTACGCACCAACACGCTATAAATCAATAAGATACGTACTATGTCAAAGCACTTAAAAATACGGGTAATGGACCGCTTGAAGTCTTCTGGATATGAGTTTGTCTCACTTCCGGCGGGAAGTACGCCTCATAAACGGGGTGTACACTAT